>CAJUNE010000025.1 GCA_910587745.1 uncultured Bacilli bacterium
AGGCTAAACTTGCTAATTATTTTATAATAACGTATAATACTAGCAAAACTTTAGATTTTAAATATTTAAATAAACAAATAGTTAGAGGGGATAAATTTGAAAGAAGATAATAAAATAATTGGACTTACTAGTGCGCAGGTAAAAAACTTAAAGGATGCAGGAAAAAATAATTTTTCTGTTAAAGCTCCTTCTAAAACTAATAAAGAGATAATTAAAGAGAATACTTTAACTTATTTCAATTTAGTTTTTTTAGTTATATCTATTTTATTAATATTAGTAGGGTCATTTCGTGATTTAACATTTCTACCAATAATACTTGCTAATACTTTGATTGGTATTATTCAAGAAATACGTTCAAAAAGAGTACTTGATAAACTTACAATGCTTAATGCTCCAACTGCTATTGCTATTAGAGATGGGGAAGAAATAGAAGTAAAAGCAGAAGAATTAGTTTTAGGAGATATTGTTGTTTTTAAAGCAGGAGACCAAATATGTGCTGATGCTGTTGTTATTGAAGGGAAAGCTATGGTTAATGAATCTCTTTTAACTGGTGAATCTGATGAGATAGCTAAAACTAAAGATTCAGAACTTATGAGTGGAAGTTTTATTGTTTCGGGAAAATGTTTTGCACGTCTTACTAAAGTAGGAGCAGATTCTTATATTTCACAAATGACTTTGCAAGCTAAAGCAACTAAAAAGGGAGAACAATCAGAAATAATTCGTTCTTTAAATAAAATTGTTAAACTAGCAGGGATTGTTATTATTCCGATTGGTATAATTCTTTTTATCCAAACATTTTTTATTGCAGGTGAAACTTTAAAAGCTAGTGTACAAGCAATGGTAGCTTCCGTTATAGGAATGATACCTGAAGGATTATTTTTACTTGCTAGTGTAACTCTTGCTCTTAGTGCTATGCGTCTTGCTAAAAATAAAGTTTTATTACACGAAATGAAATCTATTGAGACTCTTGCACGAGTAGACGTATTATGTGTTGATAAAACAGGAACAATTACTGATACTAATATGCAAGTTGATTCCTTTGAAATTATTAAGGGAGTTAAGAAAACTAAAGAAGAAATTAATGATTTAATTAGTGATTTTGTCTTTTATCAGGATGCTGATAATATAACAATGTCAGCTTTAAAAAGTTATTTTATAAAACCAACGGGGAAAGTAATGAAAAGTGTAACTGGTTTTTCTTCAGAATATAAATATAGTGGAGTTAATTTTGAAAGTGAATCTTATTGTATGGGAGCACCAGAATTTATCTTGAAAAAAGATTATGAATTATATCGTAATCAAGTTGAAAAATATAGTAAAAAAGGTTTTAGAGTTTTAGTTTTTGCTAAATATGATGGAACGTTAACTGGAGCTTCTTTAACTAAAAAAGTTACGCCTTTGGCATTTATTATGGTTTCTAATCCTATTCGAAAAAATGCTAAAGAAACTTTTGCGTTCTTTAAAAAACAAGGAGTTCAAATAAAAGTTATTTCAGGAGATAATCCTATTACTGTTTCGGAGGTTTCCAAAAGAGCAGAAATAGAAGGAGCCGAAAATTATATTGATGCTTCAACTCTTACTACTGATGAGGCAATAACGGAAGCGGTTATGAAATATACAGTTTTTGGGAGAGTTACACCCGATCAAAAAAGAAAATTTGTAAGAGCTTTACAAAAAAATGGTAAAACAGTTGCGATGACTGGTGATGGAGTAAATGATGTTTTAGCTTTAAAAGATGCGGATTGTAGTGTTGCTATGGCTAGTGGAAGTGAAGCTGCTCGTAATGCTAGTCAAGTCGTGTTATTAGAATCAGATTTTGCGAAAATGCCTGAAGTAGTTAGAGAAGGAAGGCAAGTTGTAAATAATTTGGAACGTTCAGGAAGTTTATTCTTAGTTAAAAATATTTTTTCTTTTTGTACTTCTATTTTAGCTATATTTTTAAATGTTAAATATCCTTTACAGCCAGCACAAATATCTTTAATTAGTTTATTTACAATTGGTGTTCCAGCATTCTTTTTATCACAAATACCTAATGAAGATTTAATTAAAGGTAAATTTATAAATAATATTTTATTTAAAGCAATACCTGGAGCTATAACAGATACTTTAATTGTAGCTGCGATGGTTACTTTTGGTACTATTTTTGCAGCTAGTGATTCAGATATTTCTAGTGCTTCAACTATTCTTTTATCAATTATTGGGATAATGGTTTTATATAATATAAGTAAACCTATGAATAAATATAAATGGGCAATATGGAGTATATGTACAATAGGTTTAGTATTATCTATTTTATTCTTTAAAGAATTCTTTGGTATAACAGATTCGATGAGTATTCAAGGAACTTTATTGTGTATTAATTTTGCACTTATATCAGAAGTGTTCTTGAGATATTTAACTAAGTTTTTTGATTTAATTAAAACAGCTTTAAATAAAGCGACTAGAATTAGAGATATTTTGAAAAACAATGAAATTTAAGGCAATATGATTTATTGCTTTTTCTATGTTAAAAAGTTTTACTTATAGTATAATTTTTGATATAATATTTATAGGAATATTTAGTTAGTTTAGGTACTATTCTCCTTTACTTTTAGAAGTGGAAGGAGGTGAAATTATGAGAAAAATAGAGTTATATCTCTGTACAATCATAATACTCCTTATTATTGTGATTTTAATCATTTTAATAAAAATAGTACCAACTGTATAAGTCGGTACTAGACAAAATTTTTTGGAATAGTACCTAACTCGTCAAAACTAGGTATTCCTTTTTTATTGTATGAAGTTTCCTTCATCTGTATACATAATAACATAATATTTATTATTTTTCAAGTTTGTAGCAATATTATAGCTTATTCATAATTTATTA
This sequence comes from uncultured Bacilli bacterium, assembly GCA_910587745.1. Classification (GTDB taxonomy): domain Bacteria; phylum Bacillota_I; class Bacilli_A; order RF39; family UBA660; genus Caccenecus. The sequence continues at coordinate 2,867 of CAJUNE010000025.1, forward strand.
ATAGAGGTGAATAAAAATTGGATTGGTTTAATAATATAAGCCCAGTATGGCAAGCATTAATTGCGACAACTTTTACTTGGGGAATAACAGCTTTAGGAGCTTTAACTGTTTGCTTTTTTAAAGATTTAAATAAAAAAGTTTTAAATACTATCTTAGGTTTTAGTGCAGGAGTAATGATAGCAGCATCTTTTTGGTCACTTTTATCACCAGCGATAGATAAATCTGTGGAACTAGGATATATACCATGGGTAATGCCAGCACTCGGTTTTATTATTGGTGGGTTATTTGTTTTATTTTCAGATAAGTTTTTAGATAAAGCTTTAAAAAATAAAGGTGAAGGTAAAGATAGTGTTAAAAAAAGCATTCTTTTAGTATCTGCGATTACAATTCATAATATTCCAGAAGGTATGGCTGTTGGTGTTGCTTTTGGTGGAATTGCAAGTGGCGTACCAGGGATGACTGTAATTGGAGCTTTAATGCTAGCGATTGGTATTGGAATTCAAAATTTTCCAGAGGGAGCAGCAGTATCTTTGCCGCTTCGAAGTGTAGGATATTCACGCTTTAAAAGTTTTATGTGCGGTCAAGCGAGTGCTATAGTTGAACCGATATCAGCCGTGATTGGAGTAGTACTTGTTCTAACTATTAGAAGTGTACTTCCTTTATTACTTGCTTTTGCAGCTGGAGCCATGATAGCAGTCGCAGCTCGTGAACTTTTACCAGAATCAATTACAGAAGATAAAAACTTAGCAACTATTGGTTTATTACTTGGTTTTGTCTTAATGATGATTTTAGATGTGGCATTAGGTTAAAAATATAAATAAATTGTAGAACAGAAATTGTTCTCTTTTTTATTTTATTTAAAAAATATAATCTTTAAAGTAAATTATATAATCTGAAAAAATATATTTTTTTATTGACAAAATTGCTCGGGGGGGGGGTATAATTGAAATGTCTAATAGATTAGAAAGGAGAAACTTTTTTAAATCTTGTTTGAAATGCTAAAAATTAAAAAAGAAAAAGGAGAGATAAGTATGAAAAAGAAATTTTTAATTGTAATTATTGCAATATTTAGTTTACTAGTAATGCCTAGTAGTGTAAAAGCTGATAGCTATAAAGACTATTTTACTATTGGTGGTTATGTAAAAAATGAATTTGGAAGAGATATTAAATTAATATTTACAGATTATAAAGATAAAGTAGTAACTGATAATAGTATTACAGAACAAGTTACAGGTAGTTTTTTAATTGAAACAGAAGAAGGCAAATATGATGAATATGCAAATGGTAAATTTGCAATTGGTCTTGGTGATGAAACTTTTATGTTATATTATTTAAATGATGAAGGTTTAAATAGTGATGTTGAAGATACAAAAATTAAAATTGTAATTAATGCAAACCTTAATGATTATAAAGGAAAGCTTACAATTGATTTAAGTAAAGCTAAACTTGGTGAAGCTGTTACTGCTGATGGTGGTAAAGAAATTCTAAATCTTGATGAAGTTGTTACAGAAGAAAGACCTAAAGATGAAGTAACAGTAGTACCAGAAGAAAATGCTGTTATTTCAAAAGATATTTTAAGTGAGATTAAAGCAAGTGGTAACAAAGTAACTTATGAAAATAAAAAAGATGATAAAGTAACTTATGCTTGGATATTTGATGGCTCTAAAATGACTTCTAATGATTTAGATGTAAACTTGGAATTAATTGTAAATGCTAAAGATGAAGTTGGAATTAGTAAATTAATACCAAAAACACAAGAAAAACCAATTATTTTAGATTTTAAACATTCAGGAGTTTTACCTGGTGGAACTAGAGTAAAGGTAAATGTTAGTGATACATATAAAAATGGTGATAAAGTAACATTATATTACTATAATGAAACAACTAAAAAATTAGAAGAAAAAGTAACTAATATTGAAGTAATAGATGGTAATGTAGAATTTAGCTTAGAACATTGTAGTACATATACACTTGCAAGAACAAATACTGCACCTAATAATGCAAATACTGCTTCAATGAATGTATATTTATATAGTGGAATATCTTTAATATCATTAATTGGTCTTAGTGTTTTAGTTAAGACTTATAAGAAGAATAGCTAATAGGCTATTTCTTTAATTTTAATTATGAAAAAAAATAAATTAAATAATAAAGTTCAGATATTTTTTATAATTATATTATTAGTAGTTTCTTTATTTGCAAGTTTTAAAGTAGGTTCTTTTTTCTTTGATACTCTTAAAAATAAAAAAGATAATAATAAATTAATCGAGGATGTAATTAAAGAAATACCATCAAATGATAATAATAGTGAAACTAAATTAGTGATAGATTTTGTTAAATTATTAGAAAAAAATAAGGATACTAAAGGGTGGATAAAATATAATAATGATAAAATAAACTATCCCATAGTTCAAGCTAAAGATAATGCTTATTATTTAGATAAAAACTTTTATAAAAAATATAATCAAGCTGGTTCAATATTTATAGATTATCGAAATAATTCTTTTGACGATAAAAATGTGGTTTTATATGGTCATAGTATGCTTGATAATTCAATGTTTGGTTCTTTAAAAGATTTATTTACAAAAGATTTCTTTGATAATAAAGAGAATAATATAATTGAATTAAGAGATTTAAATGATAATGTTTTAAAATATCAAATATTTAGCTATTATATTATAGAAAAAGAAGAATATTATATAACTACTAGTTTTAAAAGTGATAAAGAATTCTTGAATTTTTTAAATAATATAAAAAGAAGAAGTATTAAAAATTTTAATATAAATTTAAATAATGATGATAAGATTATTACTTTGTCTACTTGTTCAGGAGTAGAAGGTACGACAAAAAGAAAAGTTGTACATGCTAAGAAAGTTATAGAATAACATTTTTTAATATGGTTGTTTAGAGAAGATATAATGGTATCTTTTCTTTTTTTTATATGCTATAATTGATATTGACATGGAGATAAAAATTAATATGAATAATGAAATTGAAATAGAAGTGTTTAAAAAAGCAAATTTTAATTTTCAAAAATTAGAAAAGTATGGTTTTAAAAAAGATAATGATATTTACAAATTAGTAAAAACTATATTAAATGATAAATTTAAAATTATTATAGAAATAGATAAAAATGGTACTATTATTGGAAAAGTACTTGATATTAAAACTAATGATGAATATTCTAATTTTAGAGGTAATACTTTAGGAGATTTTTCTAGTAAAGTAAAAAGTGAATATTTAGCTATTTTAAATGATATTAAAAGTAAATGCTCTGATATTACTTATTTTTCTGAGAACCAAGCAAATAGAGTTTGTAATTATATTATTGATAAATTTAAAATTAATCCAGAATTTTTATGGGAGAAGTTTCCAGGTTATGGGGTGTTTAGAAATAAAGATAATAATAAATGGTTTGCAGTTATTTTAAATATTAATAAATCTAAGTTTAATGGTGAAGATAAAGAAGTAGAAGTAATAAATGTTAAAGTTAATCCTAATAATATTGAAGAACTTTTAAAAAGAACTAATTATTATGAAGGATATCATATGAATAAAAAACATTGGGTGAGTATAATTTTAGATGATAAAGTTTTGGATAAAGAGATTTTCGAGTTAGTTGATGAAGCTTATTTATTAATAAAAAAATAAAGTTTTAAAATAGAGAGGAGTTTTTTATGTCAAAAGAATTAACAATAATCATGCCAACTTATAATGATTCATTAGAAAAAATAAAGTGTTCTTTGGATTCTATAATTAAGCAAAAAAATTATGATTTTGCAAAGTTAGAAATTATAATTATTGATGATAATTCAACTACTAATTTAATTGATTGGAATGAAATATTAAGGATATATGCAAAATTAGATATTAAATATTTAAAGCTTTCACAAAATAAAGGCCCTGGAAATGCTAGACAAGTTGGTTTAGATAATTCATGTGGGGAATTTGTATTTTTTTTGGATTCTGGTGATTCTTTGTATAATAGTTTAGTATTACAGATTTTTGCTAAAAGGAAAACTGCCTTTTGTGATATTATCGCAACTAGAATGTTTGATGAAGGTGTTAAAAGTAGAAGATTAGGCTTTGAATTTAATAATGCTTATATTTTTGGGATATTTATTAGAAGAGAATTTATAGTTAATAACAGTATTCGTTTCAATGAATTTCTTAGATGGGAAGAAGATTGTTATTTTGAAGATTTGTTACGTTATTATAATCCAAGAGTTATTTCTTTAAAAAATACTAGTTATTCTTATAATTTTGATTCTGAATCAATAACTAGAAAAAATAATTATGAATACCGAAACGAATTTTGTGGTTTTAGTGCAATGGTGGTTAAAAGCATTTTATTATGTGATTTTTATGAAAAAGAAAAAGCTTATGCTAGTTATAATGCTGAAGTTATACAAGTGTTGGTTACATGTTATATGAGTTTTTATCCTTATCTTTTTGGGAAATTAAATATTTCAGAACGAATGTATAAAATATTATTTTTACTTAATTTGTTATTAAGAAAAAGTAATATTGATACGAATTCAATAGAGTTTAAACAGTTATTTTTTAAAAAAATGTATCAAAGAATGGCAATTTATAATAATTCTGTACCACTTGAAATGGTATATGAATTTATTAACTTAATAAAAGCTAGTGAAAACTTATATGATGATTATCTTATTGAAGGGACTAATATGACTATTAATGAGCTTATGGCAACATTTGAATTAGAAGATAATGAAAAACGGGGAATATAAAATTTTAAAAATATTATTAAATATACTTGTTAAATATAAAAGAAAAATAGTATAATTAATTTAGAAAGTAAAAAAGGAGAAGAAATAATGGAGTATTTGATTACGTTTGTAGAAGGATTAGCTTCTTTTATCTCACCGTGTATTTTGCCTGTTATTCCACTTTATATATCTTATTTTGGAGCATCAAGTGAAAGTGGTAAAAGAGCAATAACTAATTCAATAGGGTTTGTTACAGGATTTAGTTTGGTGTTTATATTACTTGGTATATTTGCAGGTACTTTTGGTAAATTAGTTCATCAATATACTAATTATATAAATATTATATTAGGTTTGTTTTTAATAATTATAGGTCTTAATTATATGGGAGTTATTTTTATAAAATTATTAAATAAGTCTAAAGAAATAAAAAAAGATAAAAAAGATTTAAATCTTATTAGTTCCGTATTTTTTGGAATTATATTTTCACTTTCGTGGACACCTTGTGTGGGAGCATTTTTATCATCAGCGCTTATACTTGCTAGTACAACAGGTAGTGTCTTAAAAGGAGCAATATTGTTATTACTTTATTCTTTAGGTCTTGCCATACCTTTTATTGTTACAACTTTGTTATTAGAAAAGTTAAAGAAGACTTTTGATTTTATTAAAAAACATTATAATATTATAAATAAAATCGCAGGTAGTATTTTAATTCTTAGTGGCTTATGGAATATTATCAGTGGAATACTTGGAATTATTAGATAGGAGTGGATATTTATGGATAAGAAAAAAATTAGTGTTATTGTAGAAATAGCTATATTTATTGTAATTTTAGGTGGTATAACTTTTTTCTATTATTTTAGTGGTAATGATAAAAAAAGTGCAGAAGAATTTAGTAAAGTGGGAATTATAAAAGTTAATGATGAAAATTTTGAGGCAGAAGTTTTAAAATCTGATAAACCAGTCGTTTTAGAATTTTCTTCAAATATGTGTCCTCCTTGTCTTACAATGGTGCCTACTTTGATTAGCATAGCTAAAAATAATCAGGATATAAAAGTTGTAACTTTAAATACTAGTGATGAAGATGCTAAAAAAACCGCAGAAAAATATGAAGTGGAAGCAACACCTACAATAATGATTTTAAAAGATGGCGAAGTTGTAAAAACTTTTGTGGGAGCTACAACTGAGGCAACAATTATGAAAGAACTTAAATAGGAGAGATATATGAAAGCAAGACATTTTATAATGATTATTATTTTAGTAATGGCTATTTCTTTTGTTATTAGTAATAAAGGAGTAGAAAAACTAGTCTGTACGACTGAAGGAGATTTATATGAATCGCCATCAAAATCTACTTTGGAAATAAGTATTAAAGATAATAAAATAAAAGATATGTATATTAGTATTGATGTAAAATTAAATGACGAGTTAATGCAACAAAGAGACCTTTTAATGCAAAATATAGAAGCACAAGGAAAGTCTCAGGTAACTAAAATCGATGGTGGTATAAGATTATCTTCTGGTATGAGTGGAAGTTATTTTGCAAGTATGGGTATTACAGAGGATACTAAATTTAATGAACTTAAAGAAGTGTTAGAAGTTCAAGGATTTAAATGTAAATAGTATTGGTGTGAATAAAATGAGATATTTTGAAAAAATTAAGTTTGAACAATTTTCTAAAGATATTGGTGATGATATAAGTTTATATAATAGTTTTGAATTACCAATGAGAGATTCGAAATTTACAGCTGGTTATGATATTTTTTTATTGAAGGATCTAGAAATAAAGCCTGGGGAAATTGTCAAAATACCTACAGGTATAAAATCTTATTTTCAATCTGATGAAGTACTTTTAATTGTACTTAGAAGTTCGATGGGATTTAAATATAATTTAAGGGTGGTTAATCAAATAGGAATAATTGATGCTGATTATTATGAAAATGAAAGTAATGATGGTCATATATTTATAAAAATTCAAAATGAAGGTAAAGATACAGTTTTTTTAAAATCAGGTGAAGCGATTGTTCAAGGGATTTTTATAAAGTATTTAATAACTAAAGATGATAAAGTTTTAGGACTTGAAAGATTATCCGATTATTAGTTTTTAAGTTTTTTAAAAGTTAGCATTTTTGTTAGCTTTTTAATTTTGTTAATAAAATGATCATAATTGCAAATTTTAATTGATAGTAAAAATTATAATGATATAGTATACTTTATTTCGAGGTGAGAAAATGAATTTAGGAAACAATTTATTTAATGCAAGAAAAAAGTCGGGACTTTCGCAAGAAATAGTCGCAGAAAAATTAGGAGTTAGTAGACAAACAATTAGTAAATGGGAAACTGATGAGACAGTCCCAGATATTTACCAAGCAAAGAGAATATCTAAATTATATAATTTATCACTTGATGAATTAATAAGTTTTGATGTCGATATTAAAGAAGTGGAAGATATTATTAAAAATAGTAATGAGGAAGTTAATAGTAAAATTAATTGGACTAATGCTTGGGGAAAGAAATATCCAGTTTTAATATCTTATCAAAATATTGTAGATATTGATTATTATTCTTTAAAAATAAGAGAGATGCTTGATAAACTAAAAAAAGATTATCAGTATAATAAGTTAGATAGTATGCTTGTCTTAAAAGATATTTTGTATCACGAATGGAAAGATAAGTAATAAATTATAAAGAAAATTCAAATCTTTATTTATAGGAGATTTGTTTTTTTGTGATATAATTAGAGTATTAGGAGAGTAATATGAAAAATAATCGTTTATTTGGGATAATTTATTTATTACTAGCAAATAATAATATGACTTCTAAAGAATTAGCAGATTATTTTGAAGTTTCAGTTAGAACTATATATCGGGATATAGAAACTTTGAGTGAATTTAATATTCCAATTTATATGAGTAAAGGTAAAAATGGGGGAGTAAAACTTTTAGATAACTATAAATTTGATAAAGCATTGTTAACTTGCGAAGAACAAAGAGAAATATTATTTTCTCTAGAAGGGTTTAATAAACTTAATATTGATAATAACAAAATATATGATAAATTAAGTGCTTTATTTTCTAAAGATGATGAGAATTGGTTTGAAGTGGATTTCTCAATTTGGGATAATTCTAGTAGTCATAAAGAAACTTTTGAATTAATTAAAAAGTCTATTATAAATAAAAACGTTTTAGAATTTTCTTATTTTAGTTCATATGGTACTAATACTTTTAGAAGAGTGGAACCTTTAAAATTATATTTTAGATATAATGCTTGGTATTTATGTGCTTTTGATTTAGATAAAAATGATTATCGATTTTTTAAATTAATGCGGATAAAGAACTTAAAAATTTTAGATGATACTTTTGAAAGAAAAATAAACTTTGAAGAAAAAAAGGATGACAAACCACCTAAATTAATTAAACTAGTATTAGAAATTGATAAGTCTTTAGCATACAGAGTATATGATGAGTTTAATGAAGATGATATTGAATTATTAAATAATGGAAACTTTAAAATAATAACAGAACTTCCTTTTAATGATTGGATATATGGTTATATATTATCATTTGGTAGTAAAGTAAAAGTAATAGAACCTTTATATATTAAAGAAGAGATTATTAAAGATTTGAAAGAAAGTTTAGATAATTATTGATAAAGTTAATTGGTTATTGTAGAATACATTATTAGAAATGAGGATATTATGAAATTAAATGGGAAAAATAGTGATGATTATCTATATTTAAGATTAATGGAAGATACAAGACTTCCTAATGGTTTATATGATTTAAAAGCAGGAACTATTGTAAGAATGCATATCGCATCGTTAAAAAAAAATATTTGGAAAAATAATATTAGAGATTATTTAATGGGGTATGTTGAAAATGAAACATGTATTGAAGCAAAGAAAGATGATAATCTATTACTTCATGGATTAGTTCCTATTAATTTTTTTAAATGCTTTGTTGTAAAAAATGATTTTGATTTAGTAGTATCAGTTAATTATGGAGATTTAATAGTAATGAATGATTGGTTAAAAGCTAAATTAAATATTAACGCTCCTTTCATTAGAGGGCAAATGGCTTTTTTTGATTATCGAGATGTTGCTCATTTTAATTCTGATTTTTTTAAAAATGGAACGTTAGATAAAAGTCCTACTAATTCTTCGGGTGAACTTTTTGAAGTTTTACAATATAATAGTGATGATAGTAATCTTCCTCCTAATACTGATGGTAAATTAATTTGTAAATCTGGTGATGCTATTTGTTTACAATTTAAAAAGGGAGAAGTAATTGATTTTAGTAATCCAGCAGTAGCTTTATTATTTTTAAATCAAGAATATATTAAATTTTTACTTAAAACTGAAGATGTGGTAGGCGAAGAAAAAGATAACTGTTTCATAAAAGATTTTGAGGGATGGATACCAGAGGCTAAACGAAGATATTTTAAAATTCATGATTATATTAAAATACATCATTTAAATGATATTTTAATGCAAAAAGGAATATTTGAATCTATAGTACAACATGTACCAGATTTTCAAAGTTTTGTATATGGAATAAATAACTTTTCTTTTTATGATGATTTTGATTTTGATGAAGAAGGTTTTTTAAGGTATGTATGGTCTAGTAATAGTGTAGAATTTACTTTGGAGCTTGCTAAAATAGCTGATCCAGTAACTAGAGAAGTTGGAGAAGAACATTATCGACATGAGATAACTATGAAGGAATTGTTAGATGAGGAAAGAGAGTTAAAGTATGAAGCTGAAAAATATTATAAAGCTCATCAAGCTCGTTTTTGGAAATTAAAAAAAGTTAATCCAAAATTGGATTATATTACATTTATGATTGAAGAAAAAGAGCGTGAAGAAGAAAGAAAAAATGTTTTAGTTAGAAGACTAGTAAGGACGTTAAACTACAGAATTGATAAGTAGAAATAAATAATATTTATAATATGACATACTGGTGTCATATTAAGTTTGATATAATAAGTATCAAGGAGGAGATATTATGGCTTTTGATTATAAAAAAGAATATAAAGAATTTTATATGCCAAAGAATAAACCTAGTATTATTACTATTCCTAAAATGAATTATATTGCAGTTAGAGGAAAAGGTAATCCTAATGAAGAGGATAGTGAGTATAAAAAGTCAATTGGTCTTTTATATAATATTGCATTTACTTTAAAAATGAGTTATAAAGGTACTTATAAAATAGATGGTTATTTTCCTTATGTGGTTCCACCTTTAGAAGGTTTTTGGTGGCAAGATAATAATACCATATTAGATTATAATAGAAAAGAAGATATGGAATTTATTTCGGTAATTAGATTACCTGATTTTATAACTGAAAATGATTTTCTTTGGGCTAAAAATGAAGCAACAAATAAAAAAAATCAAGACTTTAGTAAAGTAGAATTTTTAACTTATGATGAAGGAGTATGTGTGCAATGTATGCATATTGGTTCTTATGATAATGAACCAGATACAATTAAGTTAATGCATGAATTTATGAAAGAAAATGGATATGAACTAGACATAACTGCAAATAGATTTCATCATGAAATATATCTTAGTGATCCAAGAAAATGTGCTATTGATAATTTAAAAACTGTTATAAGACATCCAATAAAAAGGGTGAGGTAAAATATGAATGATTATATAAATTTAACAATAGATAATATTGATAAAGAACATATTTGTTGTGCGATTGGAGATAAAAAACATCAAAGGGGGGTTGATGCTAAAAAAGAATGGATAAAAAGTAAATTGCAAGATGGTCATGTTTTTCGGAAACTTAATGCCCGAGGAAAGACTTTCATTGAATATGAACCTCTTGAAACAGCTTGGACTCCTGTAATAGGTAAAAACTATTTATATATTTATTGTTTATGGGTAGCGGGTTCTTTTAAAGGACAAGGAGTTGGAAAAGAATTACTTACTTATGCCATAGATGATGCTAGAAAAAATGGAATGAATGGAATATGTACTATTACTTCTAAAAAGAAGAAACCATTTATTTCAGAAAAAAATTTCTTTTTACATTATGGTTTTAAAGTAGTAGATGAAATAGGTGATTATGAATTATTAGTATTATCTTTTAATGATAATGATGTTCCTATGTTTAGTGATAAAGCTAGAAAAATGAAAATTGATACTAAAGATTTTACAATATATTATAGTAATGAATGTCCTTATGCTCAATATGAGATTCAGGAACTTACTAATTATGCGAAAGAGAATAATATTAAAATAAATTTTATTAAAGTTGATACTTTAGAAAAGGCAAAAAATATGCCATGTGTATTTAATAATTGGGCTAATTTTTATAAGGGAGTGTTTATTTCGAATACAATATTAAATGCTAATTCATTTGAAAAATTGATAAGTGATTAAACATATTCTTAAATAATTTTGAATTCTAATAAAAAATATTAAGTAAGTTTAATTCTTACTTTTTTTGTTGAAGTTCTAGGAAAAATATGTGTGTTATGTTATAATTTTTAGGAGGTGTTACTATGGATATAGAAATAAAAAGAAATGTTTTAATATTATGGGATTTTCTTTGTTTAAAAAATAAACCAGAGAAAGCAGAATGTATTATTGGCTTGGGAAGTATACTTGAAAGTGTGCCTAGAAAATGTGCTCTTTTATATAAAAATGGTTATGGTAAATATATAATTTTTACAGGAAATTGTGGTAAAGGGACAGAAGGAGTTATAACTAAAACTGAGGCTGAAATTTTTAAAGAGATAGCTATTCAAGAAGGAGTTCCAGAAGATAAAATATTAATAGAAGAAAAAGCGACTAATACTTATGAAAATTTTAGATATAGTTTAAAAGTTTTAGAAGAAAATGATTTGCATCCAGAAAGTTATTTGATTGTAGGAAAACCTTATCAAGAAAGAAGAGCAGAAGATATAGCTTTAGTCGAACTAAAAGATAATTTTTCGGTTGCACCTTTTAGTGTTGGTTTTGAAGAATTTTTAGAATATGTAACAAGTAATGGCTTGATGAATGCGGAAGATGTAATCAATGAGATTGTAGCAGAAATTAATATATGTCTTTTAGCTCCTAAATATGGAATACAACAAGAATGTGATATTCCAAATGATGTTATGGCTAGCTATCAGTTTTTATGTAATGCAGGTTATAATAGGTATTTATTAACAGATGATAAAATTGCTAGAGTTCTAGAAAAGTGGAGACAACAAGAAATATTAAATAATGGTAGAAAGTAAAAAGGTAAATATGGAAAATAAAATATGTCAAAGTTGTGGGAATGCAATCACAACTAATGAAATGTTGGGAACTAATAAAGACAATAGTAGAAATGAAGATTATTGTAAATATTGTTTTCAAGATGGTGAATTTACCTGTAAAGTGACGATGGAAGAATATATCGAAATGTGTTCTAAATATGGAGCACAAGTTGGTATGACTAATGAAGAAATGGAAGAACATTGTAAAAATTTATTTCCAACTTTAAAAAGATGGAAGTGTACTTGTACGATGGATTGCGCTAGTGGTTATAATCCTAATTGTACTTGTGAAAATCCTGAGTGTCATTGTACTGAAAAAAATTAATAAATCAAAGGTAAGAAGCTTATCTTTGGTATAAAATAAAAAACTAGAGGTGAAATAAATATGGCAAAAGCAGCGTGGATATTTTCTTATAAACTTAAGAATAATATTAGTGAAGAACAATTTATGGAATTAACACAAAAATTACATGATGAAATAATTTCAAAAGCAAAAGGTTTTATTTCTTGGGAACATTTTTTACAAAAAGATATATGGACAGATTTTGTACTTTGGGAAACTTTAGAAGATGCTCATAATGCAACTAAAGTAGGACAAGGCAAGGATGTAACTAAAGATTTTTATGCTTGTATTCAAATGAATACTTGTAAGGCTTTAATTTCAGAGTTTGTTAAGAAATATTAGTAGGAGATAATTTTATGGCAAGAATATTAAAAAAGAAAGAATTAGTTAATACACGATTAGCAACAAATTATGGTGGTTGGATGTATTGTGATAAATGTGGAGAAAATATAGGTTATTTATGTTATTCAACTTATGATAAATTAGAACTTAATTATGTTTGTAATTGTGGTAGTAAAGGAAGTACATTATTATATTTTGAAGATAGTAAACTCGGAAAAAATAGTAATGATAAATTAGTTATTATAAAAAATAGATTTTGCTGTCCAAATGATAATGAACCTTTAATTACTTTATTAGATAAAAAACTAGCTAGTTATAAAATGGAAATCACTTGTAAAAATTGTGAGAGTGTTTATAAAAAAGAAATTAATAAGTAAACTAACATAGGTTTACTTTTTTACTGATATATTAGAAATGCAACTGAAAGTTGATAGTTATTTTTTTATTATTGTAATATAATTTTGGGGAAATGAGATGAGTTTAATGAAGTTTGGAGAAAACTTGAAAAATTTAAGAAAGTTAAAAAAATTATCACAAGAGGAATTAGCAGAGAAAATAAATGTTTCAAGACAAAGTGTTTCAAAATGGGAAACTGGAGATGCGTATCCAGAAATGAATAATTTATTGGAATTATGTAAAATATTTCATTGCAAAATAAATGATTTAGTTAATGATAGTATTTTAGATATTGAATCATTAGATGATTATGTTAAAAAAGAAGTGGTGACATTAAAAAAAGAAGAACAAAATAAAATGAAAATATTAAGTAAATTTGTTTTAGTATTTGCAAAAATAGGTAGAGTACTTTGTTTAATTACCTTACCTTTAATTGCTATAAGTATGCTTTTATTTCCATATTTTATGAATAAGATTGAAGTTAAAGATAATGAAATTACATTAAAGAATAGTAATATTATAAGTTTAGTTGAGGATAATGAAAAAGTGGTTCTCAAAGTAAATGGTCTCACAATTGTAGATGAGACAAAAGATTATATTAATGCAGAAATTATAAATGTCATAAATAATAATTCTAAAGGTTTAATTATTGGTTATGTAGAAGTCGCTTTTTTAACACTTTTTATTACAATGTATTTAGTATCTCTTGTTTTTAAACATTTAAATAAATTATTTGATAATTTTAATAGAGGAGAAACACCTTTTACTTTAGAAAATGTTTTACATATAAAGAAGATGGCTTGGCTTATGATTATTGTTATTGTTTTACCTAATATAGGAGGAGTTATATTTAATTTACTTTTAACTACTAAAATTAATATGGATTTTGAATTATTTGATATTGTAGAAATTCTATTCTTATTTAGTTTGGCTTATATTTTTGAGTATGGTAGATTAATGGAGACTAATCATAATAGTAAAATGTATAGTAATATTAATAAGTAGAGTTATTTAAATCGTATAAAAAAAGTTTAATTATTCTTTTAATAGTAAGGATTGAAGTAATAGTTTGAAATAGAACTTTTGCTTTTTTTATGTTATACTTTTTTAGATACAATAAGCTAAAAATTAAACTAGCTTAATAAGCTATTGTTAAAATTTTATAAAGGGTTTAAAATGGTTTTTGAGAGGAGAATTTATATGCAAGATAAAAAAAGTTTTGGCAAATATATCGCTGAAAAAAGAAAGGAAGCAAAATTAACACAGGAGGAATTAGCTAGTCAATTATATGTAATTCCAACTACAATTTCAAAATGGGAAAGAGGAGTAACTTATCCTGATATTACAGTTATTTCTAAATTATGTAGTATTTTAAATATTAGTGAACATGAATTTTTTATGGCTTGCGATGATGAAGCATTAAATGAGGAAAAAAGAGAAATAAGAAAATATCGTACTATAAAAAAGTGTTTAATGTATTCTTTAAATATAGGTTATATTATAGCTTTAATTGTATGTTTAATATGTAATTTAGTTATTGACCATAAATTATCTTGGTTCTTAATAGTTTTAGTTGGTATTACAATTTCATTTACTATTACAACATTACCATTATATCTTAAAAAAGATAAATATAGATTATTTAAAGTTTCTATTATAGTTACAGCTTTAGTTTATTTGTTATTATATGTTATTAATTTAATTTATAATGAATTTTCATTATTAGATAGTTTTAAAATTCTTACTTTTGTATTTGGTTTGTATTGGTTAGATATTTTAGTAGTAATCTTTACTAAAATTAATAAATATTATAAGATTTCTTTTAGT
>CAJUNE010000026.1 GCA_910587745.1 uncultured Bacilli bacterium
AAATGTAACAGTAAGTGCAAGTGATAATGTGGGAGTAACAGAATATTGGTATCAAATGGATAGTAATACAGTAGTAAAAGGAACAGGAAATACCCATAAATTTACAGGTTTAGCAGCAGGAACAACTCATACAGTAAAAGTATATGTAAAAGATGCTGCAGGAAATCAATCAACAACAACAACAAAATCAAATATAACTACGACAGCACCTTCTGGAAGTGAAGCAATACTAGGAAATATAACAGTAAAACCAGGAACACCAAATTTTAGTAAAATAGCAACAACAGATGAGGGTGTATATAGTGTAAGTGATCCAGTATATGGAGGAACGAGCTACTACTGGCGAGGAGCAGTAACAAATAATTATGTAAAATTTGGCGGTTTCTGTTGGAGAATTATTCGTATAAATGGTGATAGGTCAATAAGAATGATATATGATGGGTCTACATGTCATGCAAATGGAACATCAACTAGTGAAAGCCTAGCTGTAACAGGTCAAGCGTACAATTCAAATAGCCGTGGAAGTGAATATGTAGGATATACATATACAACAGGTAGCCAAAGAACATTAAGCGGAACAGCGTCAAATTTAAAGACACAAACAGATTCGTGGTATAATAATAATCTAGCAAGTTATGCTTCAAAGATAGCAGATGGAAAGTTTTGTAATGATAGGAATGTAGCGAGTGGCTCAAGTTGGAGTTCACAGCCACGTAGTACGCTCTCTTATGCAGCAGAAGAAAGATTATATACAAATAAAACACCAACATTAGCGTGTAATTCAGGAGATGTATACACCTTAAAGGTAGGAACAATAACAGCAGATGAAGTTGTATATGCAGGTGAATATACAGATGGAGCGCATGGACCAGCAAATAGGTCATACTATCTATACAACGGACAGCCCTACTGGACCATGACTCCGTATTACACTACTAATTATCCGATCGCTGGTGTGTTCTTCGTGAGTAGCGATGGCTACCTCACTAGCACCACCGTGAACGAAACTGCTCGTGGTTTGCGTCCTGTAATAAATCTAAAGGCTGATGTAATATTCTCTGGCGGCAATGGTACTTTAGATAATCCATATGTAGTACAATAATGAAAGTGAGGTTTTGGTAATGAAATTTAAGATAGAAGAAAAAGAAGAATATATATTTAGAAATATAAGATTTAGTAAAGAACTATTTGATGAGATAAATAGGGTTAAAGGCAAAAATACTTTTACTAAATTTGTAATAGAAGCTATTAAATTTGCAATAGATAATATGGAAGAGTGATCTTCTTTTTTCTTTACATTATTTTTGAATATTATTTTTATTTTATTTGTTTTTTGTCTTTTGTCATGTATAATATTTAGATATGAGGTGTAATATGGGTATTCTAGATAAAATAAGTAAACCATCAGATATAAAAGATTTAAGTATAAAAGAATTAGAAGAACTTGCTAGTGAACTTCGTACCTTCTTATTAGAAAATGTTTCAAAAACAGGAGGACATTTAGCTTCTAATTTGGGTATTGTTGAACTTACTTTAGCATTATTTAAAAATTATGATTTTGCTAAAGATAAAATAGTATTTGATGTAGGGCATCAAAGTTATGTTTATAAAATATTAACAGGAAGAAAAGATAATTTTGATACTCTTAGAACTAAAGATGGAATAAGTGGATTTCCAAAAAGAGAAGAAAGCTCTTATGATTATTTTGATACGGGACATAGTAGTAATTCTATTTCCGTTGCTTTAGGCATGGCTCGAGCTCGTGATTTGAAAAAAGAGGATTATGAAGTAGTTTCTATAATTGGTGATGGAGCTTTTACAGGTGGTATGGTATATGAAGCTTTAAATGATTTGGGTTATAAAAATAGTAAAATGTTAATTATTTTAAATGATAATGGAATGAGTATTTCATCTAATGTTGGAGGTCTTACTAATACTTTAAATAAATTTAGATTAACTAAGTCATATAATAATTTAAAAAGAAAAGCTCATTTAAATAAAAATAATCCTATGATTAAGATTGGGAGAAAAGTAAAAAATAGTATTAAGAATTTATTTTTTAAACCAATGTTTTTTGAAAGTTTAGGTGTTAGATATATTGGACCTGTTGATGGTCATAATATTAAAGAATTAAATGATGTTATTAAAAAGATTAAAAAACTTAATGAGCCTGTTGTTTTACATATTGTTACTACGAAAGGACAAGGATATTTACCAGCGATGGAACATCCAGAGAAATTTCATGCAGTAGGTAAATTTGATTTAGTTACAGGAGATAGTTTAGGTTCTAAAAATAAAACTTATTCTAAAGTATTTGGAGAAGCTTTACTAGATTTGGCTAAAAAGGATGAGAGAATAGTTGCTATTACAGCTGCTATGATTGATGGAACTGGTTTAAATGAGTTTGCTAAAATTTATCCAAATAGATTATTTGATGTTGGAATAACTGAGGGACATGCTGTAACTTTAGCGGCTGGTATGGCAACTAGTGGTTTTAAACCTATTTTTGCTGTTTATTCTACTTTTTTACAAAGAGGTTTTGACCAAATTATAATTGATGTTTGTATGCAAAATCTACCTGTAATCTTTGCTGTTGATAGAGCCGGTTTAGTAGGGAATGATGGAAAAACACATCAAGGCGTTTTTGATTTATCATATTTGCTTATGATTCCTAATATTCAAATATTAGCTCCTAAATGTTTAGAAGATTTACCTAAAATTTTAGAATATGCCATAAATATTAATGAGCCTGTTGCTATTCGTTATCCTAGAGGTGGCGATATATTAAAAATAAAAAGTATTAATAAAATAACTATAGGTAAATGGGAAATGGTTAGTAATGGTGAAAAACTTGTTATTTTAGCTACGGGTAAAATGGTGCAATATGCTATTTTAGCTAAAAATAAATTAGAAAATAAATACAATCCATTGATTGTTAATGCTGTTTTTATTAAACCATTAGATAATACATTTTTAGATAAAATAATTAAAGAGGGTTATAATGTTTTAACTATTGAAGATAATGTAAAAATAGGGGGCTTTGGGGAATATGTAAATAGTATTTTAATTCAAAAAGGTTTTAAAAAGAAAATTAAAATTATGGGTTATGAAGATCATTTTATTGATCATGCAAGCGTTGACGAACTTTTAGATTTAGAAAATTTAGGAGTTGATGCTATTATAAATGAAATAAAGAAATTATATTGAGTACTTTGTTAAGTACTTTTAATTTTATTAATAACACATTAAATAGATTAGTAATTAGATGGAAAATTTTGTATAATAGATGTAGGGAGGTATCATTATGTATGCTTATTGTGTTATAGAGTATCCAGTAAAAACATTAGATAAAACTTTTACTTATATTATTCCAGACCTTTTAAAAGATAAATTAAAAGTTGGAATGAAAGTAATGGTACCTTTTAATACAAGATTGGTTCATGGAATAGTTTTAAAAATAAATGATACTTGTGAAGATAGTTTTGAGTTAAAAGAAATTGGAAGAATAGAAGATGTATTTTTAGTTTTAAATAAAGAATTATTAATGTTAGGGAAATTTTTAAAAGAAGAAACTTTATGTAATTTAATTACGGCTTACCAAACTATGCTTCCTAGTAGTTTAAAAATAAAGGACCAAAAAAGTGATTATAATAAATATGAAAAATATGTTTTATTAAATGCTAGTATTTTAAAAGTAGAAGAATATATAAATACACATAGAGGAAAGAAATGTGATTTATTAGATTTATTAATTTTAAAGGGTGAAGTTAATAAAAAAGATGTTGATAGTAGTGCTGTAAGAGAACTTGAAAAGCTCGGTTTAGTTAAAATAGAGGCTCGGAAAGTATTTAGAATAAATGCTAAAAGTAAAGATGTAGAATCTAAAAAATTAAATGAGGAACAACAATATGTTTTTGATGCGATAAAGGCTAATTTAAATAAAAATGATACTTTTTTAATTCATGGAGTGACTGGAAGTGGGAAAACTTTAGTATATATAAATCTTATTAAAGAAGTAATAAATGGGGGTAAAAATGCAATATTATTAGTTCCGGAAATAAGTTTAACGGAACAAATTATTAATATATTTTATGATTATTTTGGTAGTGATGTAGCTATTTTACATAGTGGTTTGTCAGTATCTGAAAAGTATGATGAATATGTAAAAATACTTGAAGGGAAAGTAAAAATTGTTATTGGAACTAGAAGTGCAATTTTTGCACCACTTGAAAATATTGGAATTATTATAATTGATGAAGAACATAGTGATACTTATAAACAAGATAATACCCCAAGATATAATGCTCTTCAAATAGCACAACAAAGATGTCTTTATCATAATTCTCCTTTAATTTTAGGTAGTGCAACTCCATCTTTGGAATCGATGGCTAGAGCTAAAAAGGGTGTATATAAACTTTTAAAAATGAATAATAGAGCAATAAGTAAATCTATGCCAGAATGTATTATTGTTGACATGAGTGAAGAAGCTAAAAAAAGAAATTTTATTATAAGTGAAGTGTTAGATAAAGAAATAAAAAATACTATTAGTAGAAATGAACAAGTTTTACTACTGCTTAATCGAAGAGGTTTTTCAACTATTATTACTTGTAGTAATTGTGGGTATACTTATCATTGTCCTCATTGTGAAATTAGTCTTACTTATCATAAAACCAGTAATAGTCTTCGTTGTCATTATTGCGGTTTTACAAAAATTAAAGATGATATATGTCCAGAATGTCACGAGAAAGGTCTTAACTTTTTAGGACTTGGAACTGAGAAATTAGAAGAATTTATTAAAGAAAAATATAATACAAAAGTGCTTAGAATGGATGCTGATACAACTGCAAATAAAGGAATGCATGAGAAAATTATTAAAGCATTTCGGAATAAAGAAGCTTCTATTTTACTTGGTACCCAAATGATTAGTAAAGGTTTGGATTTTCCAGATTGTACTTTGGTAGGAATTATAAATGCTGATGCAACTCTTAATATTCCTGATTTTCGTAGTAGTGAGAGAACTTTTGAACTTATTAGTCAAGCAGCTGGAAGAAGTGGTAGAGGAGAAAAACTTGGTAAAGTAATTATTCAAACTTTTAATCCCGATAATGATACGCTAAAAGCAGTTAAAAATTATGACTATGAAGGTTTCTATAATAACGAAATGAATATTAGAAAGGTATTAAAGTATCCACCATATTATTTTATAGTGGCAATTAAAATATGTAGTAAGGATTATAAAATAGCTAGTGTGGAAGCTAGTAAAGTGGGTAATTACTTAAAGAAAAATGTTGATAGTACAAGTATCGTTTTAGGCCCTTCAACCGCGGCTAATTTTCGCTTAAAAAATATATATCGTTTTGGTATTATAGTTAAATATAGATTTGATAAGGATTTAAAAAAAGTATTAAAAGATTTAGATAATTTATATGCTACTAATAAAGATGTTTTTCTAGAAATAGATTTTAATCCTTTGCAAGTATAAAAATAATATAGTATAATTAAATAGAGGTGGATATTGTGGATAATAAGTATAATTTGACTGCCGAACAAAATATTTTTGTAGCTAAAAGAAATATTGTTGATTATATATGGAAAAGTGCTAATTTAGAAGGTATTGCTGTAACATATCCTGATACACAAACAATATATGACGGATTTTCTGTTAGTGGATATAAATTAGAAGAAATAAATGCGATAAATAATTTAAAAAAAGCTTGGCAATTTATATTAAATGATATAGATATTACTCTTAATTTTGCTTATATTTGTAAAATTAATGAGTTAGTTGGAGAGAATGTTTTTTATAATCCTGGTGTTATTAGAACAACTCTTGTTAATATTGGTGGGACTAGTTGGAAACCAGATTTTCCGTTAGAAACTAAAATAAAAGAAGAATTAGAAGAATTGCTAAGTAATAATGAAATATCAAAAACAGAACAAGCTATAAATGTAATGTTATGGGTAATGCGAAGACAAATGTTTATAGATGGTAATAAAAGAACTGCAATGTTAATAGCTAATAAAATAATGATAGAAAATGGATGCGGAATTATATCTATTCCTATTGAAAAACAAAATGAATTTTATAAATTACTTATTACATATTATGAAACAAATGATAGTAGTGTTATTTCTAAATTTATTTATGATAATGCTATTGATGGGATAGAATTATAAAGTTTTTGAATAAAAGTAATCCTTTTTACTCTTAAATAGGGGTAGAAAGGATTTTTATATGGCAAGATATAAAGTAGATATTACAGGAATTAATACTAATGAATTAAAAGTTTTAACTGGAGATGAAACAATAAAATTATTTGAAAGGTATAGAGCAGGTGATGAAAAAGCTAAAGAAGAACTTGTTAATGGTAACTTAAAATTAGTTCTTAGTATTCTTAGGAGTTTTAATAAAGGTAATTATAATATGGATGATTTGTTTCAAGTAGGAGTTATAGGGCTTATTAAAGCAATAGATAATTTTGATTTATCTTATAATCTTAAACTTTCAACATATGCGGTACCTTTAATTTTAGGAGAAGTAAAAAGATATATTAGAGATAATACTAGTGTGAGAGTGAGTCGTAGTATTAAAGATTTAGCTTATAGTATTATTGGGTTTAAAGAAGAATATTTTAATAAAAATGGAGTTGAACCTACTAATGAAGAGGTTGCTAAAGCCCTCGATATTGAAGAATATAAAATATCTTATGCACTTGATGCTTTAAAAGAACCAATGAGTATTTTTGAACCTATTTATAATGATGGAGGAGATACTATTTATTTACAAGATCAAATCGCTGATAAAAAAGATTTGAATAGTGATAAAGATATGCTTATTTCTCTACGTAGAGGTTTAAATCAAATAAGAACAAGAGAAAGAGAAGTTTTAGTAGAAAGATATATTGTTGGTAAAACACAAATGGAAATAGCTGAGGCTTTAAATATTAGTCAAGCTCAAGTTTCTCGTATTGAAAAAAATGCAATTCTTAGTTTAAAAAGAATTATAAAGTAATTGTAAATTAGTAATTTTTTTATATAAAATTTTTAAAATTCTCTTCTTTTTTTATTTCCTTGTGATATAATGTTTATAGAAAGGAGTAGAGTTTTTAATGAAACGTGTAGGTTTATTTTTAGCAACAATTTCAATGGTATTTTTACTTACTGCTTGTGGTGGTAAAGAAAAGAAACTTGATTGTAATTTATCTATGGAGGAAAATGGAGTTACTGTTAATCAAAACTTTTTATGGAGTTTTGAAGGAAACGGAAAGTTCAAATCTGCTATCTTAACTCAAGAAGCTATTGTTAGTGAAGATGTATTAAAGATTCAAAGTTTAGATGAATATAAGAAAAACTTTGAGACAATAATTAAATCACAATACAAAAACATAGATAAATTAGATTATACTATTGCTACTGAAGGTGATAATAAAGTTGTAGTTAAATTAAATTTTAAAGATATCGATTCTGTAGCTACATTAACTGGTAAAACTAATGCTAAAGCTAGTAAAAAAGATTTTGAGAATATTAAAAAGCTTTACGACAATAATAGCACAGGTTATAAGTATACTTGTACAGTAAAATAAGGAAGTGAAAACTATATTTGAAGTTTTTTACTTCTTTTTATTTTGTATTTTTTTGACTTTTAAACATAAATTTTAATAGGTGAGGTTTATGCGTTTAAGTGAATTACAAACAAAAATGGTTATTAATACTAATGATGGAAGACATCTAGGGATTATTGGGGATGCAGAAGTTACTAGTACAGGGCAAATAAAGTTTTTTTCGGTTATGCCTAAAAAGTTTTTTAGAAGACTTTTTAAAAATGAAACGGAAGTAAATGTAACTTTTGAACAAATTGTTAAAATAGGTGAAGATGTTATATTGGTAGATTTATAAATTTATGATATACTTTAAATAGGTGGATTTTATGAATAAGAAAACATATGTAATAGCTATTTTTATATTGTTGTTTGATCAGATATCTAAAAGTTTAATAGAAATATATTTTAAGTTAAATGAAAGCTTTGTAATTGTAAAAGATTTTTTTAGTATTACAGTTGCTCATAATACAGGAGGAGCTTGGAGTATTCTTAATAATCATAGTTATTTATTTATTATATTTTCAGTAGTAGCATTAATAGTTTTAATAAGATTTATGTTTCAATTTAAAAATAATCTAAGAAATAATATTGCTTTTGCTTGTACCGTTGCAGGGATAATGTCTAATTTAGCAGATAGATTATTTTTGGGTTATGTAAGAGATTTTTTAGATTTTAAAGTTTTAGGATATGATTATCCAATATTTAATATCGCAGATATAGCAATAGTAGTAGGAGTCCTATTACTTATAGTAGCTATACTTAAAGGAGAAGACAAAAAAGATGGAAATAGTAAGTAATGTAGAAAATGTTAGAATAGATAAATACTTAAGTGAAAATACAGAATATTCAAGAGAATTTATTCAAAAGTTAATAGAAAATAATTTGGTTTTAGTAAATGATAAAAAAGTAAAAGCTAGTTATAAAGTGGAAATTAATGATAAAATCATTATTAATGATGAAGATTTTAAAGAAGAATGTGATATTATTCCGACTAAAATGGATTTAGATATAGTTTATGAAGATGAACATGTAATGGTTATTAATAAGCCAAGTGGTTTAGTAGTACATCCAGGAAGTGGAAATTATACCAATACGTTAGTTAATGGACTTATTTATTATACAAATAATTTAAGCGATATAAATGGAGAAGTTAGACCGGGAATAGTTCATAGAATTGATAAAGATACTAGTGGGTTACTTTTAATTGCCAAAACTAATAAGGCTCATGAAATACTCGCAGAAGATTTTAAAGAAAAACGTGTAAAAAGAGAATATATTGCGCTTTTAAATGGAGTTTTTAAACAAGGAAGTGCAACTATAGATGCTCCAATTGGGAGGGATAAAAACTTTAGAGAAAGAATGTGTGTTACCGAAGAAAATAGTAAAAGTGCAGTTACACATATGAAAGTTTTAAAAAGATATAGTAATTATACTTTAGTAAGTTGTATCCTTGATACAGGAAGAACTCATCAAATTAGAGTACATATGGCTTATATTGGTTATCCTGTTCATAATGATCCAGTATATTCTAAAAAAGAAGCTACAAGTTTTGGACAATTCCTTCACTCATATAAAATGAAATTTGTTCATCCAATAACTAATAAGGAAATGGAATTTGAAGCTCCGCTTCCTCTCGAGTTTGAAAAATTTTTAGAAACAATTGATTAATAAATATAGAAAAGAGGTAGTAGATATGACAGATATTGAAATAGCAAGTAAAATAAAAGGAAAGAATATTTTAGATATTGCAAAGAATTTAAGTATTCCAAGTGATGCTTTAGAGTTTTATGGGAATTATAAGGCTAAAATAAATTTTACAAAAATTAAAAATAATAAAAAAGGTAAGTTAGTTTTAGTAACAGCAATATCACCAACACCATATGGTGAGGGTAAAACAACAGTTAGTATTGGGCTTGATGATGCACTGTGTAAAATGGGTAAGAAAAGTATTCTGGCTCTTCGTGAACCTTCTTTAGGTCCAGTTTTCGGTATGAAAGGAGGAGCAACAGGTGGCGGTTATTCACAAATCATTCCGATGGAAGATATTAATCTACATTTTACAGGAGATTTTCATGCGATAACTACCGCGAATAATTTACTCTGTGCAGCGATAGATAATCATCTTTATTTTGGTAATAGTTTAAATATTAATCCTAATACTATTACATTTTCTAGATGTATGGACATGAATGATAGAGCTCTTCGAACTATAAAAGTTGGTTTATCTAGTAGTAAAGAAATAGAAAGAGAAGATCATTTTAATATTACAGCAGCGAGTGAACTCATGGCTATCTTATGTTTAGCTCGTGACGAAGATGATTTAAGAGATAGACTTGATAGTATTGTTATTGGTTATACTTATGATAAAAAAGAAGTGCTTGCAAAAGATTTAAAAGTTACAGGTAGTATGATGACTATTTTAAAAGATGCAATGAAACCTAATTTAGTTCAAACTTTAGAAGGAAATCCTGCTATAGTACATGGTGGACCCTTTGCCAATATTGCTCATGGATGTAATACAATAATCGCTACTAATACAGCTCTTAATTTAGGTGATTATGTAATTACAGAAGCTGGGTTTGGGGCAGATTTAGGTGCTGAGAAATTTTTAGATATAAAGTGTAGAGTTGCAAATTTAAAACCTGTTGTAATAGTACTCGTGGCAACATTAAAAGCACTTAAATATAACGCAGGAGTTTTAAAAGAAGATATTTTAAGAGAAAATGCTGAAGCTGTAAAAATAGGAAGTTGTAATTTAAAAGCTCATATTGAAAATTTAAAAAGTTATGGAATACCTGTTGTAGTTGCAATAAATAAATACAATGATGATACTGATAAAGAATTAAATGTAGTTCGTGATTTATGTAAAGATTTAGGTGTTAGTGTAGAAGTTAGTACTGCTTATTTAGATGGAGGAGATGGCGCGATATCTTTAGCTGAAAAAGTATTAGATGCTATAAATGTCGATTCTACTTTAAAACATCCTTATGAGTTAGAAGATGAACTTGATGTAAAAATAGAAAAATTAGCTAAAAAAATATATCATGCTTCAAGTATAAAATATAGTGATGAAGCTAAAGAAAAAATAAATAATTTAAAAAATAGTGAATATGCTTTATATCCTATATGTGTTGCAAAAACGCAATATTCTTTATCAGATGATGCTAGTAAACTTGGAGATCCAAGAGATTATGAAATAACTGTAAAAGATGTAAGACTTTATGCTGGAGCTAAATTTATAACAATATTACTTAATGATATTATGACAATGCCAGGACTTCCTAAAGTTCCTAATTATGAAAAAATTGATATAAGAAATGAGAAAATATCAGGATTATTTTAGTAATTGAAAGAATAATAAAAATTTTAAAAGTTATTATTCTTTTTTTTGATTGAATATATAAATGAAAAGATGTTAGGCAATAAAAAAGGCCTAAAATAAAATTAAGCCAAATATTAGACAAGTTATAAAATAATAAATTAATGGGGGGATTTCAATGGTGTGAAAAGTTTTTTCTATTCTTATATTTAAATAAAATGCTGATAGTAAAAGACTTAAGCTAAAAATTAAACTATAAGAATAACTTTTAAAGAAATATGAGTAAATTGGTAAGATACATAAAAATATTATATTTATAATTATGGCAAATAGATTGTCGTTATTGAGAGTATTGGTACGGATAAAATAGTAATAGATTAGAAAAAACAAATAACTTAATGTTAAATAAAAGACAATTGACATTGTAACACCTCTTTACTAAATATACGTTTTGTATTAAAATAATATTACCAAGAGGTGAGATAATTGAATATTAATGTTGTAAATAGAAATGATGAAATGCTAATGGCTTTAATTCATTACTTTATTACAGAAGAAAATTATACTCCGATTGTTGTTAAAGGGGCTAAAGACGAAGTTTGGTTGGAAAACTTGGATGGTCCTTATCGAATTATTAGAATTAATTCTAATCATATTCATAATAAAGAACAATTAGAGTTTGATTTGTTTAAAACTTCTAATGTGATGAGACAAATAAAAAAGAAAACTTTATCACTTAATATGAATGCTTTAAACATATTACTTAATGTTTCAGATGATGTTTCATTAAAAAATAATAAAAATATAGCTTCAATTAAGGTTGATGAAATTGATAAATTAACTGAAGATAAAGAAATGTTAGAAGTATTTCCTAATTTAGCTAGTAAATTAATTAAAGATAAAGCCGGTTTAGATTTAATTGTTAATGTTACTAATGATATTAATCAAAAAACAATGAGAGATAATGAAGCCTATGCTAAAGTTTTTGAACCAAAGAAAATAATAGTTACACCAATATTAATTTTGTTATGTCTTGTTATATTTATTTTGATGTATATATTTGGTAATGGTAGTGAAGATATTTATACTTTGATTAAGTTTGGAGCTAATTATCAACCTTTAGTTAAAACAGGGGGAGTATGGCGACTTGTATCAGCGATGTTTTTACATATTGGAGTAATTCATCTTGCTTGTAATATGTATTCGCTTTGGATTATAGGCAGACAATTAGAAACTTTTTTAGGTAAATTTAAGTTTTTATTAGTTTATCTTGGAAGTGGGATATTAGGTTCATTATTATCTGTAACCTTACATTCTAGTGTTTCAGCAGGAGCTAGTGGAGCGATATTTGGTTTACTGGGCTCATTATTATATTTTGGGTATCATTATCGCTTATATTTAGGTAGTGTGATGAGAACTCAAGTGATACCAGTCATTCTCTTAAATTTATTAATTGGTTTTACTTTTTCAGGAATAGATAATTTTGCTCATATTGGAGGCTTAATTGGAGGATACTTATTTACGATGGCTTTAGGGGTCCCTGGTAAGTCAAAAACTAGTGATAAAGTTAATGGCTGGATAGTAATTGTTATTTTAGTAGCATTTTTGTGCTATATGTTATTTAGGTGATGAGATGGAAAGATTACAAAAAGTTATTGCAGCTTCAGGAGTAACTTCGAGAAGAAAAGCGGAAGAATTAATTATAAGTGGAAAAGTAAGAGTTAATGGAAATGTGGTAAAAGAATTAGGTACTAAAGTAGCTGGTGATGATATAGTTGAAGTCGATGGAGCTACAATATCTCGTGATAATGCTAAAGTATATTTTCTTCTTAATAAACCTCGAGGAGTAATTACTAGTGTTAGTGATGATAAAGATAGACCAGTGGTAATAGATTATATTAATACTGATAAAAGAATATATCCAGTTGGGAGACTTGATTATGATACAACAGGTTTAGTTATACTTACTAATGATGGAGAACTCGCTAACATTTTAATGCATCCATCTAATAATATTGAAAAAACTTATATTGCTAAAATAGAAGGAATACTTAATAAAGATGATGTTGATCGTTTGAAAAGTGGTATTTTAATTGATGATCGAAAAGTTAATGTAGTAAGATTTAAGATTAAAGAAAAGAATTATGAAAAAAGTACATCTTTAATCGAAATAACAATAGTTGAAGGTCGTAATCATATTGTTAAAAGATTATTTGAAGAACTTAGAAAGCCAGTTATTAGACTAACAAGAGTAGGAATAGCTTTTTTAACTACGGAAGGACTTAAAAGTGGAGAATATAGAGAGCTTTCTATTAAGGAAGTTAAAAAATTATATAGTTTGAAATAAAAATATCTTTAGGGGTATTTTTTTTTATTAAAAAAAGAAGATTACTCTTCTTCACAATGACAATGGCTGCAATCACATTCAGTGCCACAATCACAATTTTCATCTTCTTCATAGCAATGACATCCACAATTGTCTTCTTTAGTACATTGACAATTGTCGCCACATTCACAAGTTTCTTCGCCATCTTTAATGCTTATAGCACTTGTTGGGCAAGAGTCGATAGCGTTTGCTAATTCAGCACTTTCTAAGTTTTCATTACTTATTTCATGTGATAAGCCTTCGTCATTAAAAGCAAAGTGTTCTGGATCTATAGCAACACATGCGCCACATCCGATACATGCTTCTTCACTAACATTAATTTTTTTCATTTTTAATTCTCCTTACAAAACAATTATAGCAGATATTTGTTAAATTGCAAAGATAAAGACTTTTAAAGTTTATAAAAATATGTTAAAATTATTTTTGAAGGAAAGTGGGTTCATGAAAACAAGAATGCAGAAATATTATGATGGAGATTCGAATACACTTCTTAGAGAACAGAAAAATTTGCATCTTTATGATAATATGGATAATATAGAAGATATAGATTATAAAATAGATACAAATGCGACTATTTTGCAAGATAATGCTAAAAATATTGATGTAGAACATATAAAAAAAATTCTTGATAATAAATATAATCAGGGCTCAAAAAGAAGAAGCATTTTACTTGAAGAAGAGCCACAAGAAGAATTGAATGTTAATTTAGAAGAAACAAGAGAATATGATATTAATGCTATTCTTGAAAGAGCTAGAAGTGATAAAGAAGTTAATTATGAAAAAGAAAGATTAAAGAAACTTCGAGATACACAATTTGATATATTGACAAGTTTAGATTTAGATGAAGAAAAGAAAGAAATTAGTAATGAAAAAGAACATAATGAGCTTATGGATTTAATAAATACAATTACAGCTAGAGAGTTAATATCTAAAGAAAAAATAAAAGAATCTGAAATAGAAAAAGAAGTTAATCCTTTAGATATTTTAACTGAGTTAAAGGGGAGTGATGATACAGTTATAGTTGGAGCAGCAAAAGAAGCTGAAAGCATTGGTGAAACATCTCCAATTATGTCTTTAGAAGAAGCTGATAAAATTAAACCTCTTATAATGGAGGAAGATAGAAAAAATAATCAAGAGTTAACAAACACTTTACAATTTACTCAAAGTGATTTTGATGATTTTAATGATTTGAAAAAAGAAGTAAAATCTAGTAGAGCGCTAATATATGCAGTTATAATTATAGTAAGTCTGATTTTTATTGCAGGATTAATTATATTTTTAAATAAATTTTTAAATCTAAATTGGTTTTAATGCATATAGTTTAATATGAAAAATATATTTAAGTCAAAATGTAATTCTAATAATATATTATGTTTAAGTAAAATTTTATTTTTAACATTTGTTTTTATTATTAGTTTTACATTTTTTTTATTCTTTAAATTTTCATCTAATATTAGTAAAAATATTATTCAAATTAGCGAAGCGGAGATTAATAAAGTAAATTATACTTTTATTACAAATAAAATAAATCATGATTTGCTTAATAAAGAAACTTTAAAAAATATTTTAATAATAACTAAAAATAAAAATGATGAAATACTTTATGTTGATTTTAATTGGGATATCGCATATCAAGTTTTAGACAGTATTTCTAATACTCTTACAGATTCATTTGAAGATATGGAACAAGGTGATATTGAAATAGCTTATTTTGATAAGAGTATTAGTCATAAAACTAATGGAATAATACTTAATATTCCAATTGGTAGTATATTTAATAATAATTATTTTTATAATATAGGACCAAAAGTTCCAGTGAAGGTTAATTTTGTAGGAGCAGTTTTAACTAATTTGGAAACAAAAATAACAAATTATGGTTTAAATAATGCTTTAGTAGAAGTGTTTGTCTTTATTGAATTTCATAATCAAATTATGGCTCCGTTTGCTACTAAAGATATAACATTTAAATATGATGCTGTTATAGCTTCGATGATGATTGAAGGAAAGGTTCCTAGTTTTTATAATGGAACTATTAATAAAACTAGTGATATTTACAGTGAAAGTCTAGAAAACTAGTTTTATTATTAAGACGTTTATGTTATCATAACTTTAGGTGATAAGTTTGAAACATATATTTTTAATAAGTCAGAATGTAAGTGATGATATTAATTTTTTAGTTAATAAAATACATGCTAGTTGTCAAACATTAGGATATGATAGTTATGCTATTACTATTGTGGGGTGTAATGAAGAATTGTTAGAGTGCGCCAAGAAGTGTAGTAAAGGCGACTATATTGTTTATGCAGTTGGTGATGATAAAGAAATTAATGTAGTATTAAATGGCTTAATTAACGGAGAAGCTAAATTAGGAGTTATTCCTGTTGGATATAATAATGATTTTTATCGGAGTTTAGATGAATATCGAAGTGATAGTTTAAATGTTAATGTGATGAGTGTTAATGGAAAATATGGACTTAATGTTTTTAGCCTAGGAATTTATGCTGATATATGTGCTAATGTAGAAAAGTTTAAAAATTTACCTTTGCCGCCAAAAGCTCTTTATCATTTAAATAGCTTATATACTTTTCTTAAATATCGAAATCAAGTTATGGGAGTTAATGATTTCTTTCAAAAAAATACTTTATTAGCAGTATGTAATGGGTCTTATTATAGAGGAGGGTGTAAAATTACTCCTAGAGTTTTTATAAATAGTCCTAGTGTTGGTGTTACTATGGTGGAAGATATGACAAAATTACAAACATTTTTTTGGTTAGAAGTTATGGAAGGTATTTGTGAGGAAACTCCTAAGGTCGATATGTTTACGACAGATGAGGAAATACACATAGAAACAATGAATCTTTTAAATGGCCAAGTAGACGGAGAGGTTATAACTGGTAATGAATTTAGAGTTATACCTCATGCTGGTAATATAGAAGTAGTTAATAATAGAAGATTAATTAGAGAATTAAGAAAATAAAAATAGATTTAAAAATATTGACTTTGCTGATGTTTAATGATATATTAGTAATGCATTTATTAATGCATACTTTTATGGCGATGTAGCTCAGTTGGCTAGAGCATCCGGTTCATACCCGGCAGGTCGGAAGTTCGAATCTTCTCGTCGCTACCAAATTAAAATTAAACGTACTTGATAAAAGTATGTTTTTTATTTATAATGTTATTATTGGTGGTGAATATTATGGATCCTATAAAGATAGGTAAGTTTATTAGTAGTAAGCGTAAAGAAAATAATATGAGCCAAAGTGATTTAGCTAGTATCTTAAATGTTACTAATCAAGCCGTTTCAAAATGGGAGAATGGTAGAGGAATTCCTGATATTGAAATGCTAAAAAAATTAAGTGAAGTTTTTAATATAAATATTGAGGAAATATTATCAGGAGAAGAAAATAAGAAGAATAAGAGAAAAAATACTTTTTATTTTATTATATTATTAATAGTGATTGTTTTATTTGGAGGAACAATAGTATTTTTAAACAATAAACATGAAGATTTTTATTTTTCAAGTTTAGCTACGGATAATGATAATTTTTCAATTAAAGGGGTTATGGCTTATTCTAAAGATAAAAAATCAATTTATATTTCAGAAGTAAATTATGATGGGAAAGATGAAGAAAAATATAAAAGCATGGAATGTATTTTATATGAATCTAATGATTCTTTAGAAAAGACAATTAGTAAGTATGGAGATATTAACGATAAAAAAACAAATATGTTTCTTTTAACTGAATTATTAAAAGGGGTAGAATTCAATATAGATAGTTATGAATGTAGCTGTGCTAAAGAGTTTTGCAATAATTTGTTTTTAAGAATTAATGTTAAAAATATAGATAATAAAATAATAACTTATCAAATACCTATTCAGTTAGATAGAAGTTGTGAAGCATAAGTAAACGCAAAGTTTAGTATATACTACATTGCGTTTCTTTTGTTTTTAATTATTTTTTGATATTATTTTTATTAGAAAGGAGATTTAAAAAATATTAAAAATTAAAAAAATAATATTTTAAGTTTTATTTATTTTTGGTATACTTAATTTTAAGGAGGAGTAGATTATGAAGGATAGAAAAATTATATTGGCTAGTGCAGCTGCTTTAATTGCATTGTTAATTGTAGGAGGATTTTTAGCTTTTAAAAAGCCAGAAAAAGAAGAAAATAAACCTACACCAACCGCAGATGCAATTAAATTTAAAGAAGAATATGAAAGTTTAAATGATACTATTAGAGAAAGTGATGGAGCTAAATATAATAGTGTAACAATACCAGAGGATAATCCGATAAAATATGTAGATGCGAAAGGTGCATTAGAAGTTTTAAAAAATGAAACAGCAATTATTTATGTAGGGGCAGAATGGTGTCCTTGGTGTAGAAATGCAGTTCCAGTATTATTTGATGCAGCTAAAGATACTAATATGAAAACAGTATA
>CAJUNE010000027.1 GCA_910587745.1 uncultured Bacilli bacterium
GCTTTAGCCAAAGTATATTAAGTAAAATAATATTTGAAGAAAGTAATAAAAATATGATATACTATATACGAGATGAAGAAGGAAGTTTAATAGGATTAAAATATAATAATAGTATATATTATTATATAAAGAACTTACAAGAAGATATCATAGGAATAACAGATAGTAATTATAATGAAATATGTAGATATGAATATGATAGCTTTGGAAAAATAATAACTATTAAAGATAATAATGGAAACATTATAGAAGATGAATCTCATATAGGAATAATAAATCCATATAGATATAGGTCATACTATTATGATAAAGAAATAGAGTTATATTATCTAAATAGTAGATACTATAATCCAGAGTGGGGAAGATTTATTAATGCTGATGGAATAATAGGTGCTAATAAAGATATTTTAGGATATAATTTATATGCTTATGTAAGCAACAATCCTATAAATAATATTGATGAAAATGGCCGCTTTTTTAAGAAGGCTTGGAACTGGGTTAAGAAAAAAGCTAGTGCTATAGCTGATACAGCTAAAAAGGTTTCAACATTTATATGTAATGTAGTTTCGAATCCTACAAGAAAAAGGTCTAATTCAAAAGAGATTTTCTCTGCTAAGCAAAGCCCATTAAAAATTACTACTTATAAGACTCAAAGTATTCCATCAATAAATAATAAATCTATATCAGTGTATGGTATTAAGGATAATGATGATAGTGGTTTGGGGTTAGAAGTTAAAAATAAAGATACTGCTTTTTCAATTGAAGTAGTTAATGGTATTTCTTTTTCTACAAGTGTTGGAAATTTTCAAGGTACTATTGGATTTAATGACAATAATAATATTTTTGATTCAACGTTTTACATTTCTGGAGTTTATACTAATGATTTAGGTACAGGTATAGGAGTAAAAATAGAAATAGATGCTCTTGCTTTTGCTACTGCTATTGTATTTGGATATGCTGGAATGCATTATGGCAGTATTATTTCTGAGATTGGGAGACATGCTATAGGATTTTAATCAGATAAGGAGGCTTTTTTATGAATTTTATAACTATAAAATGGTTTGTTTCTTTAATAATATTTTTTGTAGTAGTATATTTTTATTTTAGATTAGGAAATACAGTTTTAAAAAAAGATAATTTTAAAAGATTATATATATTTTGTTCTATTGTTATCTTAATTATTATTACTTTAATTTTAGCTTATCCAATCGAGAATTTATGGAAATCATTTAATAATGTTGAAGATGCCTTTAATTATAAATATCCTAACTATAAAATAGTAGAAAAATTGGAGTATCATGATATAGCTGTTGTAATTTATAATGACAACGAAAAATTAACATTTGAATATTTTGCTAAAAAGGATAATAAGTGGAAATTAACATATTCTTTATTTAATCACAATAAAGTTAAAATTGATTTTTTAGATGTTTCATGCACTTATAGTTATGCTGAAGTTCAAGATAAAGTTTTAATTAACATTTCATGTCCTAAAGATGAGAATAATATCATATTGAAATCAGATGGTAGCGAGATAAAAAAAATAGATTTGAATAAGACAGAATATTATGCAATTATAGACAAAAATGATTACATTACTTACAATAATAAAATAATTGAATTAAAATAAGATTTAAGTTTCAGAATAAAAAATCTGAAACTTTTTCCTTTTTGTAGGGCTTTAGCCAAAGTATATTAAGTAAAATAATATTTGAAGAAAGTAATAAAAATATGATATACTATATACGAGATGAAGAAGGAAGTTTAATAGGATTAAAATATAATAATAGTATATATTATTATATAAAGAACTTACAAGAAGATATCATAGGAATAACAGATAGTAATTATAATGAAATATGTAGATATGAATATGATAGCTTTGGAAAAATAATAACTATTAAAGATAATAATGGAAACATTATAGAAGATGAATCTCATATAGGAATAATAAATCCATATAGATATAGGTCATACTATTATGATAAAGAAATAGAGTTATATTATCTAAATAGTAGATACTATAATCCAGAGTGGGGTAGATTTTTGAATATAGACTCAATAAGCGCAGAAATAGGAAATTTAATGAGTCATAATATGTATAAATATGCAAATAATAATCCAATTAATTTTGATGATAATGATGGTAGTTGGCCAAAATGGGTTAAAAAGGTTGCAATAGGGGTTGGAGCAATAGTTGTTGGTGGAATAATAGCAGTAGCAACAGGAGGTGCCTTTTTACCAGCGATAGCAGCTGGAGCAAAAACAGCTTTGACTATAGGTGCTGTAAGTGCGGTAACAAAAGGCACAACAAAAGCTATTCAATCAGCATCAAAAGGAAATAGTGCAAAAACAGTTGCAAAAGAGGCTGTTAAAGCTGCAGGAAATGGCTTTGCATCAGGATTTGAAGTTGGTGGTATAGTAAGTGCCATAAGTGCTGCAAGTAATATAGGTAGTCATAGTGATGGAATAAAAATTGGAGAAACTTCAAAAGATAATTATGGTAGAGTTACAATTGGGTATGGAGCTATAAACAAAGATGGAAAGCCTAATGGTATGACGATAATAAATTATGCAAATAAGAAAGGAAAATCTAAATTTAGAGTAGATATTGACCCAAATAATATGGTACATATGCATTATGGGAAAACAAATAGTGCTATGGGAAAACATAGAACTTTAATAACAGATATAATATTTGGAGTAATAAGTGGTTTATAGTTGTTTTGGAGGAATAAATAATGGAGAAAGTTAAATTAATTGCTAATAGTTTTGAATTATTTTATTTTGAGGAAGATAATAAGACTTTACAAGTGAAAAAAAATATTTTAAGCAAAATTATTTCGCTGATTGGCGATTATTCTTGTTTTGTTGAATATAGTTGCAATGATAAGGCATTTTCTGATTTTAATATTTTAAATTATTTACATAAGAGCAAGTACAGAAAATTAATAGAAGTTAGTGAATTTATTGATATTAATGAAAAAATGCTTGATTGTAGATATGTCATATTTTTCTTTATGCCTAAAAGCTTTAAATGGAATGATTTTGTCTTATCTCGTACTTTAAGAAATTGTTCTAAAGATTATGGTGCTAATTTAATTTTGTACTTGGATGATTTAGGTTATGTTAATATTACATATAATCCTAAATATGATGCCCAAATAAAATGTATTATAAATAAGTATAATAATGATTAAGTTTCAGAATAAAAATCTGAAACTTTTTCCTTTTCGTAAGGCTTTAGCCAAGTATATTAAGTATAAAAATAATAAAATAATATTTGAAGAAAGTAATAATAATATGATATACTATATACGAGATGAAGAAGGAAGTTTAATAGGATTAAAATATAATAATAGTATATATTATTATATAAAGAACTTACAAGAAGATATCATAGGAATAACAGATAGTAATTATAATGAAATATGTAGATATGAATATGATAGCTTTGGAAAAATAATAACTATTAAAGATAATAATGGAAACATTATAGAAGATGAATCTCATATAGGAATAATAAATCCATATAGATATAGGTCATATTATTATGATAAAGAAACAGATTTATATTATTTAAATAGTAGATACTATAATCCAGAGTGGGGAAGATTTATTAATGCTGATGGTATAATAAAATCCGAAGAGAATAAATATAATTTATATATTTA
This sequence comes from uncultured Bacilli bacterium, assembly GCA_910587745.1. Taxonomy (GTDB): domain Bacteria; phylum Bacillota_I; class Bacilli_A; order RF39; family UBA660; genus Caccenecus. Next base: position 3,675 of record CAJUNE010000027.1, read on the forward strand.
TTGTAAGAATAATCCTATAAAATTTGTTGATAATGATGGTCGTAATTCTATAACTGCTGGTTGGGATATTTTTGGAAAAGCTGTTCAGACTTTAGGTGAAATCTGGGTTGGAATAAAAGCGACAGCTAGTGCTGCAGCTGCAGCTGCATTTCCATATGTTGCTATGGCAGTAGGAGTAGGAACGCTTATTTATGCCTCAGCCAAAATAGAAGAAAGAACTAAAGATAAATCAAAAAAAGATAAAGATTATTATGTATATAAATTACAAGATTGTACTAAACCTGGAGTAAATGGAGAAGCTTGTAAAGTAGAATATATTGGAAGAACAGGAAACTTAAATAGTGCAAGAGCAAGACATAGTCGTAATGATTATAGAAAAAATCTAGAGTTTAGAACACTAGAAGGGCCGATGGATTATGATATGTCTAGAGTTAGAGAACAATACAATATAAAAAAATATAGAACATTAAATAAGTATAATAGATATAACAATCAAATTAATGGATTGAGTCCATCTAAATATGAAAAATATGCGCCTATAATAGATGGAATGGATTTAACGTATGTAGGAGGAAGTTTATGGTTCGATTAAAGTTTAAAGAAAATGATATATATGCTTTAGAAATAAAAAATATAAATGAAAAGTATGATGGAAGATATATAATTATAATTAAATGTACTTTGTCTGAATGGTCTAATAGAGAAAATAATAGTCTTTTTAGATTTAAAATAACGAAAGATAAAAAAATGCCTAAATTAGAAGAGTTGGATGATTTAGAATATATAATAACATATTTTCAACATGAGTTAGAAAAATATTTTCCTGGAGAAGGGGTACCATTTGAAGAATTAAGAAAAAAAAGAGATAAATTTAAAATTTATCCTGATGAATATGGTTACTTATACACTTGTATTTCAGAAATTTATTTTTATAATAAGAATGTTCCTAAGGATTTAATATACATTGGAAATAAAAAATTAAAATTACCAAAACACGAATATATTCCTTTTACTGAATATGGTTATAAATATCAAGCTAATAATTGGGAGAATATAGTAGAAAATCTTATACAAAAATATGAAGATTTTAATTTAAGAAAATCAGAATGGCTTAATGAAGAGGCAGCAGAAAAAGTTAAAAATCGATGTTTAAGAGATATAAGAGATACAATAGAATGTGATAATTTATGTAATTATTTAAAAGAAAAAGGAATTTTAGATAAACTGTTTGAAGATGAAGAAGAAATAGAAGATTCACTTACATATGTTGGTGGAGAAGATGAATAACCGTTTGAAGAATAGAATATAAAATAAGATTTAAGTTTCAGAATAAAATCTGAAACTTTTTCTTTTTTGTAAAGCTTTAGCCAAAGTATATTAAGTAAAATAATATTTGAAGAAAGTAATAAAAATATGATATACTATATACGAGATGAAGAAGGAAGTTTAATAGGATTAAAATATAATAATAGTATATATTATTATATAAAGAATCTACAGGAAGATATCATAGGAATAATAAATCCATATAGATATAGGTCATACTTATGATAAAGAAACCAAACTTTATTATTTAAATAGTAGATACTATAATCCAGAGTGGGGTAGATTTATTAGTGCTGATGGTATAATTGGTAATCCAAATGAAGAATTATATTATAATTTGTATGGCTATACAAGAAATAATCCTGTAAAACACATAGATAGTGAAGGGGAATTTGAACTTGTTTCTACTTTGGTAGCAGGAGCAGGATTAGCTTTGCTGTTGGTAGTTACTAGTGCTGTTATGAGTATACCTGGAAATATGGACATGCCTAACTTTGATTTTCCAGATGTTTCGATAAAAAAACGAAATTATCAGGATAGTACAAAAGATAATAGCAAAACTAAAACAAAAGCTAAGGTTAAAGAAATAACTAAACCTACATCTCCATCAAAACCATGTTGGGAAGCAAAATTAAATAAAACTAAAACTGACGTTGAATTAGGGAATAAAATAACAATACAAGATTCTATTGATAGAGTTGCTACTGGAAAAGATGTAATGTGCAATAATAGATTTTCGGCTCAAATGGTTGCAGTTTATTTTCCTAATCATATTGAACCAGAAATTGATAAAACTCAAAAGCCTGGTAGTGCGTATTATTGGCATTATCATAAAGATAGATAGTAACACATACATATATGGTATTATGATTAGGAGGAATAATTAATGATAGTAATTAATAAAAAAATAGAAGGCAAAACATATACTGAACTTATTAAATATGCTTGTTTAAAAAATAATATAGTGATGTTGGCTTTTTATAAAAAAAATACAAAAAAATTGGAAGATACTTTATTACCATTTCAAAAATACATTTTGAAGCAAACTGATAAATCGAGCAATGGTTTAATATATCGTCCTGGTATGTTTATAGTTTTTTACAGATTAAATGATGATTTACAAAAATATTTGCTTAGTAATCAATCATTATATAAATGGGATTTTCCGGATTATCCTACTGATATTAGTTTTTTTAAAGATGGTATTTGTTGGCTAAACTCTATAACACATGAAGAAATTTGTGATATATATGTTGAGAGTGAGGAAGAATTTAATTATTTGAAAAGTATTGGAATAGTATTTTTAGAAAAAAATTATCGTAAAATAGCTGATGAAGAAAATATTATTGAAATAATATAAATAATGACGAAGTTTCAGAGTAATCTGAAACTTTTTTCCTTTTCGTAAGGCTTTAGCCAAAGTATATTAAGTATAAGAATAATAAGATAATATTTGAAGAAAGTAATAATTATATGATATACTATATACGAGATGAAGAAGGAAGTTTAATAGGATTAAAATATAATAATAGTATATATTATTATATAAAGAACTTACAAGAAGATATCATAGGAATAACAGATAGTAATTATAATGAAATATGTAGATATGAATATGATAGCTTTGGAAAAATAATAACTATTAAAGATAATAATGGAAACATTATAGAAGATGAATCTCATATAGGAATAATAAATCCATATAGATATAGGTCATACTATTATGATAAAGATTATTATGTATATAAATTACAAGATTGTACTAAACCTAGTTTATATGATGAAGGATGCAAAGTAGAATATATTGGAAGAACCGGAAATATTGAAAGTGCTATGATTAGACATAGTCGTAATGATTATAGAGAATATTTGGAGTTTGAAACGATAGAAGGACCAAAATGGATTATAATATGTCTAGGGTTAGAGAACAATACAATATAAAAAAATATAGAACATTAAATAGTGCTAATAGATATAACAATCAAATTAATGGATTGAGTCCATCTAAATATGAAAAATATGCGCCTATAATAGATGGAATGGATTTAACGTATGTAGGAGGAAGTTTATGGTTCGATTAAAGTTTAAAGAAAATGATATATATGCTTTAGAAATAAAAAATATAAATGAAAAGTATGATGGAAGATATATAATTATAATTAAGTGCTCGATTGATGGTTGGAATGATAATATTAATAAGCGTTTATTTAGATTTAAAATAACGAAAGATAAAAAAATACCTAAATTAGAAGAGTTGGATGATTTAGAATACATAATAACGCATTTTCAGCATGAATTGAATAAGTATTTCCCAGGAGAAGGGGTACCATTTGAAGAATTAAGAAAAAAAAGAGATAAGATTAAAGTTTATCCTGATAAATATGGATATCTATATACTTGTATTTCAGGGATTTATTTTGTTAATAAAGATATACCAAATAATATAATGTATATTGGAAATAAAAAATTAAAATTACCAAAACATGAATATATTCCTTTTACTGAATATGGATATAAATGTGATTTTCGTCTTTGGAATAAGATTGTGGAAAGACTTGTAGAAAAATATGAAGATTATAATTTAGGTAAATCAAAGTGGTTTACTGAAGAAGGAGCTAAGGTAGTTAAAAAAGCTAGATTATATGATATAGGTGCAACTATAGAATGTGATAATTTATGTAATTATTTAAAAGAAAAAGGAATTTTAGATAAACTGTTTGAAGATGAAGAAGAAATAGAAGATTCACTTACATATGTTGGTGGAGAAGATGAAGATCCGTTTGAAGAATAGGATATAACAACAAAGATGGACAATATAGATCTACTAATATTGGTGAAGAAATAAGTATAGCTTCTTATAGTGGCGGATATAATTTAAACGTTAGAAGTTATGATGATGGTAAAGGGAATCATGCTGCTACAATATTTGAACTTTTGAATGATGAAAATATAATTGTTGATAGAACTATTGGCTTTAAGAAAAGCGTTACGAATAATGGTAATGTTTCTAGTGAAGCTTCAACTAAAAGCCATTTTATAGGTGTTGATTTTGGATTATTTGTAGTTGGTGGATTTAGAATAAAAATAGGATTTAATATTGGAGGATAAAAATGACTTTAAAAATTAGAAGAATATTAGCAGCAGTAATTGATTTTTATATTATAGGTATAGTTTTGGCTGTTCCTTTACAATCTATTGATAAATATTATGATAATAATTTGGTATCAATTATTATTGGTATAATCTTAGTTCTTTTGTTTATTTTTCTTTATTATAGAAAAGATTGTATAATTGGGGTCAAAAGTATTGGCAAAAAAATTTTAAAGTTGAACATTTATTATCATGGTAAAATAGTCACAGATAAAAACTTTTTAAAGAATAGAGTACGTTGTTCATTTTGGCTTTTCCCAGCTTATCCTTTTCATATTTTAATAGATAATAAGAGTTTAGGCGATATTAAATTTGACACAGAAGTAAGATAGCGATTAAGTTTCAGAGTAAAATCTGAAACTTTTTCTTTTTCGGAGGGCTTTAGCCAAAGTATATTAAGTAAAATAATATTTGAAGAAAGTAATAATAATATGATATACTATATACGAGATGAGGAATCTACAAGAACATATTAGCAGCTTTCATTTTAATTAATAGATTGGAGTTTAATTAATGATTGGTATACGTTTTGAAATTCCTAATGAATGGAATAGTTATTTAAGTTTGATTTTTAAAGATGTTAATGATAAGACTTTTAATTGGATTATATCTGACGAAGAAATATATTTAGCAGATTATTCTGATTTATTTAAAGAATCAATTTATAAAAATGATACTTTTAAAGAAGTCATTTCTAATGATAAATATTATTTGATTTCAGGAAATATTTTGGCTTTTAAATCCTTAAATTATAAGGATATTAGTACCTATGAGGATTTTTTAAATAGTGATTGTGAAATATTAATGGTGGTAGTAGATTCCTATTATGTTGATGTATATGTTAAGAACGATAAAATATTGGAACAAATTAGGAATAACGCAATAGACAATAAGTTTAAAAATATAGAATATATTATAAAAGACAGTAATAGAAATATATTTCATACATATTAAAATAAGACTTAAGTTTCAGAATAAAAATCTGAAACTTTTTTCTTTTCTTAAGTCTTTTAAATGTGTACTGTATAAGATAATAAATAAAATTAAATGTATAAAAACTATAGACATATGATTATTAATTTGATATATTAAGTTTAATAGTAGGTGGATTTATGAGTTTAGATAGTGGAGTTGGAAAAAGAAAGTTAAAACTAGGAGTTAAAATATTTATAATTTTATTGGTAATTGGTGGATTATTTGGTGGAATTTATTTTGTTGTTAATAATATATTTAATAATCCTTATAAAGTTTATACAGGTTTTATTGATAATGTACATAATAAAATAGTAAGTTATTTAGATAAATCACACGATGAAAAGATTTCTTTTGATAAAGATGAAATCATGAGAGGAGACTTAAATCTTAAAGTACAATCTTCTATTCCAGAATTAAAACCTTATGCTGATTATAAGTATGGAATGAATATTATTGTAGATCCTAAAAATGAAAAAATGGAGGAAGTATTTTCTATAAGTGATTATAAAACTGAGAAGAAAATCTTTGATATAGGTTTTTATTTAGGTAAAGAAACAATGTTTTTACAAAGTAAATATATGTATAATGAAACTTTAGATTTCTCTGATTTTTTAGATAATAGTAGTGAAATTTCATCTATGTTTGCTGATTTTAGAGAGGATTTGGATGTTCTTGATACTCAAGATTTAGAATATCTTGTTACTTCAATAAGAGATTCTGTAGTTGATGCTATAGATAAAAAAGCTTTGAAATCGAAATTTGATAAAATCAAAATAAATGGTAAAGATGTTAGAGTTGTAAGATTTGATTATGAGCTTGATAAGAAAGTGTTAAATGAAGTATATGATAAAATAGCAGATAGTTTACTTGATAATTCTAAAGGGATAACTATTATAAGTAAAATATTTGGGATTGCTCCTACGGATGTAGAAAAATCTTTAAATGAGGGAAGAAATAGTTTTACAAAAGCTGATTCTTTTACAATAAGTATTTATAAAAAAGTGTTTAGTAGTGAAATTGTTAAATTTAGTCTTGTAACAGCTGATGAATTTGAAATAAATTATTTTGATAAGAATATTTTAATGACATATCAAAAAGATGAAATTAAAATAGATATGAGTGATAAAATAACAACTTTTACTTATACTCAAGATAAAGAAGAATTAATAAATTTAAAAATAAAAGAAATAGGATTTAATATTATTGATTTAACCTATGAACTTAATGTCGAAAATAGTCTTGTAAGTGGAGAAATTTATCTTAAGTCTAAAAAGAAGTCAGACACTAGTGTATTTTTAGAATATAGCTTTAGCTTGCTAACTAATGTTGATGGAGAAAACGTTAATTTAAGAGTATTTGGAGATATGGCAGTTTCTATAGTTAATAAAATGAATTTAATAGATAAAGAAACGGTTATTCCAATAACTAATCTAGATGAAAGCACAATAATTAATATTTATAGTAAAGGTTATAATTCTTTAAAAGATACTCCTTTTATTCCATTATATGATTCTTTATTTTAATAAGTCTCAGAATTAAATCTGAGATTTTTTCTTTTTGTGAAACTTTAGAAAAAAATATATTATTAATCTAGTGAAAGTCTAGTAGTTATTTCATAGGATAAAGTGAGGTGAGTAATTTTGAATAAGATAATAGAGAGTAGTATTATAGTTTGGAGTTTTATTGCAAATTCTTTTTCTTTTCTTATGGGAAGCATTGATAATTTATTAATTATGCTTTTAATTATAATGGCAATAGATTATTTAACAGGAATTTGTAAAGCTATAGTGAATAAAAAATTAAATAGTATTGTCGGAGTTAAAGGAATAATAAAAAAAGTTGGATATTTACTCATTGTTGCACTTGCGGTTTTAATAGATAAGATTATGGGTGATGCTGGTGCTGTTAGAACACTTGTTATTTATTTCTTTATTGCTAATGAAGGCATTTCAATATTAGAAAATTGGGGAAAAATGGGATTACCACTTCCAAAAAAATTAAAACAAATTTTTGAACAATTAAAAAATGAGGAGGATAAAAATGTATAAAAAAATTGATGTTAAAAATAATGTTTTAAAAATGGGTGAGCATTATTTAGTTAGCGATTATAAAGCTAGAAATAGCACGAGAAACAAACATAATGGAATGGATTTTGTAGGTAAAAAAGGAGATTATGATATAGTTGCTATTGAAACTGGTAAAGTTACTTATATAGGATATGAAGCTGGTATTGGAGGATACTATGTAATTATTACTACTAATGGGATAGAACATAGATATTTTCATTTAGCTAAAGGCGGTATTAAAGTTAAAAAGGGAGATATAGTTCAAAAAGGAGAAGTTATTGCTAAAATGGGTAAGACAGGTAATGCAGATATTGTTTCTTTACATTTTGCTATTTATAAAGATGGATATATAGACCCACTTCCATATTTAACTAAAGATAATCCTTTTAATTTAGATAAGGGTGATTATTCTTTTACAGATTTTGTCAAAGAAGTACAAGAAAAATTAGGAGCAAAAATTGATGGGATACCAGGCGCTGAAACTTTAAACAAAACTATTACAATAAGTACAAGTAAAAATTGGAATCATTCCGTGGTGCTATCTATTCAAAAATATTTGAAGAGTTTAGGGTATGATTTAGGTAAATACGGTTTAGATGGAAAGTTTGGTCCAGATATGAAAAAGGTTATTATGGATTATCAAAAGAATATTGTGGGCTTAAAAGGTAATTTAGTAGATGGTGTTATAACTGCTAAAAAGTATACTTGGAAGTCATTACTTAAATTAGATTAGAATTTTATAATTGTATTTTGCTCTCTTTTGACGTATAATTAACTTAGGTAGGTGATTGTTTAGATATGTGGATTTTATGGCTAGTTGTAATTGTTTTATTGGTATTTTTAGAAGTATCAACTATTAATCTGGTATGTGTATGGTTTATACTTAGTGGTTTAGTAAGCTTAATATTATCATTCTTTATTGAATCATTTTATGTTTTATTTGCAGTATTTGTATTATTAGGTTTAGTTTTAATGGTTTTAACAAGACCAATTTTAGTTAAGAAGTTAGTACGAAAAAATGTTAAAACAAATAGTGACAGAGTCTTAGGTATGGAAGGCGTTGTAACTGAAGAAATCAATAAATTAAAAATTGGGGAAGTAAAAGTAGATGGTAAACGTTGGAGTGCTATAAGTGATGAGAAAATTGAGGTTGGAACTACAATTATTGTAGAGTCAATAGATGGCGTAAAGCTAGTGGTTAGGAAGGGTGAAGTTTAATGTTTGAATTTTTTATTGCAATTTTAATACTTGTAGTAATTATTGTTATTCCGTGTATTAAAATTGTGCCACAAGCAAAAGCATATGTTATAGAAAGGTTAGGAAGTTACGAGACTACTTGGCAAAATGGATTACATTTTAAAATTCCTTTTGTTGATAGAGTAGCAAAAGTAGTAAGTTTAAAAGAAACTGTTAAGGATTTTGCACCACAGCCTGTTATTACAAAAGATAATGTTACTATGCAAATAGATACAGTAGTTTATTATCAAATTACGGATCCTAAGTTATATACTTATGGAGTTGATATGCCAGTAAGTGCTATTGAAAATTTAACTGCTACTACATTACGTAATATTATTGGAGAGCTAGAACTTGATCAAACTCTTACAAGTCGTGATATTATTAATGGTAAAATGCGTGCTATTTTAGATGAAGCAACAGACCCTTGGGGAATTAAAGTTAATCGTGTTGAAGTAAAAAATATTTTACCACCACGTGATATTCAAGAAGCGATGGAAAAACAAATGCGTGCTGAACGTGAGAGAAGAGAAAAAATACTTCAAGCTGAAGGTGAAAAGAAAAGTAGCATATTAATCGCCGAAGGTGAGAAAGAAAGTGCTATTCTTAGAGCTGAAGCTCAAAAAGAAAGTCAAATTAAAATTGCTGAAGGTGAAGCAGAAGCAATGCTTAAAATTAAAGAAGCAGAAGCAAAAGGTATTGAACTTTTAAAAGGTGCTAAAGCGGATAGTACAGTTCTTACTTTAAAGAGTTATGAAGCTTTAGGTAAAGTTGCAGATGGACAAGCGACTAAATTAATTGTTCCAGCTAATTTACAAGATATTGCAACTTTTGGTACTACTTTAAGTGAGGTTATGAAAGATAAGAAGTAAATCTTATCTTTTTTATAAAATATGGAAAAGCATACTTTAGAACCTTTTTATAATAATGATTCTAAAATACTTATTTTAGGTAGCTTTCCAAGTGTTAAATCTCGGGAAGTTGGCTTTTATTATTCACATCCGCAAAATAGATTTTGGAAAGTTTTAGCTTATATTTTTAATGAAGAAATTCCTACTTCTATTGAAGAGAAAAAAGAATTATTAAAAAGAAACAAAATAGCTTTATTTGATGTTTGTGCTACTTGTGATATTAAAGCTAGTAGTGATGCTAGTATAAAAAATGTCGTTCCTAATAATTTAGAAGAAATATTTAATAATTCTAAGATAAAAGTTATCGCTTTTGATGGTAAAACGGCTTATAATTTATATCAAAAATATTTTAAAGATAAATATGATGTAGAGTTAATATCTCTTCCTAGTACTAGTCCTGCTAATGCAACTTGGGATATGCAAAGGTTAATTAATGAATATAGAGTGTTAAATAAATATTAAGAAAGTGTAAAATATATGCTTTCTTTTATTATTTGTCTTTAATCTTTTTTTAGTTTATGTTATACTTCTTATTGTAGGTGGTAAAGAAAATATGAAAAGTTTAAATAAATTTGGATATACTAAAATGGAAGTGTTAGTGGTTATAGTATTACTTGGAATTGTTGCTTTCATAACAATTAATAGTACATCTTATGCATTTGCTATTGATACAACTGATTCTGTTAAAGAAGTTAAGACATTGATTGAAAAACAAGCTGAGGAATATGCTTTAGATAATTTAGATTTATTTAATGAAGCTGATACAAATTATATTTTGGTTAGCGAATTGGTAGAGAATGGATATATGATGGCTAATGATGATGGCATAGTAACAAGCCCAGATAACTCTGGTAAAACTTTTAACGATAATAAAATAAAGCTAGAATATAATAAGGATAATAATAAAGTTGAAGCAACTTTTATAGATTAAAAGAGATAATCAAGGGAAAAACTTGATTTTTTTTCTAACTAGGTGTATAATACAATAGATTTTAAGGAGGAATTTGTGATGAAAGATAATCAAACAGAAGCCAAACTAGAAAGAATAGATACAAAATTAGAAAAAATTGATACAAAATTGAGAAATTTAACTTTTGTAGTTATATTAGGTTTTGTAGTTCTTGCTTTATTAGTTATTGGATTATATTTTAAAGATGGTAAGTCAAGTAATAATGGAACAGCTAATAATGGTAGTCAAACAACAACAGTTAAATATGATGTAAGTAAAATGAAAAAAGTAACTGGAGAAGAAGCTGCTAAATTATTTGATGAAAAAGGAACTCATTTCTTATATATAGGTCGTTCTACTTGTAGTGTTTGTGTTAATTTAGTGCCAGAACTTAATACTGTTTTAAGTGATATGGCTATTACAATTAATTATTCACCGCTTGAACAAACCTTTAGAACAGATTTTAAAAATTTATTTAAGAAATTAGATATTGAAACTACTGTTAATAAAAACAAAGGAACTTTTGGAGAATTACTTGAAGAATATGGTTATACTCCAGTAGTAATAGTTATTAAAGATGGCAAAATGGTTGATGGATTTGTTGGCTATAGAGATGCTGACAAAATTGAAGAATTATTTAAAAAGTATCTTTAATAGTTAGATTTTTTGAAGAAGAAAATTAAGATTTCTTCTTTTTTTTATAAAAATTTTACTTTAAAACATCATTCGACAAAATATTTATTCTTTGTGTGTTATTATATCAAACATTCTTTGGAAGGAGGTTTGTTTATGATTACCGAAGAATTAAAAAATTTAAAAAAAGAGTTTGAAAGAATAAAAAAGATGGGGTATGTTAAGGCTACTAGAAGTGGATATACAGGAATAGGTAAAACTTTTGAAGATTTGCTCGGAAAAAAGGAAGATACTTTGGAATTGCCAGACTATCATGGCATAGAAATTAAAACTAGGAGAGGTTACACAAGAAGTTATACAACTCTTTTTGGGGCGACCCCTCAAGGAAAAAAAGAATTTGAGATTAAAAGACTTAGAAGTATGTATGGCTATCCTGATAATGTTTATAAAAACCAGAAACTTCTCCATGCTTCTGTGCAAGCTAATTGTTCTACACTAGTGGGAAATAAATATTTATTTAAGTTGGTTGTAGATTATGAAGAGGAGAAAATATTTTTACTTATTACTGATAAAAATATGAACTTTATTGAAAAAAAGGCTTATTGGACTTTTAAAATTTTGGAAGAAAAATTAAATCGTAAATTACAATATTTGGCTTTAGTTAAAGCGTGGCCTAATACAATTAATGGAGAAGATTATTACAAGTATTATGATATAGATTTTTATAAATTAAAAAGTTTTAATGAATTTATTAAATTAATAGATGAAGGAGTAATTAGAGTAACTTTTAAAATAGGCGTCTTTAAAAAAGGAGAGCGCGCTGGAGAACTTCATGATAGGGGTACAGGGTTTGAAATTCAGGAAATTGATATGTTGAGACTTTTTGATAAAATAGGATTTTAATTTTTATTGTAGGGCATTTTGAAAATTTGGCAGCCATGAGGAATTGCAGGTATGAAAAAAGACATCGTTAGATGCCTTTTTAAATTCAAATCTGGTCGGGAAGACAGGA
>CAJUNE010000028.1 GCA_910587745.1 uncultured Bacilli bacterium
ATGTACAATTAAAATATAATTAAATTGGTGCGGTTGAAATTACAATAAAGAAAAAGCTACTCTTGTGAGTAACTTTTTTCTTTTTCTAATACTCTTTTTAATGCTGTTTCTGCAAAAGGAATATCTTCTGGTTGAATCTCTAATCCTCTTAATTCTTCTATTAGATTTCCTTTGGCTAAATAAGTTTTAAGTTTATTTCTATATTTTTTTATGTATGCTAGAATAGCTAATCTTTCTTTTAAACTCGCCCTATATTTACTATTATCTATAGAATGAATTGTTGTGTCAGTGATACTCTCTTTTTTACTAATTTTTCTTATTTCTTCAAGTTCTGCTTTCTTTTGAGATAACTCATTATTTAAAAATTCTAGTTGTTCTTCAATAGTTTGTATTCTTTTTATTTTACTATTAGTTCCTAATATTTCTTTTCCTATAATAGGTGCTAACATTATAAAGCAAGCAGGGAGCATGGTGCATAACAAAGCATCCATGTTAGTTTTTATAAATGAAAACCTGGCATTTGGAATTTCTATTTCTGGGAAACCTACCAATACAGGCATTATCCATTTGCATAAAGCTATTACAAATATGAACATTAAAGCTACAAAAATATAACTGCCTTTTTTAAATTTTTTATTTTCCTCAACTGTTCCTAATTTGTCTTTTTCTTGATTTAAACAGGCTATATTTATTTCTATTATTTCAATTTCATTTTCAAGTTCTAACTCTACTCCTATTGAATTATGTGTTTCTTTTTTATGCATTCCTTTTTCATCACTTATTATAGTGCTACCATTTATACTTATATAATCTTTATTCATTTAAAAGACCTCCTAAAAAACCAGACTTATTATAATCTTAAATTTTTTCTTTGTCAAATAATACTTTTTAATATTTTTAGATATTTTTATTTTTCTCTTTGCAAGTATTAATAAAAGGACATTCTTGGCAAATTGGTTTTATGGCTTTGCATTTGTATCTGCCAAATAATACTAATTGATGGTGAAGCCTACTCCAATTTTCTTTAGGTAGCTTTTTCATTAGCTTTTTTTCTATTGTTAGAACACTATCATTTTTACTCGATAATCCTAATCTTATAGCTACTCTTGATACATGAGTATCAACTGCAATAGCAGGTACATCATATAAATTTGATAAAACAACATTACAAGTTTTTCTTCCTACTCCTGGTAGACTCTCTAAATACTCTCGATTATTTGGTACTCTGCCTTCATAATCTTTAACTAATTTTTCAGCGATTGTTTTTATATAATAGGCTTTTTTAGTTTGAGAACCACATGGTTTTATAATTTTTTCTATTTCTTTTTCATTTTCAATACTTAAAGTGTTAATATCATATTTTGAAAATAATATACTCGTTACACTATTGACTCTTTTATCAGTACATTGGGCACTTAATACAGTTGCGATTAATAATTCATAATCTTTATTATAATTTAATTCACATCTAGCATCAGGGTAAAGTTTGTCTAATTCCTCGATTAAATAACTACTCTTCATCTGTATCATCTAACCAATTATAATCAAATAATTCTTTCTTTTCTGGTCTTTCTTCTTTATTTTCTAAATGTTTATTGACATCAGACATACTTTTAAATCCTTTTTTACCCCATTCATATAATATCTTATCAATGTATCTTAGATTTTTAACATTATTATATACCGCTTCTTTTAAGGCACCTAAAATTAATTCTTCTGTATAGCCCTTTTCGATCCAAGCATTTATTATTTCATATTCGATACTAGTTATAGTTCTACCAAACTCTGATTCAAAATGACTATATATATCTATTTTTTTATTTTCTTTTTTCTCTTCTACTTTTTCTTCTACTATCATGTCATAAAAATTGTCTAAACTTACTCTTTCAATCATTCTGCCTTCTAAATCTTTAGTACTTTCAATAATAATTAATTTGCGAGAAATTAAATTATTAAATATTTTATAAGCCTCATCTAATGATAAACCTAGATTCTTACTAACATCTTCAATGTTTAAAAAACTGTTATAATCATTGTCAAAATATGTTAACATTAAAAATTCTTCTAATGATAACTTTAAAGCTAGAGCTTTTTTGATAAATATACTGTTTGTAACATATTTTTTACATTCAAATATTGTTTTATCCATGAGACGTCACTTCCTACTTTTGTTTTAAATATTTTATAATTTCACTTCTTTTATTTTTTAATTTATTGTTTATTATTAAATGTTCTAATTCTTCAAATGTTGTACTTATCATTTTACCACAAATTCCAAATTCTTGCATTAATTCTTCAGCCTTTATATTAATTTCATTTTTGTCATGAATGGGTAATTCTTTATACATTTTGTTAATAGTCTTTTTATTAATACTTTTTATATCCGCAGCGATTAAACATAAATATAATCCATATTGATATATCGTTTCTTTAGTTATTTCTTTTTCTTTAAGTATTTTTTTCAATTTCTCAATATTATCTTTTTCGACTTTTGTAAATGGTAAGTCATATCCTATTTTTATTTGTGCATACATTCCTTCTAAACTCTTAATAGGTACAATATCTTCATAATTCTCTATTTTTAATATTTTAGAAGCGCCTAATTCTTCTAATAACTTTAATCCTTTACGAACATAATCAGATAATAAAATCTTGTCTATTTCTTCTTTAATTCTTGTACTTGATAAAGTTAATACTTCTTTGATATTCTCTTTGAAACTTTTATATAAATTACTTTCAATGGTAAAGTTTAAATGGGTTGCTATACGTATTCCTCTAAGTATTCTTAAAGGGTCTTCTTTTATCTTTGTTTCAATACTTCCAATCATTCTGATTTTGTAATTTCTTAAGTCTTCTGTGCCATTTATTAAATCTATAATTTCACCTTTTTTGTTCATACATATGGCATTTATTGTAAAATCTCTTCTGTTTAAATCTGTTAGTAAATTATCAACATAATTGTATTCAATGGGTTTTCTATTTTTATACTTTATCTCTTCTCTATAGGTTGTAATCTCAAAATGATATTCTTTAATTTTAAAATCAATTCCTCCAAGATTTTTGGTATTACTTGAGGGAAATATTTCTAATAATTCTCTTGGGGTAGCATTGGTTGTGATATCGATATCATAAGTTGTTTTACCTACTAATAAATCTCGGACATAACCACCAATTAAATAGGCTTCATAGCCACTACTCTCTATTTTAGTTAATATGTTTCTTATTATTTTATCCACTTTTTCACCATTTCTATTCTATATTTTCAAATAATTTTTCTTGCATACTTTCATAATTATTTAAAAACAATTCATAAGTTTTATATATATTTGTATCTTTATATTCTGCTTCTTTTAAATTATTATCTAAATCTAATATTTCGCCATTGTAATACGATATTAATATTGGTGAGTGAGTGGCGATAATAAATTGACATCCTTTATTTGCTAAATCATTTATTAAACATAATAATGACATTTGCTTTATGGGAGATAATGCTGCCTCTGGTTCGTCTAGAATATAAAATCCATTCTCGTAAAATCTTATTTTTACTAGTTCTAAAAAAGCTTCGCCATGACTACAATTATGGAAATTAACTCCTTTGTAATAATCATTTATGTTTAAACTATTAATGTTACTTGCAACATTATAAAAACTTTCAGCGCGTAAAAAATATTTTGTTCTAGGAATATTACCATTTGTTATTAATGTTAAATATTCATGGAGATTAGAATAACTGTCGTAAGTTGAAAAATTAAAATTACTAGATCCTCCTTCAGGATTTAAACCATATTTAATTGCAATAGCCTCTAATATACTAGATTTACCTGCCCCGTTTTCACCAATTAAAAATGTTACATTCTTTTTAAAATTAATCTCTTTTATGTTTTTTATCGTTTCTATATTAAAAGGATATTCATCTTTATTAAGAACTTCTTCCCAATTTATTTTTATCTTGGTAATAAATAAATTATTTGTTTTCATTAGTTTTTTGCTCAATTAATTCTATAGCCTTATTTATAGTATTATCAAAATTATTAAAGTCTACTTCTAACCAGTCAATGTCCATTTGATTTTTAAACCATGTGTATTGTCTTTTAGCATAGTGTCTGCTATTTTTTTTAACTAGGTCTATTGCTTCTTCTAAACTTATTTCATGGCTAAAATATTTATATAACTCTTTATATCCTATAGCTGTATTTATTGCTTTAGAATCTACTTTTTTATCGTGAAACTCTTTTACTTCTTCAAGTAATCTGCTTTTAAACATTATATCTGCTCTTTCATTAATTCTATCATATAATGTTTTACGGTCCGTGGTTAATCCTATATAAATAGCATCATATATTGGATAACATTCTGCTTGTTTAATGTTTTCTTTATTTAAAAATCTAATTAAACGCTTACGATTATTTTGATGAATATTCATATTGCTATCTTTTTTTAATGCTAAAGCATATAATTCTTCATTGCTTAGTTCATTATATTCTTGATTTTCATTAGTTTCTTCACTAAATTCATAATTGTATAAAGCGGCTTTTAAATATAACCCTGTGCCCCCAACTAAAATAATATTTCGTCCTTTATTTTCTTCTATAATTTTTCTGGCATCCTGTTGATAATCATATACTGTATAATTATAATCAGGATCAACAATATCAAATAAATAATGTGGAATTCCTTCTTTTTCTTCTTCTGTTACTTTAGCTGTTCCTACATTCATACCTTTATATACTTGAGTAGAATCACAATTTACTACTATAGCTTTATATTTTTTGGCAAGCTCTATACTGAGTTTTGTTTTTCCAACTGCGGTTGGTCCTACTATACATATTATCATTTATTTTTCCTTTTTCTTTTTATTTGTTTTTGACTTATTTTCTTCTTTTAATAAATCTCTTATTTCTTCTAATAATAATACTTCAGCACTTTTCTTTGGTTCTGCTGGTTTTTCTTCTTCTTTTTTCTTTAAATGCATTATTTTATTGATAAATTTTACTAAAGCAAAAATACAGATGGCTACGATTAAAAAGTCAATGACACTTTGAATAAAAGCTCCATATTCAATTCTCGTATTTTTAAAAGTTATCGCTAAGTTTGAAAAATCTGCACCACCTAAAACTAAACCTAATATTGGAGTTAATATATTATTTACTAAACTGGTTACAATTGATGAGAATGCACCTCCAATTATAACACCAATAGCTAAATCAATGACATTTCCTCTAGCTATAAATTTTTTGAATTCTTCAATGTTTTTCTTTATCATTTTTATTACACCTCTCGCTAGTATTTTATCATATTTTTGCCAAGAAAAAAAGGTATTGCTACCTTGCTACACTATAAATTGTTACTTCTCCTTCAAATCTACTTCCCATAATATCATTTCCAGCACTTTCATCTATCCACATATGTAAATTGAAGTTCTTAGTAGTATTTATTCCTTCTAATGCTCCCGTATCTATTAAGTATGAAGCACTGGCATTACTAGAAGTTACTCCAAGTGGTAAAGTTATAGGTGTTAAACTACTTAATTTTTTTACAGTTGTACCATCTAAAGAATAATTGATATATGGTAATATTTTAGAAGATGATGTATTTATTACATTTAATATTATTTGATAATTAGTATTCGCTTCACAATTATTTTTTAAGGAAAATTTATATGGATTAACCTTTTTAAATGCACTTGTACTACTCATAGGATAACCTGTAACATTTATTCTATTTGAATCAGTAAATGTCATATCATAACAAGTTGTACTGATTGTATTAGCATCACTTTGCATATCACTTACTGATAAAAACGCAAATGTTGTACTAGATGTAATTACTATAGCAATAGTTACTAAAAAAATTGCTATCATTAAATATTTCTTATTACTCATAAAAACCACCATTTTATTATACTCGATATTTATATTATATATTATTTTTATTATTTTGAAAAGTAGTAAATAGTAATTTAAAAAACTTCCTATTTGGAAGTTTATATATAACTGTATACTAGTACTTTTCCTTCAAAAGTTTGACCCATTATGGTATTATTTGCATTCTCATTTATCCATAAATATAAATTGAATGTTTTGGATTCTCCAGGTGCTAGTGTTCCTACTTCTAAACTATAACTAGTATCAATGCCTTCATCTGTTTTAACATTTGGATTTAGGGCATAAGGAGTTGATAATGTTCCTGTTGTTCCGACAATAGCAGTTGGCGCAGTTTTATTTAATTTATAATTTAAACTACTTGTTAATGTTGAAGGTTTAGCTGTTAAAGTATTTAGTGTTACAACATAATTCACTGTTTGATTACCAGCGGCACATGTATTAGTTATTGTAAAATTATATGGAGTTAAAGCTAGAGCATTTGCTTCACTCATAGGATAACTATTTGTTAAACTAATTGAACCATTTGTTCCTTCAGTATATTCTATATTAAAACATGTAGAAGCTAAAGTATTTGGATTGTCTTGAATATCAGAAACTGAATAGTATGAATAACTCGTTCCTATTGTTATTGTAATTAATATCATTACTGTAAGCACACCTAGTGTAATTTTATAACCCTTTCGCATAACATCACCTATTTTATCTATTATTAATTATAAGATATTTTTGGTGATACGACAAGCCCTTTTTTGCTTAATTATTTATTTTTATAACTTTATTGCCATCTAAACTAAAACTTTTGGTTTCTGTTATCTCAACTTCAATAATTTTTCCTAAATCTTTTTCGGCACCATTAATGTTTACTAGTTTCATAGTTTCTGTATAACCACACATTTTACCTTCACCTTTTTCACTAGCTCCTATTACTAAGACTTTTACCTTTTTTCCTAAGTATTCTTTGTTATGTTCTAAACTATAATTGTTTATTTTTTCATTTAGTTTTTGAAGTCTTTCTTCTTTAATTTTTATATTAATATTATCTTTTATTTTAGCTGCAGGTGTTCCTTCACGTGGTGAATATATAAATGTAAAGGCTCCGTCAAATTTACATTTATCAACAACTTCTAAAGTTTCATTAAAGTCTTCATCTGTTTCATTTGGAAACCCAACAATAATATCAGTAGTTATACTAACGCCTGGTATTCTATCTTTAATTTTATTATAAAGATTTAGATATTCTTCTTTAGTATAACGTCTACCCATTAATCTTAAAATATTGGTACTACCACTTTGAAGAGGTAAATGGATATATGGCATAATATTATCATACTTGGCAATAATATCTATCATTTCATCAGTAAAGTCCCAAGGATGTGATGTTACAAAGCGAATTCTTGATATTCCAATATGGGCTGTCTTTTCTAAAAGCTCAGCAAAGCCATAATCACTTTCTAGATCTTTACCATAAGCATTGACATTTTGTCCTAATAAAGTTATTTCTTCATAACCTTTATCTTTTAATTCTTGCACTTCTTTTAATATGTCCTCTATTTTACGACTTCTTTGTTTTCCTCTAGTATAAGGAACAATACAATATGTACAAAACTTGTCACATCCATACATAATATTTACCCAAGCTGAATATTTGGAATCTCTTTTATATTCCATTCCTTCATAAATGTCCCCTTCAACGGAATATACTTCTATATTTTGTTTTTTATTGCTTTCTAAGATCATTTTTCCTAAATCATTTATATTGTGAGTTCCAAATACAATATTTACAAAAGGATATTTTTCTTTTAATAAATTAGATACACTCTCTTGCTCTGGCATACAGCCACCTACACATACAATAAGCTCTGGTTTATCTTTCTTTAAATGTTTTACTCGACCTAAAAAACCAAATACTTTGTCATGAGCATTTTCTCTTATCGCACACGTATTTAATATTACTAAATCTGATTCTTCTAAATTAATTGTTTCACTAAAACCTAGATTTTCAACAATTCCTTTTATTTCTTCAGAATCATGAACGTTCATTTGGCAACCATAAGTCTTTATAAAATATTTCTTGTTTTTAAATTTTTCACTTTTTAGATTGCTTGCTAGCTTAGTTTCAACTTTTTTATTTGTTCTTATTTTGGCATCTTTTAAATTTGGCATATGCATAATAATCACTTCCTAACAGTGATTATTATAACAGATTTTTAAACTTTGTGATATGATAATTTTATAATATCATATATTCGAAAAAAATCTTTGTTAAAATTACTTTTTAATTCTTCATTTAGAGTATTAAATATTTCATCTATATCTTCACTTTTTTGGCCTTTGTATTCATAAAATAAATATCTTAGCTTAGATAATTCTTTATTTTGATATAAATTATTAATCTCTAAATTAATTAATTTCTTTACTTCATTTTCTTGCCTTAAATCTTTGTTTTCTTCTAACTTTTTGATGATTTCATATTCTAATTCTATTTCTTTTAAAGAATACGCTACTTCTAAAACATTCATTTCATCATCAATTAATAATTTACTTCTATTGATACTTTCACCAGTTTCATTAAACTCAAGGGCTATAACATTTTTATTGTCAGTGAAAAGACATGCATAATCAATTTTACAAATAGAATTTTTACCACTTACTAAAGTTTTATCTTTAATGTTGTTTAAAAATTCTTTATTTATTTTAATATTATTACTCCAAATATCTACTAAAGTTTTATGCTTTATCTTTATTAAAGGAATCTTTTTTATTAATTCTAAATAATCATAATCATTCCATTCATAAAAATTATATGGTATATTCTCATTCCAATTTAAAATTATGTCGTAATAATAATTCATTTCTTATCCGCCTTTCTAATGATAATATTATAAATATTATGCCAATTATGATACACCAAAAAATAGGACTTCTAATTATAAAGTTAACAAATTCAAAAAAACTATACCCTATTGTTAATAAATTTATATAGATTATTGTAAAGAAAATGCCAATACTTATTAAAAATATGCCTAAAAAGTAAAATAAAAGTTTAAACATGAGGCCTCCCCTTATTATTTTATTTCTTATTTTTAAAAAATATTATATAATTATTATGGTGATAATAATGGATTATTTAATTTATATTGTTTTGGGTATCTTACAAGGTTTTACTGAACCTTTGCCGATAAGCTCTAGTGGGCATATTTTCTTATTTAAAAATATTTTTAATACAAATATGTTTAAAGACCTTAATTTTGAGATAATAGCTAATTTTGGTTCTTTCTTGGCTATCCTGTTTATTTTTAGAAAGGAAATTATAGATTTAGTTAATGCTTTTTTTAGTTTTATTTTTAATAAGAAAAAAAGAAAACTTACTAAAGATAAATTTAGATATTGTATCTATTTAATTATTTCAACTATACCTGTTGGAATAATAGGATTTCTTCTTAAAGACGTTGTTGAAGATAAACTCCAAAATATTAAGTTTCTAGGATTTACTTTTTTACTTACAGCATTAATGCTATTTTTGATTAGAAATAAAAATGGGACTAAAGAAGATAAAGATATAACTCTTAAAGATGCAATAGTTATCGGTCTTATTCAAATGATTACTATTATGCCAGGTATAAGTAGAAGTGGGACTGTCTTAGTAGCTTGTCTTATTTGTGGTCTATCAAGAAAAACTGCTTTAAAATATACTTTTATTTTATATTTCCCTATTAGTATTGCCACAATGTTATTAGGTGTTAGTGATTTAATTGAAGCTGGTAATTTTGCTAGTCTTGCTATTCCTTATTTAAGTGGCATGATTGCTTCTTTAGTTGTAACATATTTTACTTATAACTGGCTTAGCGAATTAGTAAAAAAAGGTAAACTTTGGAAGTTCTCTATCTACTGTATATGCTTAGCAATATTTATATTTATTTATTTTAGATGAATCTCTTAGGAGATTTTTTTATTTTTAATTTTTTATCTTGTTCTAATAACTCTATTTTATGCTTCTCTTCTTTTTTCACTTTCTTCTTTCAAGGTTTCAATTTGAAACCTTGTTATCATTTTAAAAAAAATTCTATGAATTACATAGAACTTAATTTTTAAACATTATAATATTAAATACTAATAGTAATGCTACATTTGCTACATAGCTAAATTGAAATCTTTCACATTCCATTATTGAAACTATCATATCAGATGCACATATTATCCAGCCTTCTTTGGATTTTGGTTTAAATTCTTTAATACTTGCTTTTTCTTTATGATTAATAAATGGAAAAATTTTCTTGAATAGTACTTGGTGAAACATATGAGTTTTTATAGCTTCACTCTCTAGCTCACTTACATTGAAATATTTTTTAGCATTTATACTTGCTGTTACAGGATGTCTTAAATATGAATTTTCAGGCTTTTCTTTTCTTGTTCCAAAAAAGAAATCGTGAAGTAACCCTGCCCTTGCTGTAGCCTTTCTATCTACTTTAAATATTTTACTTAAATTATAACTTAATTTAGCTACCCTTATTGAATGCTCATATTTGCTTGTACCATGATGTATGTCTTTTTTTGTTTCTAAAAAATATTCATTTTCTAATATATCACTAACTAAATTTTCAAACTCAATATTTGTTTTTTTAGTCATTTAATCAAACACCTCTTTAATATACGACTATAGACATTATATTAAATAATACGCTTTTTGTAAAGGATAAATGCTTATTTTAATGCTTTACGTAGTCTTCTAGTTCTATTTTCTAATTCTTGATATTCATCTTTGGTTATAGATAATCCTAGTGATAATCTAGTCTTTAAATCACAATCTGTGGATAATCTTTCTATTTCTTGCCAATACTCAAATCCACCTACTTTAGCTAAAAAGAATTTTGTGGGCTCTTTTTGTAATTTATAACCTCTAATATAGTTTTTATATTCTTCACAATATGTATGGAGCATTATTCTATCACCTACATTTAATTCTTTTAATATTTCTTTTATATAATTTAAAGCATGATAATCAGCGAGTCTTTCTAATGGATCATATTTATAATATTTTATACCTCGTTTAATTGTCTTATATCTTGTTAGTAATTCCTTTTCAGAATATCCGTTCATTAATAGTAATAATATATCACTTCTAATAATAGTTTTATGTGCAAAAGCTCTTTTTATAATTAGACTTTCAAGATTATTACCATCTCTATCATATTCCTTTACTTGATGGGCATGCTCTAGCTCGTGTAAAATTGCTTCTGCTAACTCTTTAGCAATAAAATATGAAGTTTCAATAGATGAAAGTCTAAGCTTTTTTGCTTCTTCTTTAAGTCTTTCTAGTGCTACTTGTAAGTTAACTTCAATTATTCTACTATAAAAGTCGTAATTTGCCATTAAATATCTTTTTCTACTTTTTCCCGGAACATTTATTATTTTACTATCTATTATGTAATCATTTAATTCTAATTCGTAAATGACTACATCTAATATGCTATTAATGAAATTTTGATCTAAAACTCTGTTGTTTTTTACATAATCATAAATTAAAGATATTAATCGATATTTAATTATCTCATTCATTTTATACCTCTTCTAATTAAAAAAAGCCTTAATTTAAAGACTTTTTAAATTCATTCATTAGGTGATTATGATTGTAACATATTTAGATTGATAAGTCAATTTTGGGAGTACTTGGTTATTTTACAATTAATTTATCATTTTCAGCATCTATAATAAGTTTTGTATTGGGCTTTATTTCATCTCTAATTATTTTATCTGCGATTAAAGATTCAATATTATGAGTTACATATCTTTTAATAGGTCTAGCTCCATAACTTGCTTCATACGAATTTTCTATAATTAACTTTTTAGCACTATCAGTTAATTCTAAACTTAAATTAATGTTTTTTAGTCTATTTTCTGTTTCTTTAATTATTTTGTCTAATATATTATAAACTATTTCTTTACCTAAAGAATTAAAGATAACTATTTCATCTATACGATTAATAAATTCAGGTCTAAATGTTCTTTTTAAAACTTCCATGGCTTTACTATTACTATCACTTGATTCCTCTAATATGTGTTCACTACCTAAATTAGATGTCATGATGATTATAGTGTTTTTAAAATCTATTAGTTTACCCGTAGAATCAGTTATACGTCCATCATCTAATATTTGAAGTAAAATATTAAATACATCTGGATGTGCTTTTTCTATTTCATCAAATAAAACAATACTATAAGGATTTCTTCTTACTGCTTCAGTTAATTCTCCACCTTCATCATAACCAACATATCCTGGAGGAGCTCCTAAAAGACGAGATACATTAAATGCTTCCATATATTCAGAGCAATCAATTCTTATCATGTGTCTTTCATCATCGAATAATTCATAAGCTAAAGCTTTGGCTAATTCAGTTTTACCTACACCAGTTGGTCCCATAAAGATAAATGAACCAATTGGCTTATTTGGGTCTTTTATTCCACTTCTGGCTCTTATAATAGCATCACTAACAGCATTTATAGCATTTTCTTGACCAATAACTTTTTTCTTTAAATTATCTTTTAAATTTAATAACTTTTCTTTTTCGCCACTTACTAATTTATCAATAGGTATATTAGTCCACTTAGCTATAATTCTTGCGATATCTTCTGAGCCTACTGTATCACTTAACATTTCTGTGTCTATTTTTTTTCTTAAACTTTCTAGTTCACTTTCTAGTTTTGGTATCTCTCCATGACGAAGTCTAGCAGCACTTTCTAAATCATAATTGTTCTCTGCTGTTTCTAATTTGAATTTAGCTGTTTCTAATTCTTCTTTTTTCTTATTGATTTCATCATTTAGATTTTTTTCTTCTTCCCATTTAGAACGCATTATAGCCTCATCATCTTTAAGTCTTGTGATTTCACTTTCTAAATCTTCTCTTCTTTTCTTAGATATTTCATCTTTTTCTTTCTTGATAGCTTCTAATTCAATTTCTAAACTCATTATTTTTCTCGTTAAAGTGTCTAATTCAGTTGGTACACTTGCCATTTGCATTTTTATGGTAGCACATGCTTCATCAACTAAATCTATAGCTTTATCTGGTAAGAATCTGTCTGTTATATATCTGTCTGATAAAGTGGCTGCGGCGATAAGAGCATTATCTTTTATATTTACACTGTGGAATAACTCAAATCTATCTTTGATACCTCTTAGTATTGTGATAGTATCTTCAACACTAGGGGCTCCTACTTGAATTTTTTGTAAACGTCTTTCTAATGCGCCATCTTTTTCAATGTATTTTCGATATTCATTTAATGTTGTAGCACCAATAAGTCTTATTTCTCCTCTAGCAAGCATTGGTTTAAGTAAATTTCCGGCATCCATTCCACCTGATGCTCCAGCGCCAACAATCATATGGATTTCATCAATAAATAATATAATATCACCATTAGAATCGCTTATTTCTTTTAATACTTTTTTTAATCTTTCTTCAAATTCTCCTTGATATTTTGCTCCTGCGATTAATGCCCCTAAATCTAGTGACCATACTTTTTTATTTTTTAAAGTACTTGGTACATCTCCTTTTACAATACGTATTGCTAAGCCTTCTACTATTGCAGTTTTACCTACACCTGGTTCTCCAATTAAAACCGGATTATTTTTAGTTTTTCGAGATAATATTCTTATTATACTTCTTATCTCTTCATCTCTTCCTATAACAGGATCTATTTTATTATTTTTAACTGATTCAGTTATATCTCTTCCGTATTTTTCTAATACATTTTCTTGTTCATTATTATTTGGATACATATTAATCACCCTTTCTAATATATGATTATAACTCTATAATTAGCACTTGTCAATATAGAGTGCTAATTAGTGCATTTTTTATTATTATTTATCTTTTTTAAATATTTATACAAATAAAAAAAGAAAGATATTTCTTTCTTAAAAATATATATCTTGCCCACATATTAGATTATAAAATAAAAGTTATAAGAAATATATCATAATTTGTCGAATATAATGAAAATATAGATATGTAGGCAAGATTATTAATTATTATGAGACTACGTATGGATTTGACTGTGTTCCGTTACCTCCTGTTGCGAAAAGCGTATCAGCTTTCAGATTTATTACTGGGCGCAAACCGAAAGCAGAACTTACAGGGTTGTTGGTGAGGTTGCCATCATAACGCACTTGGAACACATAAGCGCTGTACTCGTTCCAGTAATATGGGGACATGGTCCAGTAATTCTGTCTGTTGCATAGATAGTATGATGTATTATTTGCATTCTTTCCTCCTGCAAATTCTACTTCGTCTGCTGTAATAAGTCCTACCTTTAATGTATATACATCTCCTGAAGGACATGATAATGTTGGCGCATAATCTGTATATAATCTCTTATACCCAGTATAGTAGAATGTATTTCCGTTTATTGTCCATGTATATCCTGCTCCTACATTCCTATCATTACAATATTTTCCTGATGCTATTCTTTCTACATAACTTGCTAGATTACTATTATACCATGACTCTAGTTGTGTTTTTGCATCACTTGATGTTCCCCCTGTTGTTCTTTGACTTGTTCCTGTATATGTCCATCCTACATGGTTTGATCGATCTCCTTTTATGTTGTATCCAATATCTGTTTTTATTATGCTTTCTGTTGTTGAAGTTCCGTTCGCATGACATGTTGTCCCATCATAAATCAAGCGCATGCTTCCATCACCATTGATTCTAATAATTCTCCAACAGAATCCTCCAAACTTTACATAGTTGTTGGTTACTGCTCCTCTCCAATAGTAGCTGTAACCTCCATACATTCCATCACTTACTTTATATACTCCTTCTTCTGTTGTTGCTACTTTGCTAAAATCTGGCGTTCCACTATTAACTGTTACATTTAGCTTTGCTAATGTATCTTCACTGGTTGGCTCTTTCTTATCAAAATATAAATAGCATCTATCATTCTTTTTTAATTTTCCTATTGTATGATTTCCATTTATTGTTTTTAGTATTGCAGTTGTATCTTTACTTCCATTATTCATATTACAATAGCTTTTACTTTCATTTATTATATATCCTTCACTTGGCATTTC
>CAJUNE010000029.1 GCA_910587745.1 uncultured Bacilli bacterium
ATCATTTAAATAATATAATAAACAACCAAATAAAAATGGGTAATTTAGTTAAATAGTTAAGGTCTTTTAAAAAAAACGAAAAAATTAATTATAACTATAGTATTTAAAGAAAAAACTCAATTTTTCTACTTCTTTGGCTAGAAGAAAAAAGAGTAAAACTTACTCTTTTTTATCTTGCTTAAAACTTCCCTTACTATGCAATTTTTGATATAATAAATATAAGATAAT
The DNA here is from genome assembly GCA_910587745.1 of uncultured Bacilli bacterium. GTDB lineage: Bacteria > Bacillota_I > Bacilli_A > RF39 > UBA660 > Caccenecus. Next base: position 229 of record CAJUNE010000029.1, read on the forward strand.
AATGCGCAAAAAGATGCAAAGATGAAACAAGTTTTGTTGTAAAAGATTTATTAATGAAGGTGAAAGAATAAATAGTATCTACTAAAAATGGTAAATAATCATCAAGAGCATAAGCTCTTTTTTATTTGAAAAAAGTGTAAATTTTACATTAAATTTTTTTTTACAGATTTTAATAGTTTGGCTAAAAAATACGAAAAATCATGTTACAATTACAATAAAGTACTACAGATTTTATCTTTTCTGTTAAAGCAGATTTTTTAAAATCTGTATTTTGACTTTAACAATATTATATGATATTTTCAAAATAGAAAAAGGAGATATCATATGATTGAAAGCGAAAAATTTAAAATAGTATATAATATAATTGAGAGTATTGAGGTAAATAATAGAGTTCAAGAGATAAGAAATAATAAAGAAAAATTAGAAGGTTACTGGCAAATAGGTAAAATAATATATAAAGCAGATAATAAAAATAAAAAAGATTATGGGAAAGGATTAATGAAAATATGGTCCACAAAATTAACAAAAGATTTTGGCAAAGGCTACGATTTTACTAATTTATCAAGGTTTAAAAAATTTTATTCCTATTTTCCAATATTTGACGCAGTGCGTCAAGATTTAACATGGACCCATTATCGTCATATTTTAACGATAAAAAATAAAAACGAAAGAAATTATTACATTAATCAAATAATATTAAACAATCTATCAAGTAGAGAATTAATTAATTTAATCAAAAGTAAAGCATACGAAAGATTAAGCTATGCAGATAAAGAAAATATTCAGTTAATTGAAAGTGATAATTATAATTTATCCATAGAAGATATGATAAAAGACCCTATAATTTTAAAAACTAATAATATTTTTGATTTTAGCGAATCAGTTATTCACAAGTTAATAATAAAAATGCTTGAAGACAAATTTCTAGAATTAGGAACTGGCTTTGCTCTTATTGGTCATGAATATAAAATAAATATTGGAGACAGGACTTACAAAATAGATTTATTATTTTTTAATTATGAATTAAATTGTTTTATTGCTATGGAGGTAAAGACTAGTGAAAATAAATCGAAAGATATCGGCCAATTAGAATTATATGTTAATCATATAAACAAATCACTTAAGAAGAACACACATAATAAAACTATAGGCGTATTACTAGTAAAAAAAGAAAATAAGATTTTAGTTGAATATATAACAAATCCAAATATATATTTAACAAGCTACAAACTCGAAAAAGAAACAAAAATTTAATTAGTAAATATTCCTTAAAAGAGTTTATTTTGATATAATGAATATAGTGGGGTGATAATATGCTAATACCATTAAAAATAGTAACAGAATATACCTTATTAAAAAGTACAATTAAAATAAATAAGTTAGTTAAGTTTTTAATTGAGCATAATATTACCAGTTGTGCAATTTGTGATAATAATTTATATGGAGTCATGAGTTTTTATCAAGAAATGACTAAAAATAATTTAAAACCCATAATAGGTTTAGAAGTAAGTGTAGAAAATAATCCTCTTTATTTATATGCTAAAAATAACAGTGGTTATCACGATTTATTAAAGATTCATACTTTAAAAGAAAAAGAAAGTCTTAATTTTGAAAATTTAATCTCTATATTAAATGACATAAAAATAGTTTTACCCAGAGAATCTTACGTCTTATTAGATAGATTTCCAAATGCTTATTTAAGTTACAAAAATGATACTGAAAAAATAGAAGCATTAATGAATTCAGAAAAAAGTATTTATATAAACCCAGCGCATAGTTTAACTAAAGAAAATACTGAAGATTTAAAATACTTAGAAGCTATTGAAAAAGGAATATTATTAAAAGAAGTTAACACTGATTATTCCAATATGTATTTAAAAACCAATATTACAAAAGAAGATGAAGAAACAACCGAAAGCTTTATCTCTGATATTGATATTGTATTAGAAAACACATCTAAATATATTCCAAAATTTGATAAAGACATTGATTCATTCAAACATTTATACACTTTAACCAACAAAGGGCTTAAAAAAAGATTAAACAATAATGTGTCAGAAGTATATCAAAAAAGATTAAATTATGAATTATCAGTTATTAAGAATATGGGCTTTGACGATTACTTTTTAATAGTTTATGATTATGTTTTATATGCTAAAAAAAATAATATTTTAGTAGGTCCCGGAAGAGGAAGTGCTGCCGGTTCTTTAGTGAGTTTCTGTTTAGGTATAACAGATATTGACCCTATTAAATATGATTTATTATTTGAAAGATTTTTAAATCCAGAGCGTATAACGATGCCTGATATTGATATTGATTTTGAATATACCAAAAGAGGAGAAGTTATTGAATATGTTCGTAAGCGTTATGGTGAAAATAATGTGGCCCCAATCATGACTTTTGGAACGCTTGGAGCTAAGCAAGTAATCCGTGATGTTGGTAGAGTCTTAGATATGCCTCTTGATTTAATTGACAAATTTGTTAAAAGTTTAGATGCCAAATTAAGTCTAAAAGAAAATTTAGAAATTAAACCAGTTAATGACTTTTTAAAAAATTATAAAGAACTTCAAAAACTATATGACATTGCTTATCACTTAGAAGGATTAAAAAGACATGTTTCAACGCATGCCGCAGGTGTAGTAATCTCTAGTATTCCTTTAGATGAAGTTATTCCAATTTATTATAACGGTGAATTTATTATGACCGGGCTTACAATGGAATATTTAGAAGATTTAGGTTTATTAAAAATGGATTTTTTAGCTCTAAGAAACTTAACTATTATATCTAATGTTTTAGAATTAATTAAATCTAGCACAGGAAAAGTTTTAGATTTAAATCGACTTAATTTAAATGATAAAAGCATTTTAGAACTATTTTCTAAAGGTGATACAGAAGGTATATTCCAATATGAAAGTAGTGGCATGCGAAACTTAATGTTAAAACTAAAACCCACAAGTTTTTCTGACTTAGTCGCCTCAGTCGCATTATTTAGACCAGGCTCTATGAATCAAATTGACTCGTTTATCGCCCGTAAATATGGCAAAGAAAAAATAACTTATTTACATAAAGATTTAGAACCAATTTTAAAAGAGACTTATGGAATAATAATATATCAAGAACAAGTAATGCAAATATTAGTTAAAATTGGTGGATATAGTTATGCTGAGGCTGATATTATAAGACGAGCTATGTCCAAGAAAAAACAAGACATTATTTTAAATGACCGAGACCACTTTATCAAAGAAGCTACAAAAAGAGGATATGAAGAAAATATTGCTAAAGGAATATATGATTTAATCATACCTTTTGCCGGTTATGGTTTTAATAAATCCCATTCAGTATCATATGCTCTAATTGGTTATCAAATGGCTTATTTAAAAGCCAAGTTTCCAATGTACTTTATTACAAATTTACTTAATATGAGTATGGGAAGTATTATAAAAACCAAGGAATATATTGATGAAGCAAGAAAGAAAGATATTATAATATTAAAGCCTAATATAAATATAAGTACTAATGAATATTTAATAAAAGATAATAGTTTATTATTACCACTTTCTAGTATTAAAAACCTAGGTATAAATGCTAGTACTGAAATCTTAAAAGAGCGAGATAATAATGGTAATTTTAAAGATTATATAGATTTTGTCACAAGAGTTTATGGTAAAAGTGTCAATAAAAAGACCATTATATCTTTAATAGATGCAGGCGTATTAGATAGTTTTCATGTAACTAAAAAAACAATGATTGAAAATCTAGATATAGTAGTTAACTATGCAGATTTAGTTGGTTCTCTAGATGCAGCTTTCTGCATCCCGCCAGCACTTGAAATAAAAGAAGAATATAGTGAGGAAGAATTACGTCTTAAAGAACACGATTCTTATGGTTTTTATGTTACAAATCATCCTGTTAGTAAATACAATGATAAAAGTATAGTCAAATTAAAAGAAGTAGAGAATTTTTTTGACAAACATATAAAATGCGTTGTATTAGTAGAAAGAATAAAGACTGTAAAAACCAAAAAAGGTGATAATATGGCTTTTATAACAGCAAGTGATGAAACAGATAGTAAAGATTTTGTTGTATTTCCTCTAGCATTCTATATGATAACTAATTTAAAAGTAGGAGATATAATAACTCTTCAAGGCAAAGTAACCAAAAGATTTAGTGAATATCAAATTAATATTGATTTTCTAAATAAAATAAATAAGGAAGAATAATATGAATAAAACGTATCGAAATATCGTATTTGTAGGTTTTACTGATGAAGAAAAGAGTAAAATAAAAATTAATGATACAAGAGAATTAAAGGAAAACTGGAATATTATGGCTGCTCATTTGAAAAGATTTCCTTATGTTTTATTTTTAGAAAATATGGAAGATGCTTTAAGACATCAAGGTTTTATAGTTTTTATAAAATACAAAGATGGCCTTGAAGAAAAAATTAATAAAAAATATAGAAGTCTTAGTCGGAGATACTATCATGTTATAGTATGTATTGAAGAAAAGAATCTTAGAAATAACTTAAAAACAGAGACAATAATAAAAGAAAGATTATATGATGAAAAAATTAACCGAGATTTAAACTCTTGGTATTATAACTATCTAAAAGAAGAGAATAGAAAAAAAGAACTTGAGAAAAAAATAAAGATGAATCCTAAAAAAGGAAAAATAGCTATAGCATTAAAAGACTATATTGGAAATAAAGAAAGTTTTACTGCGAAGGAAATTAAAGAACATTTTAATATTCCGCTTAGAACAGCTCAAAGATACATTAATTACATGAATGAGATTTTTGAAAATGCCAGGTATGATGCTAAAACTAAGATATGGATGAGAAAATAAGCAAGTACAAAACGAGAAATGATATAAGCAAATAAGAGGAAACTCTTATTTTTTTGTGGCGCGCACTCTAGCTTTTTTGTTTTGTGATAAGCAAGTTTAAAAATATTATGTTAAAATGAGAACATGAAAGGAGAAAAAAGAATTAAATGCCAAAAATAAGGCAAAAGATATCTAGAGCTAAAGAAAGAGTAACTTTCATTACTAAAAAGTACAATTTAAAATCATTTTCTTTAACAACAAAGGACCAGTTAGAAATAATTACTAAGTTGGAGAGATTAACAAACACGAAAGTTAGGGATATTTTAGTAGATAAAAAGATATTGTCATTATTTAGAAATACATGTGCTTTAAATGTAAAAAGTTCAAAGATTTTCCGTAATACAGGAACCTTAAGGTTAGGCATTTTTGATACTTATGATTTAGATGTTTTATTATCAAAACTACAACCTACATCTTTAGAAGAATTAAAAAATATTTTAAAAATCGACTTTAGTAATAGTTTTAAATATACGAGTGTGATTGATTTTCTTTTAAATGAAGATATAAAATATCTTGATTGTAGTGATAAAAGTTTATGGGATAATGTCTTATATGCTTATTATTTGGGTTATTATAAGTGTTATTATCCTCTAGAGTTTTATAAAGTGTTCTTTGAAATTGAAGAGTATTATTTAAATGATAAAGTAATAAATAAAGGATATGAGGCTGTAAAATCAAGAATTTTAGAGTTAAATGATGTTGCTATTGAAACAGAAATTATTCCTAGGAAAAAAAGCATTAATGAGATTGCTGAAGAAGAAGGCTTAGAAATAGTATTAGAAATTCTAGCAAGAAACATTAATATTGAAATTCAAACTAAAGAAATACCAGAATATTGTCAGGTAATAATAAAAAGAAAAGAAAACAAGTTACTTATTATAATTAATGAAGAAAAAGAGGTCTAGTAAATGGAAAAAATTAAAGATTTATATAATTCAAGATTATCGCTACTTGGAGCAAAACCAGGAGTAGGAAAAGTAGATTTAGTGATAAATTTAATTCAAGAGTTAGCTATCAAAAATAATAAAAGCATTTTATTTTTTGGGTTTGATGGTCCTGCAAACTGGTACATAGAAATTTTTCTAGCAAGTATGTTAAATGTTAATTATAGAGACATAGAAAAATATGTTGAGCCATTAAAAGCAAGTAAAGATTATAATATAGCTAAAATAAAGGAAGATGAGTATTTTAAAGCATTAGAAAAATTATATAAAAGCGAAATTTATATGCATAACAAAACAAGTTATTTTCCAAATGGCATTTTAGATTATATCAAATATTTTAAGTGTGAGTATAATTTAGATTTAATTGTAATAGATAATTTAGAAATATTAAATAATATATATGGTTGTAAAAATGAAGAAGATTTAGAAATATTAATCCAAAAACTAGAGAAATTATCTTTTGAAGAAAATGTACCTATTTTAATACTTACATCACTAGATTATAAAAAATCGTTTATAAAAATAAATCTTTTAGATAACTTTAAATATAGTGAACATATTTTAAAATATTTTAATGTTATTTCATTGTTAGATTCAGATTATATTACTAGTAAAAAAATTGTCTATAAAGAATTATATATTTTAAAAGACAATAAAGTCGATAAATTAAATATAAAACATAATCGGGAAACTAAACAAATGGAAGTTGTAGAAATAGAGATTGAAAATTAAATAACAAATATTATTTAATAAAATAAAAAAGGAGAAGATTAATAATGATAAAAGTTATTTTAAATGAAATAAAAGAAATCAGATTATGTTGGGATTGGGCACGCGCTATTATTCCTAGCAAATATGTGAGAAAATTAGAGTTTACTGGTTTAAAAAATGAATTACCCAAAAGTGGTTATGAATGTGATTATGTTTTCTTAAAAATAGATTTAGAGTTTCTAAAAAATAACAATTATTATACAGGTAACAGCCTAGATTACTATCGCAAAAATAATATTCCTTATGACAGCGAAGAGACTATATATGAATCGTTAGAAAACTTTAATGTATGGGATATTGAAATAATATATAAAGATAATACAAGAACTCTACTAAATCTTCCATATAAGCCTAAGTCTGATGCATGGAGTAAAAATTTATGGGAGCAGCATCATGAACAAGATAATATTCTTAAAATGTTATGGATAACACCTAACATGACAAAGGAAATGAGGAAAGGAAAAATTTATGAAAGTAAAAGTAATTAAAGGAACGAACCAAATAGGTGGATGCATCACAGAAATTGCTAGTGATGAAGCTCGTATAATTATCGATTTTGGTTTAGATTTAAATGATGATATTATCGATGATAAAAAAGATTCACTAGAAATAGAAGGTTTAACAATAGGCAAATCTTCTTATGATGCAGTGTTTATTACTCATAGTCATGGTGATCATATTGGTTTAATCTCTAAAATAAATAGGGATATTCCTATTTATATTGAAGAAAAATCTAAAATAATATATGAACTTACCAATGATTTTACTAATATTGAAAATAAGAAATTAAATATAAATAATTTTGAATTTAATAAGCCAATTAAGATAAAAGATTTAACAATAACACCATATATAACTGACCATTCTGCTTATAATTCTGCGATGTTTTTAATAGAAAGTAATGGCAAAAGAATATTACACACAGGAGATTTTCGGACATCGGGACGAAAAGGGCTAGTATTCAAAAAAAGTTTAGAGAAAATTGGTCATATTGATTGTTTAATCACGGAAGGTACGAGTTTTAGCCGAGATAATATTAAGAATAAAGAAGAATGGCAGCTAGAAATAGATGCAAGTGAATTATTTAAAAATTATAATCAAGTTTTTATTTTACAATCTTCAACTAATATAGACAGATTAGTAAGTTTTTTTAAAGCAAGTACAAGAAATAATAAAAATTTTATTGAAGATTTATTCACGGCGACTATCACGAATAATCTTAATGTAATAATTCCAAAACCCAGAGAATTTAATAATGTTTCAGTATGGATTCCGAGAATTTATAATAAAAAATCTAAAGAGTTTAAAGAAAAATATATTAAACCTATGGAGCAATATAAGAATTCAAGAGTTTTTCATAGTGATTATACAATGATGATTAAAGTATCAATGTTAGAAGATATCAAAATGTTAAAAGAAAAGGGGCTTATTACTAATGCTTGTTTAGTTTATTCCATGTGGGAAGGTTATAAAGAACAACAAGCAATGCAAGAATTTTTACAAGAAATAGAAAAATTAGGAATCAAAATCATAACTCTTCATACATCAGGTCATGCTGATTTAGATGCAATGAAATGGTTGGAAGATACTTTAAAACCAAATATAGTTATTCCGATTCATACAACAAATAAAGAAAAAGCAAATAAATTATTTAAAAATGCTAAAGTTTTAGAAGATAATGAAGAAATAACAATTTAAACTAATAAAATACTAGTATTTTAGTGAAATTTGCTTTAATCTAATAGGGAATTTTGCTATAATATATAAGTATACAAGGAAAGGTTAAATAAAAATGTTTAAAGATATTGTAGAAAAAAATAAAAGTGAGGTTATAAAAAATGGTCGCATAAAAGATTTAATAAAAGCCTTAGATAATGAAGAAGAATTAAAAAAATTACTATTTTGTGAAAAAGAGTTAAATCATATAGAGCATCCAGGAAAAAAACGCGTAGAATGTGTTAAAAATAAAGAAGCCAAATATGCTGAGGAAGATGAAGAAAGAATTATAAAATGTTTATTTTATAAAAATAAAGAAAATACTATCAAACATTGTGAAAATTGTGAATATAAAAATATTCATAATCTTGAAGGCAAATATTTTATATCTGATTACCAAGTACCATCATATTATGAGTCAAAAGGTATTGGTAGAATTGATTTAGTTATTTCTGATGGAATACTAGAATATGCTACGGAGATAAAAGCTTATAAAAAAGAAAAAGCTAAAACTAATGAAGAATCTATACTAAGAATGATTGCTGAGATTTTAACTTATACTTATGGTTTTCCTAAAGATAAATATAAGCCTGCAATTGCATTTTTTGAAAATACTCCTCAAGAAATTGAATGGATTACTAGAGATGAATTATTAAATGAATTAATTACAAAAGCTAATATTTCCGTGTTTTTATTTAAAGAAGTAGAAAATAAAACACATGAAAGATTTATAATTGAAAAACTGAAATAAGAAAATATAAAAATAAAATGATTAAAAGAAGTAGGTGAGTAGTATGCATGATATAAAATCATTTTTAAAAAGCATAGATTTTGATGATGAAAATAATTTACTAAATGATGTTACTATTGAAAAAGTAGTATTAAATAAGAAAAATGAAACTTTTTCTGTATACTTAAAAAGTGAAAATGTTTTACCATATGATATTATTGATAAATTAATTAATGGCTCTTATTTAATTAATGGTGAATATAAATGTAATATTTATATAACATATGTAAATATTACTGCTGAAGACGTTTTAGAATATGTCAAAATCATAATGGAAAAACTAGTAGAAAAGAAGCCTTCTTTAATAAGTTTATTAGAAAGCACTCCAATTATAGATGATGATATAATTATTTTTGAAGTGATAAGTATAACTGAAGAAGAGAATATTAAAAAAGAAGAGGCCAATATTAGAAAGATTTTAGCTAGTTATGGTTTTAGAGATTATTTAATTACCACTAAAGTAAATGAAGATAAAAGAAAAGAAGTAGCAACAGAGTTAGAAAGTGTTCAAGCTCCAGCCAAATATAAAGAAGAAGTTCATGAGTTTACCCCAGGCGAAGCTATACTTGGAAAAGCTATAACAAAAGAACCCGTAAGGATAAGTTCTATAAATAGTATTGGACGAAATATTACGATTGAAGGTTTTATTGATTCTGTAACATATTTAGAAAGAGATAATATTAATATTATAACTTTAAATATTAACGACAATCATAAAAGTATTATGGCAAAAATATTTAAGAAAGAAAAAGAAGAGTATTTGCCTATAAAAGAAGCTTTAAAAGAAGAAAATTGGTATCGTTTAAACGGCAATATTGATTTTGATTCTTATTCTAAATGTTTAAGTTTAAGTGTCAGAAATTTAGAAAAAATTGAAAATAGAGAAATAGTAATTGAACAAAATGAAGATCCGAATATAATTATTGGTGAGCATAAAGATGGCGATATAACATCACTAGAAAATATTATGGGACCAATTGATAATGTTATTATAGAAGCATATGTATTTGGTGAAGAATTAACTGAAAGAGATACAATAAACATATATTCCTTAAAAGTAAGTGATAATACCAATAGTATATTAGCCAAAATAATTCGAAAAAACAAAAGAGAATTTGGTGTTATCAAAAAAGGTTTAAAAAGTGCAGTTAAGAAAAAAGAATGGTATCGAATAGAGGGAAATGTTGAATTTGACAATTATGCCCATGAAAATGTTTTTCAAATTCGTAATTTAGAAAAAATTGATAGTAAAGAAGAAAAAGTGAGAGATGACGCGGAAGAAAAAAGAGTTGAATTACACGCTCATACAATGATGAGTATGATGGATGGTGTAATTGAAGCTAAAAAACTAATAAGTCATGCTTTATCATTAGGCCATAAAGCTATCGCTGTAACTGACCATAATGCCCTACAAGCTTATCCTGATCTTTTTCATGCTGTATGTGATTATAATAAAGGTAAAGAAGGAAACGACCGCTTTAAAATTTTATACGGAACAGAACTAAATGTTGTTAAAGATGATATAGATTTTATTCATAATTTAAAAGATTATCCATTATTAGACCAAGAATATGTTGTATTCGATACTGAAACAACAGGCTTTTACTTTGGTAGTGATCAGATGATTGAAATAGGAGCAGTTAAAATCAAAAAAGGTGAGATATTAGACCGCTTTGATGAATTTATTGACCCACATCGTCCTTTACCACAAAAAATTACTGATTTAACTTGCATTACTGATGAAATGTTAGCAGGACACGATGATGAAGAAACAGTTACTAAAAGATTTTTGGAGTGGGCTGGAGATTTACCAATGGTCGCACACAATGCTAAGTTTGATATAGGTTTTATCAGCGCTGCTTGTAGTAAATACAATTTAGGAGAATTTACGAATACTGTATTAGATACTATGAGTATGGCTAGAATGTTACATCCAGAGTGGCCTAATCACAAATTAACAACTTTAGTAAGAAGATATAAAATTGAGTGGGATGAAGATGCTCACCATAGAGCAGATTACGATGCTGAGGGAACAGCGCATGCTTTCCATAAGATGTGTGAAGAATTAGATTCTAGAAATATAGAGACAACAACTAAATTATTTAATTCTGTAGATATAAATGAATTAATTAAATTCTCATTTCCTTTTCATTTATGTTGTTTAGTAAAAAATAAAATAGGTTTAAAGAATTTATTTAAAGTAATATCGTTTGCTAATACAACTTATCTATTTAGAGGTAGTGAACCAAAGCTTCCAAGAGGAGAATTAAAAAAACTAAGAGAAGGTTTACTTATTGGTTCCGGTTGTGTTAATGGTGAGATATTTGAAGAAGCTAAAACCAAAGATGATGAAGAATTAGCAAATTTAATGCAATTTTATGATTACATTGAAGTTCAGCCAATAAATGCTATTAAGCATTTGCTAGATATTGAATCAAGTGGTTTTAAAACTTTAGAAGATTTAGAAAATCATTTAAAGAAGATTATAAGAGTAGCTAAAGATGCTGGTAAATTAGTTGTCGCTACTAGTGATGCTCATTATTTAACCCCAAAAGACAAAATATATCGTGATATTATCATTAATCAAAAATCGAATGGTAAATTACACCCATTAAATAGAAGAGGTGTAAATACTCCTGATATGCATATAAGAACCACTAATGAAATGTTAGAAGAGTTTTCATTTTTAGATAAAGATTTAGCTTATGAAATAGTCGTAACTAACTCTAATAAAATCGCGGATATGATTGAAGAAGTAGAAGTAATAATTCAAACTGGTGGCGTACCATTCTCTCCTAAAATTGATAAATCAGTTGAAACAGTTACAGAGTTAGTATATACCAAAGCGGCTGATTGGTATGGAGATCCATTACCACTTAATATTGAAGAACGTATCGCCAAAGAATTATATGGTGATGCAATAAGAGAGAGTATTGAAACCAGATTAATAAGAGAAGAAGGCTTAGAAGGTGAAGCCTTAACAACTAAAACATTTAATATTTTACACGAAACAATTCTAAAAGGCTTTGATGCTGTAAAAGATATAGTTAGGGAAGAGCTTATATTAAAACTAAAAAATGACCATCAAAAAAGTATTGAAGACTTAGAGCAAAAGTTAAAAGAAGTTCCTCAGGAAGAAAAAGAAAATACAGAGAATGAATTAAAAACTTTAAAAGAAACTGATCCTATAAGTGACATTGATAAAAAAGTCAAAAAGACTTTAGGTGGAATAATCGGAGGTGGCTTCGACGTAATTTATCTTATCGCTCAAAAGTTAGTTAAAAAAAGTAACGATGATGGCTTCTTAGTAGGTTCCCGTGGTTCAGTAGGTTCAAGTTTCGTTGCCACTATGATGGGTATAACAGAAGTTAATGCTCTTGCACCTCACTATCGTTGTCCTAAATGTAAGCATAGTATTTTTGATGATGAAAATGGTAAAGCACTAGGTGCAACATATAATAGTGGATTTGACTTACCAGATTTAGCTTGTCCAAAATGTGGAACCAATATGACAAAAGATGGTCAAGACATGCCATTCGCCACTTTCTTAGGATTTAATGCCGATAAAGTACCAGATATCGACCTTAACTTCTCGGATTTAAATCAAGCTGCGGCGCATGAATATACCAAAGTATTATTTGGTGTCGATAATGTTTACCGCGCAGGAACAATTGGTACTGTTGCTGAAAAAACAGCTTTTGGTTTTGTCAGAGGTTATGCTGAGAATAAAGGTATAATAATGAATAATGTTGAAATAGAACGTCTAGCTATTGGATGTACAGGTGTTAAAAGAACAACTGGTCAACATCCAGGAGGTATAGTTGTTATACCAGGATATATGGATGTATTTGATTTTACTCCATTCCAATATCCTGCCGAAGATGTTGATGCTGCATGGAGAACTACGCATTTTGATTACCATGCAATTGATGAAGATGTCTTGAAGTTAGATATTTTAGGACATACTGATCCAACCCAATTAAGAATGATTCATGATTTAACAGGGGATGATATTACGAAAGTACCGCTTGATGATAAAGCTACAATGGGTATTTTCTTATCACCAGAACCTTTAGGAGTTACTAAAGAACAGATAATGAACGAAACAGGAACTTTAGGAGTACCAGAATTTGGAACGCCATTTACAATTGGAATGCTTGTTGATACCAAACCAACCACATTTTCTGAACTTATTAAAATTTCTGGATTATCCCACGGTACAGATGTATGGTTAGGAAATGCGCAAGAGTTAATTAGGAACCAAGTTGTTCCATTTAGTGAAGTTATCGGATGTCGTGATGATATCATGGTTTATCTAATGTATAAAGGCGTTGAGCCTATTAAAGCTTTCAAGATTATGGAATTTGTTCGTAAAGGAAAAGCTAGTAAAGACCCTGAAACCTGGGCCAAACATAAAGAAACAATGGAGAGAGCTGGTATAGAAAGTTGGTTTATAGATTCTTGTGGCAAAATAAAATATATGTTCCCGAAAGCCCATGCAGCGGCTTATGTAACATCAGCCTTTAGAATTGCTTATTATAAGGTACACAAACCAGAGATATATTATGCTACATATTTCTCAACCAGATTTGATGATTTTGATTTAGAAACAATGGTTAAAGGATATGATGCTATAAAAGCCAAAATGATGGAGATAAAAGAAAAAGGATATGAGGCTACAAACAAAGAAGCAAGTGTTTTAGAAACATTAAAATTATGTTTAGAAGCAACAGCCAGAGGTTTTAAATTTGGCAATATAGATATTGAAAAAAGTGATGGTAAGAACTTTATAGTTGGTGATGATAATAAAACTTTAATATGTCCATTTAGAACTTTAGATGGACTCGGAGATAGTGTTGCCGCCAAAATAATAGAAGAGCGAAATAATAAACCATTTTATAGTATCGAAGATTTTCAACTTAGAGGACATGTAAATGGAACAACTATTGATAAACTTCGCAGCTTAGGAGTCTTTGGAAATTTACCTGAAACAAGCCAATTAAGTCTATTTGATATGATCTAAAAATAATGTTGAAAAAGTTCACTAATAGCAAAAAAATTATAGCAAAATGAATAATTATATGATATAATAAATTTGCTAAGTATACTTCGTGTACTTAGAAGATAACATACAGGCTGCAAAGCCAAACTAGGGTTTAAGCTACAGACTTAAATCCTTTTATTTAATTTAAATAAAATTTCACATTAAAACGACAAAATATGTTTCCATCATTTAGTATAATTTAAATGGTGATAATAATGATTGTATATATAGATTTAGTTTTTTTAATAAATTTTATATTAGACTTACTTTTATTATTAACAATTAATATTGCATTAAAAAGATATAGCAAAATCAAAAGATTAATATTAGGCGCGTTATTTGGTAGTGTATCTTTATTGTATTTATTTATTCCTTTAAATCAAGTATTACTATTTATATTTAAAATAATCATAAGTATTATAATGTGTATAATTGCTTTTGGTTATAAAAATCTTAAATATACTATTTATAATATAATTTATTTATATATGACAAGTATAATTTTAGGAGG
>CAJUNE010000030.1 GCA_910587745.1 uncultured Bacilli bacterium
GTTAAAGTTATATCATTATTACCAGTTTTTAAATTATAAGTACCATTACCTTGAACTTTAGAAGTACTAGCACTAGTAGTACCTATTATATCAATTGTATTAACTTCATATTGAACATTTATTAAATAGTCATAACCAAGTGAAGTATCATCTTGTTTTATTACTTCACTACCGCGATTATTTTCTACTTTAAGAAGATTTAAATCATCATTAAGTTCTTTCGTAACAATTATTTTATAAGTTCTAACCTGACCTGATTCACTTGTAACAATTACTTCTATTTCATTATCCCCAGTAGCTATATAATGTTTACCAACACCAGTTATAGTTGATACTTGTTCTTCTAAAACTGCCACAACATCAACATTTGTAACACTTCCATCAACAGACACATGATATTCATTTTTATTTTTATCAAATTCGGGATTTAAAGTAAGTTCATTAGTTCCATTCATAACTTTTAAAGAACTAAGATAATTATTATCACTCATATTTTTTATAGCTTTAATCTTATAAACTTTATATTCTTTATTCTCCGCGATAACTGTAATAATTATTTCATTAACTACTTTATCTAAATTATAATTACCTCTTATTGTATAAGTAGCGTTACTATCTTCTGGTTCTGCGATAACATTTAAACTTGTAACATCTCTATCAATATTAATTTCGTATTCAAAAGTTTCTTTATTAAAAGTAATATTTAAAGGATAGTCCGTAACTTCTAAACTTTTTAAATAAGCATTATCAGATTTTTCACGATTAATAACTAATTTATAAATATTAACATCACCATTTAAAGCCGTAATAATAACATCGATTTCATTTACACCTGTTTTTAACACTTGTACTCCGTTACCTGTAATAGATGCTGTTGTATCTTCTAAGGTTGTAACTATATTTACTTCACTAACACTATTTAAAACATTAAGTGTATAATTATTTAAATAAGGACTAAAAGTTGGTTCTAATGTTAATTCTTCGAGTCCATTCATAACCTTTAAATCTGTAAGTAAAGTACTTCTATTAACTTCTTTATATGCATGAATAATATAAGTTCTTGTATCTCCATTTTGAGCTGTTACAGTTATAATACAATCATTCATCCCCGGTATTAAATTAGTATTACCTTTTATAGAAACTTTTACACTAGGGTCTTTATCTTCTGGTATAGCTTCAACTTCATATTTATCTATTGTTTTAGGAACAGTTACATAATATTCATAAGTATATTGTTGAA
This sequence comes from uncultured Bacilli bacterium, assembly GCA_910587745.1. Lineage (GTDB taxonomy): Bacteria > Bacillota_I > Bacilli_A > RF39 > UBA660 > Caccenecus. The sequence continues at coordinate 1,241 of CAJUNE010000030.1, forward strand.
ATTCAAATTCTACCACTGGATCTATTATTTTCAAACTTTCTAATAAATTATTTCCCGTTATATCTCTATCAATATTATAAGTAAATATCTTACTTTGTTTATCTTCACTTATTGTTTCAATCAAGAAAGTATTAATACCAGGATCTAAATCCACTTTAAAATCCTCAAGTGGAGTATCCAAATTATCTTTATATATTTTAACATCTTGATAAGGAGTTAATTTATTTACTACAAAAGTAATATTATCAGTATCATATGGATATTTAATATCATAGTTAGTTATATCTTTATTAAAAGTATAATTACAATAGCTATCATTTAAATCACACAAATAATCATAAGTATTTGTTATATCAATAGATTTAGAATTTGGATCACTAGATGGTTCACGATTAATTGTAAGAGTATAAACTCTAATACTTCCATCTGTTGCTGTTACCACTATTTCATGTTTATTTTCTCCAGGAGGAAGTGGTATCGTTTCAATACCTGTTACTTCTGCTTCTTTATCTTTTGGAATTGCAACAACTTTTAAAGTCAAATGTGTATCATCTAAATTAATCTCGTAATCTTCTTTTGTTGTATCAAAAGGAATATCAACTTTACCATCATCTAAAATAATATTATCTAAAAAATTATTATCACTTAAAACTGTCAATAAAGTTATTTTAGCAGCACCATTACCTTCATTACCAACACCTGTATTATAATATCCACCACTCGGATTAGGCATTGGTGAAATTGCATCACTTTTTGTACTCCATTTATATCCACGACCATCAATCATTAAAGTGTCAGTAAAAAATTTGCCACTATAATGATAAGAATCTTCTATCATTGAATAACTACTTACTTTTGGTGTTCCGTCTTCATTAATAGCAATAGCACCAGCATGCCCTGAGATAAAGGACGAACCGCCTCCGCCACCCCAAGCACCAGTATTAGCGCCAGAGCCACCACCACCACCATAGTAGCCGCCTCCGCCGCCTCCGCCGAAGCCATTAACTTTGGATCTACCGCCAGAGCCTCCATAGCCAAAACCACCAGATGTTGCTGCTACTGTACCACTCCAAGTAGAAGCTCTAGAACCACCTGAAGTTTGTGTGCCACCATAACCACCATAGCCAGCATAACCGCTATTATAATTTTGATACCCTACAAGACCTCCAGCTTGACCTGAAGAAACAGTACCATGTTCACCACTACCACCAGCAACCATTATTCTTGATTTTAAACTATCAACATTATCCCAAGCACCGCCTACAAGTCTTACATCAGTAGCACCATTTCCAGAACGAGAACCAGAACCATTATAATTTCCTGAATCTCCACCACCATTATAACCACCAGGACAAGTACTATTAGGACAGTCTTTTCCTTGTCCTCCAACTTGGAAATACAATTTTTCTCCTGCAAGAAGCTTAATCTTACCTTTTGTATAAGCTCCGCCTACCTTTTCAGTCCCAGCACCCCATAATTCTATTTCATAATAACCTGAAACTGGAACTATATATTCTTGTACACTACCAGTAAAGTTTATTACTTCCTCTATTTTAGTATTTTCTTTTTTCTTAACTTTAATTTTATAAACAGTATCATCTACACCATCCAAATGTGATGTTATAGTAATTACATTTTCTTTTTCACTTAAGTATTTATTCCCCTCGATTGTTACAATAGTATCTGGAAAATAAGTTTCTGTTATAAAATTAAGAGTAAAAATACTATTAAATATTTCCACTTCATAATTATATTTATTAGAAGTAAAATTAAGTGGAATTGAAGTAGAAATTAATTTTAACTCTGAAGTTTTCTTTCTTTTAAAATTAAACGTATATAATTGATTTTGTGTATTATCTTCACTTTTTACTAAAAGTGTAAGAGTTTTTTCATTAGTATCAAATTTAAAAGTACCTTCTCCTGAAACTGTCTGACCAGTAATATGACGTATAGCTTCTAAATTAATATTATCAATTCCCGTATCAAGTTCTATATCATATTCATATACATTTGATTTAAAATCTTCATAAACAATTCCATTTATTTTTATACCATCTAAAAATTTATAACTACTAATAGGCCTATTAACATTAATAACATAATTTACTATTACACCATCATAATTTACTACTGAAATAGTATAACTACTATCACCACTTGGTACTACAAAAGTTCCAGTTCCTAAAACTGTTGACCATTCTTCTATAGCTTCTGCACTTATAGTAATTTCTTCTTCTTTAGTTGATAATTGTAAATTATATTCATAAACACCACTTTCAAAATTTGGTGTTAATGTTCCAGCACTAATTTCTAAATTAGAAAGACCTGTAGCTTCATGACTAGCAGCATATTTAATTTTTGCATAACCATCACTTTCATTACCATGACCTTGAGCATAATTATCCCCATTTGGATTAGGCATAGCTAGCGAACTACCAACACTAGTAGTCCATTTATACCCACGACCATCAATCATTAAAGTATCAGTAAAATATTTGCCACTATAATGATAGCTATCTTCTATTTTTGAATAATTACTTACTTTTGGCGTACCATCTTCATTTATAGCAATCGCACCCGCATGGCCTGAGATAAACGACGAACCTCCGCCGCCACCCCAAGCGCCACTTGTAGCTCCGGAGCCACCACCACCACCATAGTAGCCGCCTCCGCCGCCTCCGCCAAAGCCGCTACTAGCAGAATGACTTCCATTACCACCAAAACCAAATCCTCCTGAAGTAGGAGTACCAGCGCCCTTCCAAGTTGAAGCTCTAGAACCACCTGAAGTTTGTGTACCACCATAACCTCCATAGCCTACATAACCACTATTATAATTTTGATATCCAATAAGACCACCTGCATTACCAGAGGAAGTTCCACTTGCACCTCCACCGCCTGCAACCATTATTCTTGATTTTAAAGATTCCAAATCATTCCATTCGCCACTTACAAGTCTAACATCGGTAGCACCACTTCCGCTTGTATTTCCTGCTCCTCTATAATAGCCAGAATTACCTCCACCATTATAACCGCCTTCACCACATGGCGTTACACTACACCAATCTCCTTGCTCTCCTATATAAAAATATAGTTTTTCTCCAGCTTTTAAATTAATTATCCCTTTTGTATAAGCTCCACCAGCATCTTCAGGTCCAGCTCCCCATAATTCTATCTCATAGTTGCCATCTTCAGGAATTATATATTCATGTGAACCAACACTAGAAAAATCTTTATTCACAACTCTATTAATATTAAATACATAATCTTGATACAAATTACTATTAATATCTTTAACTCTAATTATTATTCTATTTAAACCCAAATGTAAATTAGTTGAACCAATTATTTCATATTCTGTATTACTTTCTAATTCAACTGAATGTGTCAAACTCTTTATTGAACCATCTACTTCTAAATCATAAGAAAGTACATTTTTATAAAATTCAAAATCTAATTCTTGAAAACTAATATTTTTTAAAAAAGGTAATTTTCTTAAAACATTCAAAGTATAAATAGCTAAATTACCATCACTATCTATTAAAGAAATATAATGTTTAGTATTAACTTGCAAAGTTTGATTACCAATACCTATGATATAATAATTTTCTAACTTAACACTATAATCAATATTTAAATTTACAGAATCACTATCTATAAAAACATTATATTCATATTTTTCTAAATCAAATCCATCTTCTATTATTGCATTTTCAATATCTAAAGATTCCAAAACTGGCATAGCATATCCCCTACACCCAAAGATAATAAATGATAGAAATGCAAATAAAATATAATTTATTTTCTTCATAGTTTCACTTCCAAATTCTACTACTCCACTATTATCTCAATTATAACACATAACCCCCAATTATTCTACAAATCTCTTCAATTTATCACAAAAAAATAATTACTAATAGCTTTATTTAAAATACAATGTCGAAATCTGTCGTACGAATTTTATTGCTATTTACCATTTAATATTTTAGAATATTAACTTAAGTGTTAGGGCTAATGTCTGCCTTTTCTATTCACTATCCTACTCTTCTTTATCCTACGGGGTTTTGGGCTAGTAAGGAGTGTGATTAGATGAAGGTTCAAATAAAGGCAACTTTATTAGGAATAATAAAAATGACATTAACTATTACAGTCAATGTCTTCCCTAAAAAGTAGATATTAGATTGCAGCCTAACACTCTACTAATTTAATATTAACATATTTTTTACATAAATACAATTATTAATAAATATACTTTATACCATTTTTACTTAAAAAAAGAAGTAATCTCTTACTTATTTTTCTTCCTCTGTTTCAAAGCCACAATCTAATTCTACTTTAATTTCATAATCAGTTTTGCCATAGCCTTCTTTTGGCATAATAATAACTTTAGTATTTTTAGCATCACAAACATTTTTATTATCAGGGTCAACAAGTTCTGCTACTTTTTCTTTATTAGATTGTCCATTATAACGTCCTAAGTTTTCTAAATCAATTTTAATTCCTGTGTTGCTATATTTGCTTAAAAAAGTTTTTCTTTCTTCATCGTTTTTCCCAGTACGTTCATAATAATAATTTTCATAGAAATCTTTACCCATTTCTTTTAAAGTATTTTCATATTGTTGTTTCTTATTAGATAAAGCGTGACTTTTACCAAATAAAGTTACTGCTCCTACTATTACTATTACCACTAATAGTAAAGCTACGCCTGAAACAATAATAGTTTTTTTATTATCTGCTATAAACTTTTTTATCACATCAAAATCAAACTTTTTATTCTTAACATTTACTTCTTTATTCATTTCTTACACTCCCTACCATAATGTTAGCACAAATATCTAAATATGACAATAAAAAATTAATAAAATATATCATAAAAATCTAAATTTATGATAAAATGGTATTAAAGGTGATACTATGTATTTAAAGACCAACAATAAAACTTACGAAATTATTATAGCCGACACTTTTTATAAAAGATTAACTGGTTTAATAGGTTATAAAAACATTAATTTTGGTATGTTATTTCCTAAATGCAATTCTATTCACACATATTTTATGAAAGAGAATATTGATATTATTGGATTAGACACAAATAATGAAGTCATATATAAATATGAAAACCTAAATAAAAATCGTGTTATTAAAATAAATAATGATATAAAAAAAACAAGCATTTTAGAATTACCCGCAAACTCTAGCAAAAAAATAAGAATAGGTACTATTCTTATCTTTGAAAACAATTAATTATTCTTTAAATTCAAATATATAATCACAGATTTGAACTTCATCTCCTCGTTTTGCACCTAATCTTTCAAGTTCATCTTCAACACCCATGCCTTTTAATTTCCTTGCAAAACGAAGAACAGCTTCTGGTTCATTAAATCTTGTCATTTTAAATAGCTTTTCCAATTCTTTACCTTCTAAAATCCATACATCACCATCTTTAGTAATAGTGTAAGGTCTTTCATTTTGAAATTTATACATTACATGACTAAGCATTTCGGTATCATCATATAAAGGGTCATTAGATATTTTATCAAGTTTATCAGCAAGATTATACATTAAATCATCAAAACCTATATTTGTAACTGAACTTATTTCAATAATATCTTTATCTGGATATTTATTTTTAAAATCTTTTAAATTATCTAAAGCATTAGGCAAATCCATTTTATTAGCTAATATTATTTCTGTTTTTTTAGCTAATTTATCATTATATTCTTCGATTTCTTTACGAATAGCGGCATAATCGTGGGTAGGATTTCTACCTTCTTCACTTCCCATATCTATGACATGAGCCAAAATTTTAGTACGCATTGCATGCCTTAAAAATTTATGTCCTAACCCTACTCCTGTTGAAGCTCCTTCAATTAATCCTGGAAGATCTGCCATAACAAAACTTCTCCCATCCCTTAATTTAACAACTCCTAAATTAGGAGATAAAGTCGTAAAATGATAACTAGCAATTTTAGGTGTCGCTGCACTAATTTTAGATAAAATAGTTGACTTACCAACACTTGGAAAACCAATTAATCCAACATCAGCGATCATTTTAAGTTCAACTTTTAATATTTTTTCTTCTCCTGGCTCACCAAGTTCACTAAATTTAGGTGCGGTATCAGTTTGAGTTTTAAAAGCAACATTTCCACGTCCCCCACGACCACCTTCAGCAACAACTACTTCTGTTATATCACCAACTAAATCTGCGATGACTAAATTAGTGCTTTCATCTACAACGGTTGTCCCTTCGGGAACTTTAATGATAATATCTTCTGCCGAAGCTCCATTTCTATTTTGACCACTACCATTTTCGCCTTTTTTTCCTTTAATAATTTTCATATATCGTAAATCAATTAAAGTTTTAAGACCTTTATCAACTTGAAAAATAATGCTAGCACCTTTACCACCATTACCACCATTAGGTCCTCCCATAGGTTCACATTTTTCGCGACGAAAAGAAGTACAGCCATCTCCACCTTTACCTGCTATAACTTTAATTGTAAGTTCATCTACAAACATATTATCACCTATTCTTTTTCTTCTGTTACCTTTATTTTAATATCTTCAAAAACTGCAACTTTATCTTTTTTTAATTTACCATCTTTAAAATAATACTTATATTCAATTAATTTAAGTTTCTTTTTTTCTGTTTTTTCTTCTAAAGCAAATATTTCATTACCATCTATTTTAGCCAAAGTTTTATTATCTAAATCATAATAATTATTAAATTCATGCTCACCCATTAAATAATCTTTATTACTATCACTAACCAGTATTCCCTTATTATTAACAATATCTCCATTATTATTAATGATATAATAATATTTTTTTGTGGAACTATCAATAATACCTATATTAACTAGTAAATATTCTGTATCCTTCTCTTTTAATATTTTAAATGAAGATTCTGAAATTTTTATATTATCTCCTATATCTTCATTTAAAAAGACACTATGAATTGTTGAGTTTTCTATAAGCGAAGCTACTTCCATTTCTAAACTTTTTTTACCATCAAAATAGATATATAAAAGAATATATAAAGATTCTTCACTCTTTTGTAATAATTGATATTCCATTTTTACTTTATGTTTTTCATTATTTAAATATATATTATATATCTCTGATAAATTATTACTTGTTTCATTAGAAGTAACTTTTTCAATAGTATGTTTAATCTCTTTTTTTTCTTGTTTTTTCAAACCATTATTATTTAAAATATAATTTGTACCCCAAATAATAGCAATTAAAGCCCCAATCAATATTAAAATACTAAAGATCCATTTAAACCATTTTATATATTTCATAATTTCTTCCTCTTTTGTTATATTATATCAAAGTAAACTATATTTTAAAACAATAAAAGAAAAAAATCACTATACAAATAGCAATTTATTTAAAAATATTAAAAAGTTTAGCTTTACCAGAACCACTACTATTAAGTCTTGAAAAACCAAGAGCTACTAAAAAGTCATCCAATACTTGCTCATGTTCTTTTTTATCATCTAAATAAGGAATATTAAAGAATACATGTGCTTTAGATTCATTTTCAAAATCACTAACATCTCTTGCATTTAACACACTTTTATTTAAAACTACTTTTTTATCTTTTAGTTTTTCAAAAGCATCTCTATCACTTCTTATTAATTTATTTAGTTTAATCAAACCTGGTTCAATCAAATATATAACTTCATTACACAAATTAATCTGCCCAGTACTATTCAAGTCCAAAAGAATAACTTCTGCTTCTGGATTATTAGCTATATGATAAGATAAATCCAAAGCAGTGGTTGACTTTAAAGCAGGATCATTCAAATATTTAAAATCTTCATTATCAACTTCTAGAGCTACAACATTATAAGCTACTTCTAAATGTTTTTTAAGCATATAAACTAAAGTAGTAGCGCCTGCATGAGCTGTAACATTTTTAAAGCCTATTATTCTAAGACCTCCAGAACCAGTACCGGAAAACACATCAAAAGATGCTTTATTCCCACCATTATCATCATTATCACTATTATTTAAATTATGATATTGAGCTACATCTTTATATGAATTAGGATTATCAATTAAAAATTTAACAGCATTAATATTTCGTGTAAAGTTATAAATACCCATTGAAACTAGCCCCGATAAATAACTACCACTATTAACCATTGCTGAATCATCTAACAGTAAAATAATTTTATTCATATCAAAATTAACAGATAATTTTTGAATATTTTTAATATTTTGATAACCCTTAATCGCAGTAATATCAATAATCATTTTATTAAAGTAAAAATTAGTAAATATATTAACAAGCTCTTCAACTTCAAATTCTCCATTAATACTTTTTATAATATCAATGTCAAGAGTTGCTAACATATTTTGATATTTATTTGAAACTATAACATTCATAAGTAACCTCCACAATTCTTATTTATATATAACTTTATTTGGCAACGAATCATAAATACTATCAATAGTAGACTTACACTGATTAATTTGAGACGAAGTATAATTCAAACCAGCAAAAGAACTATAATCATTACAGGCAAAACCTTTTATATTAGGCAACGATGTTTTTTCACCATCTGTTACTGGAAAACCACTAATAATTAAATTTTTAGATGTATAATAACCATAGTTTTGACCACAATTAATTATAAAATCTCTAATAGATGTAATATTATTTTTATTACAAACACCCGCTAATGTGTAACCTGATGGAACCACAAAGTCTCCGCTATTCCCACCAGGGCTATTATTAGCTTGCCAATCTGCTACTAAAGTTATATTACCTGTAACAGGTCTTGAAAAATCATAATAACTTCCACCTAATTTCCAACCTTTAAAATTATAATCTGTTCTAATAGGATCATTAGGTTTTGAAGCTTTATATCCCGAAATCACTCGTTGATTAGGAATTGAAGTAGATCCACCATTAACATTAAATCTCACAGTAAAAATAACTTCTTGAGTCCCTTCATTATTATTTACTCCACCTGTACTTCCATCAACCGTTTTAGCATATTTAACATCATCTTTAGCCTGAAAATTAGCTGTAGACCCTTTTATTGAAAAACGAGCAGTATCACCCAAAACAGGTAAACTAAAGCGATAAAATAAAGTGAGTTGATAATAATAAGAAGTATTAGCACCTTTATATTTCTTTACACAATAATAATATCTTTGATTATCCTCAGTCTCTTCAAGTTCATTACTTTCTAAATTAACAGCGCCATACATGCCTTCTTGTTCCCCACATTTACCAGTTGTCATATAACCAGCGCCCATTAAATAGTTATTAACAAGCGTAATAGATTCTTCATTTAAACCTTCATATTTTTCAACCAAAGAGATTGCTTCATTTTTTACTCTAATACTTTTATTATAATCAATTGTTAATATAATATATCCTGCAAAAAGAAGGATAAATAAAACCATTAAGCCAATAAGCCAACTACCACCTATAGATTGTCTCACAATTATCCCTCACTTTAACTACACCAATCATAATTAATTGTTGCATCAACACATTCATTTGGAGCATAAACTCTTGCTGTTTCTCCACTTATAGTAAAATTAAACAACCTGCTAAAAATAGGCAAATCTAATTGCCAAAATACTTTTACTTGATAGTATAAAGCGTTCGGAAGTTCAGAATTACCATTAGCAGGTATTCCTTTAATACAAAATGCTGTTCTATCTCCAGTACCAGCAAGTTCACCAGTTCTTGTATATCCCACAAAACCTTCACCACAATTGCCATAACTTCTATAATTAGTTTCTCTAAAATAATCCGTTATTTGCTCGACAAAATTATAGCAATTATTAGTTAAATTAGGTGTTTGTGAAGTACATACTCCTCCTTGGTTACGAATAATATTAATAAGTTCATTTTTAACATTATATGCCTTAGAATAGTTAATTGATAAACTAATATAACCTGTAAAAAGAACTACAAATACAATAACAATTGTAAAAAGTGACACTCCACCTACTGCCTCTTTCAAATTATATCACCCAACCATTTAACCTTTCCAAGCGCATGTAATTTTTTTGTTTCTATCCTCTTTAAAATAGCATTCTACTGTTGTCCCAGTATAAGTACATTTACCTTCAACCATATATTCTGGCGGACATACACAAATTGCATCATCGCACCTTGTATTATGTTTAAAACCTTGTTTAATATTAGGCCAAATAAATGAAAAGAAGAAGGTGGATAAAATAGCTATAAGTAAAACTACAATAACTGTTAAATTTAACTCACCTGTCGCTTCTTTCATATTATTATCCTCCTATTAATTACTCTTGAGAGTTTCCATCTCCGCTTTTATCTGGACATTTTACGGTTTGAGGAGTATCACAATCAAATCCTCCATCTTTACAATACTTGCACTCACAAGTAGTACCATCACATTCTGAACAATCCCATGATTGAGTACAATATTGACTTGATGTGATATTATTCTTTATCGCTGGCCAAACAAAAGCATAAAAGAATGCTGCTACTGCTGCTATTGCAACAACTGTAATTACTGTCATATTTAATTCTCCAGTCGCTTCCTTCATTAATAATCTTCCTCCTTTTATTATTATATATTTTATTATAACTAATTTTTATTAAAATATCAACAGCATCATTGAAAAAACTGTAAAATATCCCAAAACTATTGTCTCTTAAATTAATTTATGATAATATAAAACAAGAATGGAGCCTACAAAATGAAAGAAAAAACAAAAGAAGTAATTGAAGTTATAAATAAAGAAGAATATCCAAACAAAACAGTTGAATTTTTTAAAGGAATTGGAACAATCCTTTTATATTTTATTTTTGCTTTAATTGGAGGCATAATCTTTGGGAATTATTATGAAAGTTCTAACAAATTAATTGCTGGCTTATCACAATTAGGAACTTACTTAATAATGCTTGCTGGTTTTTGTCTCATTTATCGCAAAAGACTTATAGAAGATTTTAAAAATTTCCAAAAAGACAATATAAACATAGCTTTAAAAAATTGGTTATGTGGTTTAGGAATTATGTTTATTAGCAATTTGATTATTTCTTTTATAGTTAAAGATATAGCTGTTAACGAATCAGCTAACAGAGAATTGTTAAATAATCTACCTATTACAAATATGATCACTATGATTATTATTGGACCATTAATTGAAGAAATAGCATTTAGAGCATCATTCAAAAAAGCTTTTACTAAATGGTATACATTCGCAATAGTAACAGGGTTCCTATTTGGTCTTGCTCATATCGCAGAATATACATTATTAGAATTATTATTCATTATTCCTTATGGAGCATTAGGCTTCTTCTTTGCTAAAGCTTTTTATGAAACAAATAATATTTATACGTCTTATATAGCTCATGCCCTACATAATGCTTTATGTATATTATTAATCATGTTATACTAGGTGCTTTATGAAAAAAGAAAATACACATACTGGGATAAAAATCCTATTTAGCTTTTTAATCATCATCACATGTTTTTATCTTTATGGTCGCTTTATTAACCCCTACTCTTTAAAAGTTAAAGAAGTTGCTATAATAGATAAAAATTTAAATAGTGATTATAATGGATTAAAAATAGTTCAATTCTCTGATTTACACTATGGACGTACAACAAATGAAGATACCCTAAAAAAAATAGTAAAAGAAATAAATGAATTAAACCCTGACATAGTCTTATTTACAGGCGACTTATTTGATAGCAATAACATAAATAATAAAGATGAAGAAAAAATAATTAAATACCTTTCTCAAATTGAAGCTAAAGTTTTCAAATTTGCATGTTTAGGAGATTACGATTTAAAAAATGAAAATAGAATTAAAGGAATTTTAGAAAATAGTAATTTTATTATTTTAGATAATTCTTCTAAATTAGTATATTATGAATCAAATACTCCTATTAATTTTATAGGCCTTACAAATGATGAAAAAATAAAAGAATTATACGATAATGAATATTTTAATATAACAATTATGCATCAACCTGACTTAATCAAAAAAGTAGATAACACATCTATAGCCTTTGCTGGACACTCTTTAGGTGGACAATTTAGAATTCCTTTTATTGGTGGTTTAAGAAAAAAAGATGGAGCTGAAACTTATATTGAATCTTATCACCAGGTAAAAAACACTAAGTTATATATATCAAATGGTTTAGGAACAGAAGATATAAGTTTAAGATTTTTTAACTCTCCTTCTATTACTTTATATAGATTATACTCTAATTAAAAAAGCTCAAGCAACACAAAAGCTTGAATTTTTTATTTTCTAGTTAATATATCACCATATTTTCTTTTATTATGTTCATCATGAGTTGCATTAGTCCAATCACGCATTTCTTTAGTCATCATTTGAATTTCTGTATTAAATGCCCAATTATCATAAAAACAATTAAAAGCTTTATAGCCAGTACTTTTAGGATTATTAAAAAAATCAATAACTCTACTTGGTTCAAAGTAATCATTTAATAATGAAAAAATTCTATAAACATCTATTTCTGAATCAACAGATATTCTAAAACCCAATATATCTGGAACATCAAACAGACTACAAGGCTTACTTCTTTCTTTAAATAAAAGCTGTTTTTGACGTATTTTCTCTAAGCTTTTTACACGAAATTCTAACTGATAAGGGATACCAGATCGATTTAAAATATTTATCAAAACATCTTTAATTTCCTCTATTTCTAAAGAAAACAATTTTGTTAAATCCTCTTCTTTAATATCCATAAAAATGTCTCCTTTTTAGTTAGATTATTATAACATAAATAAAAGCTTTTAACAACTTGATCCCACCTTTTAATTCTATTACAAAATAAAATAGATATTACTAAGTAACATCTATTTTTCTTTATTGTAATTTCAACCGCACCAATTTAATTATATTTTAATTGTACAT
>CAJUNE010000031.1 GCA_910587745.1 uncultured Bacilli bacterium
TTTTTTATAATGCTATTTTCATTGCAAGAACATATATTTTCAAATATTCTGGCTCTATCTTCGGTAGAATATGTATGCGAATATTTATCTATAAAATATATATTTTCTTTGTTTTCTTCATTGATTGTATAATTATATATATATTCTTTGGTATAAGAATTATTATAACTAAAATCCTCAGGGTTATATTTATTCCACTCATTAAAAATGTCTTTGCTTTTTTTATTTAAAGCAAATTCTGTATTATGGATTAACTCGTGACATAATAATTCACTGATATTTGGTTGGTTTATATCAATTACTATCATAAATTTATAATTATTTAAAAGAGAATAAGCAGCAGGATTGGATATTTGATTTTCTAAATTGCTTGGGGTTAATTTGGAAGTTAAATATATATGTAGTCCTTCATATTTTTCAAAGTAAAAACTATCAAAAAAATCTTTGTTATATTTTTGTAAAATACCTTCTATTTCTGTTAAACCTTTTTCAATTTTTAAATTATTTGTTTCAACCTCAGCATTAAAATCAGGATATTTAATATCTGTCTCTTTTTTTATGTGAATATTTATATTATAATCACTTTTTAATCTATTTATAGCATTAGTTAGTTTTTCTTCTTCTTTTTGTTTTTCTTCAGCAATATTTATTTCTTCGTATTTAATATTTTTTAAGTCTAGTATATATATATTTCCTGTATTTTCTCCTATTTCAAAATATAAATAATCTTTGTATAAACTTATATTACTTAAATTATTGTCTTTGGTTATATCTAATGATATCTTTTTTAATATACTTTTATTTAAATCTAATATGCTTATTTCATTATCAACTATGTTAAAGTAATATAATATATTATCTTTTAAATAACTTGTAAAATAATATTCTGTTTCTAAATAATTAGGGAATTCTTGCTCTTTATTTTCTTTTAAATTAATAACTTTATATGTATTCTTATCATAAAAATAAAATCCATTTTCATATTTATAACTGTTTTTGCTTATAATTTCTTTATATTCATTTTTACTAATATCATATATATAATGAATGTTTTTATCTATATTAAATAATAATAAATAACTATTATTTTTACTTGTGTAATAATCTTCTATAAATGTTTCATTTAATTCCTCGGGTAAACTTCTAAATAGCTTTTCTTTATCTTTTTGATTCAAATATAATTTATTATCTATATATTTTAAAAATGTGTCTTTATACTTAATTATCTTAGGATAGTTGTCACTATTATTTAGATTAGTTTCATAAAGTTTTTCATATTCATAACTATATATTTCTTTCTTATCTTCATTAGTACACTCAATGTAATCATTTACTAAAGTACAATCCGAATTATTACTAAAACTTTTTATTTTTGAACTTTTTTCTTTATTTATATCTCTTTTATATAATTGATAGCTATTTTCTTTTTTTAATAAATAGTATATTTCTTTATCTTTTATAGAGTAGCCACTTAATTCTTCTTCTCTTTCATTTAATTTGTAAACATATAAAAAATTCTCAATCTTGTTACCTTTTAATATTCCTTCTTTTTCAACACTAAAGCTCAAAAAATAAAGACACAAAAAAAGTGCAATCATACTAAGTAATAAAGCTAGATTTCTTTTCATACTATCCCTCTATTATAAATATAATAACACACTCTTAGTTTTATGTCTAATTTTATTTTAAGACTTGTTTTTTTATTTTGTCGTACTTTCTAGGATAAGTGTCTGGTGTTTCCTTTTCTTTTCTTATTTTTATAATTGTCCTCTCACTTATTTGGTCTGGTAAAATAAATTTCTCCATTTTTTCAATTTCACAATTTAATACTTTTAATGTACTTTCGGCTTCTTTTAGTTCTTCTTCAGCTTTTCCTTTTAAAGCGACAAAATATCCATTAACTTTAAGAAATGGTACGGAAAGCTCTGTAAGTATGCGAAGAGAGGCTACTGCTCTAGATGTAACTATATCAAAACATTCTCTATATTCAGTTGGTAGCTCTTCTGCTCTACCATGTATACACTTTATATTTTTTAATCCTAATTCTTTTATAACTTCATTTAAAAATGATATCTTTTTATTATTAGAATCTAATAAAATTATTTCTAGTTTTGGAAAAAATATTTTTAATACTAAACCTGGAAAACCAGCGCCAGTTCCGATATCTAATATTTTTAATTCTTGATTTAAATCAACAGCTTTAGTTATACTTAATGAATCATAAAAATGTTTTAAATATATATCTTCTATTTTCGTTATAGCAGTTAAATTAAATTTATTGTTATATTCAAGTAACATTCTTGCATATTCTTCTAATTTAGTTAACTCTTCTTCAGTTGGCTTTATATTTAATTTATTTAACTCTTTTATAAATTCATTTATATTCATACTTTTTCACCTAAAGTTATTATATCATACTTATTTTAATTCCTATACTTTTTTTAATTCTTAATTTTGATGTAGGCTTGAAAATAATTATAATTTATGATATTATGTATGCAGATGAAAGAAATTTCATACAATAAAAAAGGAACATTTAATTGACTATGTTGAGTGTTGCCAAAAGTTTGGTTTCACCTAATTCTAGCTAGAGTTAGGTGATTTTCTTTTTATATTAATATTATAAACAATTAAAAAGTGCCTTTTCTGGCACTTTATTTATTGTATTTCTTTTTTAAATATACTGAAAGTATGGATAAATCTGATGGGTTAACTCCTGATATTCTTGCTGCTTGACCCATAGTAACTGGTCTTACTTTCTCTAGTTTTTGTCTGGCTTCACTAGCTAAATTTAAAACATCTTTATAATCTATATCTTTTGGTATTTCTTTTTCTTCTAATTTTAGCATTTTTTCGGCTTCTTTATAAGCTTTGGCTATATATCCTTCATATTTTACTTCTATTTCAACTTCTTCTAAAATATCATTAGAAGCATTTATTTCAATAAAATTTTTTATAAAATCTATTTTCATTTCTGGTCTTTTTAATAATATATAATATGATGTACTAAATGTTGGTACTTCTAAATTGTTATTTCTAAATATTTCTTTTGTTTTTTCATTTAACTGAATATTATTGTTTCGTAATATATTTTTTATCTCATTTATTTTTTCTTGTTTTTCTGTTAATTTTTGATATCTTTCTTCATCTATTGTACCATGATTATATCCTATATTTCTTAATCTTAAATCAGCATTGTCATGTCTTAGTATTAGTCTAAACTCAGCACGACTAGTTAACATACGGTATGGTTCTCCTGTTCCTTTAGTTACTAAATCATCAATTAATACTCCGATATAAGCATCATTTCTTTTTAATATTAAAGGCTCTATTTCTTTTAATTTATGATGAGCATTAATTCCAGCGATTAATCCTTGGGCGGCGGCTTCTTCATAGCCACTTGTACCATTTATTTGGCCCGCTGTGAATAAGTTCTCTATTATTTTATTTTCTAAAGATGCTTTCATTTCTAATGGATCGATTGCATCATATTCAATAGCATAGGCATATTTTGTAATAATAGCATTTTCTAATCCTTTTAATGAATGAACCATTTTTTCTTGAACTTCTTCAGGCATAGATGTCGAAAAACCTTGTAAATACCATTCATCATAATATAAACTCTCTGGTTCTAAAAATAATTGATGTCTTTCTTTATCTGCAAATCTAACTATTTTGTCTTCAATTGATGGGCAATATCTTGGTCCAACTCCTGTAACATATCCACCATACATTGCTGATTTATCAAGATTATCCTTAATAATATTATGAGTATTCTCATTAGTATATAATAAATAGCATTTTTGTTGATTATTTATTTCATAAAGCGGTTCTATGTCGTGAGAAAAAGTATAATACTTATCATCACCTTTTTCTTCACTCATTTTGGTAAAGTCAATACTACTTTTCTTTATTCGTGGTGGAGTTCCCGTTTTTAGTCTTTGAATTGTTAAGCCTAACTTTTTTAAATTATCACTTAGAAAATTACTTCTAGCCTCTCCATGAGGTCCGCCTGGCGTATTTTTTGAACCTATTAAAATGTTTCCTTTGGTATATGTTCCTGTTGTTAATATAACAGTCTTGCCTTCAATTTTTGTTCCATCTTCTAAAATAACCCCGTTTACTTTATTATTGATTGTGATTAAGTCTTCAACCATTCCTTCAATTATTTCTAAGTTTTCAGTCTTTCTTAATGTTTCTAGCATTATCTTGGGGTAAGTAATTTTATCAGCTTGAGCTCTTAAACTTCTAACAGCAGGCCCTTTCCCATTATTAAGCATTTTAATTTGGAAGTGAGATTGGTCCGCGACTACTCCCATAATGCCTCCTAAAGCATCTATTTCTCTGACAATTATTCCTTTGGCTGTTCCCCCTATTGAAGGATTACAAGGCATATCAGCAATATTTTTGATATTCATAGTTATAAGTAGAGTTTTTAGTCCTAATATGGACGCTATATGTGAGGCTTCACAACCAGCGTGTCCTCCTCCTACTACAATACAATCATACATTTTATTCCACTTCTTTCATTTTCTTAAACTTTCTTAATTTAATAATTGATATTAAAAATACAATTAAACTTAATAATTCTCCTATTAGTAATAAAATAATTAAAGGCCAAAATAGTAGTGTTACAAAAAAGGCTATATCTACATTTTTTATAATGATATATATAATAATACTTATTGTTATAAAACATATGGCACTAATATTTCTTAAAAATTTCCAAATTTCATTTTTTATTTCTTTTTTGTGCATAATTGCCTATTATTACTTTCCTAAACAAAATTTACTAAATAAAGTATCTAATAGCTCATCTTGGTATGATTCTCCTGTTATCTCTCCTAAAGCATCCCAGGCTGCTTTGATATCAATTGCTATCATATCAACTGGTATTTCATCACTAATATTATTTATAGCATTATCAATGTGTTTTAATGCCTCTTTTATTAAATTAATTGCTCTAGTGCTAGATACAATCTCTAAATTACTTTGTTCTAATTTTTCTAAATCAAATAATTCTATTATTCTATTCTTTAGATTATCTAAACCATTATCTGACATGGTATTTCCTGTAATATAATCATCTTTTATTGCTATTTTACTTTCTAAATCACTTTTGTTAATAAAAGTTATTTTTGTTTTTCCCTTTATTTTTTCTTGTATTTCTTTATCTTCATTTGTTAATTCTTCATTATTGTTTAATACATGAATAACTAAATCAGCTTCTTTTATCATTTCTAAAGATTTATCTACACCAATACGCTCAACTACATCTTCTGTTTTTCTAATTCCTGCTGTATCGATAAACTTTAATCTAATCCCCTTTAACTCTAATTCGCCTTCAACTATATCTCTGGTTGTTCCTGCTATATCTGTAACGATAGCTTTATTCTCTTGTAATAAATGGTTTAATATGCTACTTTTTCCAACATTTGGTCTACCTACAATCGCTACTTTGATTCCTTCACTTATTAACTTTCCAACCTTTGCTTCATCTAAGAGATTTTCTAATTCTTTTTTTATCTCTTTTAATCTTGGTGGTAAATTTTCTAAAGTTATTTCTAAAGCATCTTCATATTCTGGAAAATCAATATTTACTTCGATATTGGCCATTAACTCCACAATTATGTCTCTTACTTTCTTTATTTTTCGTGAAACTTTACCATTTATACCATTTAAAGCTAACTTTCGTTCTAAATCAGTATTTGAACTTAAAAGAGCATTAACACTTTCCGCTTCACATAAATCTAATCTACCATTTAAAAAGGCTCTTTTGGTAAATTCTCCTTTTCGTGCTAGACGAATACCATTTTCAAGTAGTATCTCTAATACTTTTTTAGTGGGAGCTATACCACCATGCGAATTTATTTCAACTATATCTTCTTTAGTATATGTTTTTGGTGCCTTAAATACGGAAACTAATACTTCATCAATTATTTCATTATTATTAATAATATGCCCGTAATGAATAGTATGACTTTCTACTTTTGTTAAGTCTTTGCCACTAAAAAGACCTGCAACTTTTTTTATTGCATCTTCTCCACTTACTCTTATTATTGAAATTGCTCCAACACCAAGTGATGTTGAGATTGCACATATAGTATCATTCATAGTTAACCGCTTCCTTAAGCGTGTATATTATAACATTTTTTTATAGTTTTTACAAAACCTTTTTTCATTTTAAAAAAAAGATAATCTATCTTATCTTTTTTGACCATTATTACCTATTTTTAATCTTTGATTGATTATTTCTTGATAAACAGTTTCTTTATCATAGTATATTGGTAAAATATTTCCTAAAATGTAGTCTTTTAATTCTGGATTGTTTTTATCCATTGCTGTGTATCTTCCATCAATAGGATTACGTAATAAATAATTATTCTCAAAAGAAGATATTAATTCTAATGCATAATTACCATTCGTTAATGCTCTACCAATATATAATCCTCTTGCTATAAAATCTTCTAGGCTTATATAACATTCTTCTAATTCACTTAAAGTTGCAAAACATTCTATTACATTTAACGACTTACTGATAAGACTGAAACTACTGCTATTGGTACATATGTGATAAAAGTCAGTGTTATCATATATTATTTTCTCTTTTCTTTCTATTAAATTAGCATCTTCTGCTAGTTTAATTACAAAATCTGAAAACTTATATAAATCTTCTGGTTTTTCAACCGTATAACTTGCTCCTGTTCTTATATCATCAATATTAAAAGTTCCTTGAACTAATGTTGTTTCAAGTTTAATACTTGGAGCTTTTTTTATATATAATGCCCCATTAAAAATAATTTTTTCCATAAAAAATCCCCCTTTTTTTGCTAAGTATCTTATCATATGCTTCTTAGTATGTCAACTGTTTAATACATGCAAAAAGACTTGGAAACCCAAGCCTTGTTTTGAAAACATATTAACGTTTTGAGAATTGTGGAGCACGACGAGCTTTTTTAAGTCCGTATTTCTTACGTTCTTTAACTCTTGCGTCTCTAGTTAAGAAACCATTTGTTTTTAAGATTTTACGATATGAATCTTCTCTTGTTTGGTCAGTATTAGCATCAAATTCTAATAAAGCTCTTGCTATACCTAAACGAATAGCTCCAGCTTGTCCTGAATATCCGCCACCTTTTACTGATACTTCAATATCGAAACGATTAACATTATCTGTTACTGTTAATGGTTGTTTTAAATCCATTACTAAAATTTGATTTGGAAAATATTCATTAACATCTACACCATTTACAATAATATTTCCAGTTCCACCTGTAATTCTAACAGATGCAGAACTTCTTTTACGACGACCTGTTGCAGTCCATACTTGTTTAGCCATTAATAAACCTCCTAATCAATTTTTAAGCTTTCAGGCTTTTGTGCTTCATGCTTATGTTCAGCACCAGCATAAACGAATAATTTCTTACCCATGCTTCTTCCAAGTGAATTGTGTGGAAGCATACCTTTAATAGCTCTTTCTAACATTTCTTCTGGATATTTCTCAACCATTGTTTTTGCGTTTCTTTCTCTTAATCCTCCTGGATAACCAGAGTGATTGTAATACATCTTGTCTTCTAGTTTGTTTCCAGTTAAATTGATTTTTGATGCGTTAATTACAATTACATAATCTCCACAGTCTACATGAGGAGTATATGTTACTTTGTGCTTTCCTCTAAGAA
The DNA here is from genome assembly GCA_910587745.1 of uncultured Bacilli bacterium. Classification (GTDB taxonomy): domain Bacteria; phylum Bacillota_I; class Bacilli_A; order RF39; family UBA660; genus Caccenecus. Next base: position 7,677 of record CAJUNE010000031.1, read on the forward strand.
TAGTAGCAGCTTTTGTTGCTAGACGTCCTAAAGTTTGTCCTTCAGCGTCTATAACATACCATTTGCGTTCAATGTTTTCTTTTGTTTGCATGAATGTCTTCATAAATTTATTCCTTTCATTAGCTTTCACTACTTCAACCTTCCCACAGTTTGGTAGTTCCAACAAATAAAATGTACCATTTAAAATTATATGTAAATTATATGGTTTTGTCAAATAAAAAATGATGTTTTTTCATATTTTACATCATTTTTAGTGTTTTTTTATCTTTTTGAAGATATTTCTTCTTTATTTATGTAATAATCTATAACTTTTAAAAGAGTTTTTAAATTACAAAAAGCTTCTATATAACAAAATTTTCCTTCATTTTTTTAATAAATATGCTTGCTATTATTATTCTAAACATTTATTGCAAATCATTAAAAATTATATTTGATTGGAATTACTCATTTATTAATCCATAAGCCATTGCTATATCAGTTGGAATAATGTACTTAGCTTCTATTTCTTCAGCGATTACTAACGCAAAGGCACACATTGCACGAGTAGCAAACCACCATTTTGGGTCTTCGACTCTATTTCTTATTTCATCAAGTGAAATATTTTCAAAATACCTTTTTGTATCTTTAATTCTATTTTCAATACTCATCATTATAGGAGCATTTATATCTTCATAAAGTGTGTTGTTTTCATACATTATTCCTGATTCTAAAGCAAAATATTTATGACCACCACCTGCTAATACTAAAATATCTGCTTTGTTTTTAGGTAATTTTAAGTTTTCTTTAATATAATTCATAACTTCTTCTAATGATGTTGTGGCAATATCGTTTGCTAAATCAGGAAATTTTTCCATAACATCAACAACTCCAATACTACTATTGATACTTTCTATTATTCCATTATCATAAATAGCAATTTCAGTAGAACCACCACCACCTATCATAACACCTAATCTTTTATTTGTTAGTCTAGTTACTCCTTTTACTGTTAATTCATTTTCTTGCTCTTGACTAATGACGTGAAAATCTAGATTTGTTCTATTTTTAAAATCTGTTAAAAATGCTTCTAATTCATCTTCTTTTAACATTCTAAATATGCTTGTCCCACAGACATAAATATTATCAGTTATATCTTTTAATTCATTTATTCTTTCTATTAATAAATTGATATCTTCTTCTAATAACTTCTTTTCTTTATCATAATTCTTTTTAAAATGGATTGTTATACCTGGCATTCTTTCTAAAGTCTCGCCATTAAATAAATCTACTTTGGTTACTGTTGAACCTACTTCTATTATTATCTTTTTCATTATTACTCCTTTAATTTAAGTATAACAAATATATCCTTTATTTGACAATAAAAAAACAGGAGATTTATCTTTCTCCTGTAAAAAATTTTATTACTCTTGCAAATTTATATAATATGTTATTAGAATGATTGATAGCTATACTTTTTCCTAAAGCTTTTCCTCCAATTGTTAAAGCGGCGATTAAACTAGTTATTACAAGCGTTACGGTAAATATATTTAATTTTAATTTTGAGGCTAAAAGTATGCCGATGGTTCCTGCTGCTGTTCCAGATAAAATACCACATATATCTCCTATAACATCGTTGCAAAAACTTGATACTTTAGAATTATTTTCTATTAGCTTTAATGCTACTCGCGCGCCACTTACTTTTTTGGCTGCCATAGAATGAAATACCTTTTTATCAGCAACGGTTACAGATATTCCTATCATATCAAAAATTATTCCTAATACTATAAATAATAAAACTATTAAGATACTTAATGGTAAATTTATGTTTTTTAAAGCTGATTCAGAAAATATAGACATGAAAAAAGTAATTATAAAGGCAGTTATAGTTATTGTTACTATCCATTTATAATCAGCTTTTAAGTTTATATTTTTATTTTGTTTTTTGGCTTTTTTATTGTATTTTTCTTTATTCTTCTTATCTTTCATATTTTCTTTCACTTTAATTATATAAAAATTTAGAAAATGGCGATTAAAATAATAAACTTTGCGACTTAGGTCAGGTTGGATTTCCCTTACTCTTGCCTATTCGTTACCAAATAGGCTGTTCCCATTTAAAAGAATAAATAAGGAGTTGCCTCTCTTATTACCTGATTGCCACTTAGTACACACTGCAATCTTACTTTAATATGCACTCTAGGAGTTTTCCTCGACAATACCCCTATTACTAATGCTCTTTTGCAATAAATGTTTCAAAAAGCAATACGCCTCTTTAACATGTACACGCCAAGATTTGTTGTTCTTTTATCCCCATTTATCACTCAAGCCAAGCTACACTACTCATAACTCTTCGCCACAAGTAGGTTCAAGCCTAGTTCATAGAAGATTATTTCTTCCACAAAGATAGGTCTCCACGATAACTTGGGTCGATTATCATATGCCATTATGGTCGCCCAAGAAATCTTCCTCCCAGCACTCACCCTAAACTGGGCGTAAAAAGCAAGCACCAGAAGTTTCATAGATGTGCTCTTTAACGGTCTTTTAAACCCGTCTTCGTAATTTGTATTGACTAGAATAATGTGCCACCCTATATATTAATTATATCATATCATATTATATTTTCAATTGCTCTATTATATGCTTTACATTTGGTTTATTCTTCATATTCTATTTTATTTAAATATAAGCCATTTGGTAAAGCAGTGCTAAATCTTTTTTCTATCTCATATCTTTCTAAAGCTTCTTTTATGTCTTCAAGAGTATTTTTGCCTTTTTCAACATCTAACATAGCTCCTACTAAATTTCTTACCATATAGCGATAAAAGCTTTTACCAATAAATTTTATTTCTAATAATTCATCTTTTATTGCAAATTCAATACTATATATTATACAATCATAATTATCTCTTTCGCCTGAAACAAAATTTTGGAAATTATGTACTCCTATAAAAACCTTTGATACTTCTTGCATTTTTTTAATATCTAATTTTCTATTTAATTGTAATTCATATTCAGCTTTTAATGGATTATATTCTCCCATATTGATTTTGTAAATATACTCTTTTTTGGAAACATTAAACCTTGCATGAAAGTCTTCTTTTACTTTTTTTACATCAGTTATATAAATGCATGGCTTTATTAAACTATTTAGAGCCATTTTTAAATGCTCTTCATCTATATTAATATCTAAATTGAAACTCGCTTTCGCATCAAGAGCATGTACTCCTCTATCCGTTCTTCCTGCACCTTTTATTTCAACAGGTAACCTATTAATAGTTGTTAAAGCTTCTTCTAACTTTTTTTGAATAGTTGGCTCGTCATTTAATCTTTGAAAACCATAGAATTTAGAACCATCATATTTAATACTAATTAGATATCTCATTGTTATACTCTTTCTCCTTAATCCGATATATTGCTTTAAGTAAATCTTTTATATCTTTATAATCTTCTATTTTTATACCTTTGGCTCTTATTTTCTCAATAAAATTACTTATTATTGGTTTATCTACTAATTCAACTAATTTAAAATAATCATTTTTTTGGTAAGTGTTAATAACATTATCATTATCCACATACATTATTTCTTCACATAAGTCCCATAAGAAAGTTAAATCATTAGTGTATATTATTATTGTTTTATTAAAATCTTTCGAAAGTTTTTTTAATAAGCGCTTATAATTTTCTTTTTCGCGATTGTTTAACTCTTTTTCAAAATAATCAAGAACAATTATTTCTCTATTAGCAATTAATTCTTTAGCTAAAGAAACTGCTTTAATCTCGCCATTTGATAACTCTGTTCCTTTTTTATTTAATATACTATCATCAAGCATTACTAACTTTAAAGCATTTAAAGACTTAGAACTGTTTAAAAATTCTTCGGTGGTATTAGAAAACATCCCACCTTTAACTATGCCTATATTACTATTATTGGTGGTTAGATTAATATTACCCATTAAGCCATATATTTTGTTTGGTTCTGTTTTTTCTATAATATTTGCTACTTCCATAAATCTTCCACCAAACTTTCTATATCATAATATTTTTTGTTTACTACACTATAATATTTTAAACCACTTGATAATTCTGTGATTAATGGCATATTAAAACCTAATTTCTTAATTATTTTCTCCTCATTTAATACTTCTTTTGTTTGACCTTCCATTATAACTTTGTTTTCATGAACTATTATTAAATAATCTAAATATAATGTTTCTTCAATCTCTGTGGTATAGTTTATTATTATTTTGTCTTGTTTTATTAATTCTTTCATTAACTTACCTTTCATTTTATTATCTATGTAATTTAAAATATCATAAAATACAATTACCTCTTTATCACTACAAAGACTTTTTAAGATATTTATTTTTACTTCATCAGTATTAGTTAATTCTTTTTTATCAGTTAATTCTAAACAATTGTAACTATCAAGTATTTTTAGTGGAATATCATTAATATCTGTTCTACTTGTTTTTACTATAACTTCACAATTATTGTTGATAAATTCTAACATATCAACATTATAATTACTTTTTGATGTGTGTAATATAGTTGTATTTACTTTGGGAATGTCTTTATTATTTATTTTTAATAGAATTTCCATACTATCACCACTTAATATATAATATCAAATTATCCCCTTTTTTTAAATACTTTTGTTTTTTCTATTTTAAGTTTATTTTATCTTTTTATAAAGCTTTCTACTTTTTTAAATTGGCTACTCATTTCATATGATTTTATATATTGTCTTAAAAATTTCTTCTTGTTTTCTATATTATCAAAAAGTATGTCGGCTAACTCTAATGCTTCATAAATATATATGTTGCTAAAATCTTCTTCTGTTGCAGCTCCTATATTTGCTAATTTGCTATCTAAAAATTTTTCTGATATTTGATTTGCAGCATGCAATAAACAACTGAAAAATAATACATTGTTTTGGATGATAGTTGGTTC
>CAJUNE010000032.1 GCA_910587745.1 uncultured Bacilli bacterium
TAGAATTAAGTAATATAGATCGTGGAAATACTGAGTGCTTTCTATACTTTGATAAGAAATAAGCAACTTTTAAAGTTGCTTTTTCTTTTAATTTATTTTAAAATAATATTAGAAATGGTGGTATTATGGAAAGAAGAGACAAGATTAATTATTATCTAGATTTAGCAGAAGTAGCTCTAGAACGCTCTACTTGTTTAAGAAGAAAATGGGGAGCAATAATTGTTAAAAACGATGAGATTATAGCTACAGGTTATAACGGCGCACCAAGAGGAAGAAAAAATTGTATTGATTTAAACTATTGCATGCGCGAAAAACTAAATATTCCGCGTGGTGAAAGATATGAAATGTGTAGAAGTGTTCATGCTGAAGCTAATGCTATTATAAGCGCTGCTCGAAAAGACACAATAGGAGCTACTTTATATATGGTAGGTAAAGAAGCTATGAATGAAGATTATGTAAAAAATGCATGTTCTTGTGCTATGTGTAAAAGAATTATAATTAATGCTGGCATTGAAAAATTAATTGTTCGAAATACTAAAAATGAATATACTGAAATATTAGTAAATACTTTTATTGAAAATGACGAATCTTTAGAAGGAGTAAAAGGGTATTAAAATTTAATAATAAAAATTATAAAAAATAGGAGAAAAATCCAAAAATATTGAAAAATACTTAAAAATATGGTATAAATATAGTGACAGTGAATTATCTATTATGGTAATTATGCTGTTATCACTTGAGTGTTCGGTGGTAATCCGTGCTGCGGACGTTAATATCTTGCACCGATGCCGATTGTCATCGTATACAATCCAGAACATGCTTTGTAGTATAAAAGCCTTTCTAAGGGCTTATTTTTTTTATTTAAAAACAATATAAATTTTTATTAACTGAAAATCATATTTAATAAAAAAAAACATTATGAAAAAATAAATTAACTTATAGTGACATAAATAAAATAATGAAAAGAATAAAAGAGTGTGATATAATTAATATGGTGATTATATGCATATTAAAACAATATTTATGGGAACTCCGGATTTTGCAGTTCCAATACTTAATACATTAATACAAAATACAGAAGTGGTATTAGTTGTATCGCAACCCGATGCTTATGTAGGACGAAAGAAAATATTAACATCATCTCCAGTAAAAAAATGTGCTTTGGAGCATAATATACCTGTTTTTACACCATCTAAAATTAGAGAAGATTTTGAAGAATTAAAAAAATACGATGCTGATTTAATTGTAACTTGTGCCTATGGACAAATTGTTCCAGTAGAAGTACTAGAAATACCTAAATTAGGTTGTATTAATGTTCATGCCTCTATTCTACCTAAATATCGTGGAGGGGCGCCTATTCATCATGCGATAATAAATGGTGAAACAGAAACTGGCATAACAATTATGTATATGGATAAAGGTATGGATACTGGTGATATTATTTCTATAAAAAGCATTCCTATAAAAGAAGATGATACAGTAGAGACTATGCATGATAAATTAAGTGTTATAGGAGCGAGTCTATTAGAAGAAACTTTACCAAGCATAATAAATGGAACTAATAAAAGAATTAAACAAAATGAGGAAGAAGCTACATATGCGCCAACTATTAAAAGAAAAGATGAACATTTAGATTTTAATTTAACAGCAAAAGAAATATATAACAAAGTAAGAGGGTTAAACTCTTGGCCTCTTGCAAATATAATAATAGATAACGAAGAAATAAAAGTTATAGAAGGGTATATTGGCGAAGAAACAAAAAAAGATGCAGGTATTATTAGTGATATAAGAAAAGATGCTATCGGAATATCATGCAGTGATAAAATATATTATATTACTAAGTTAAAGCCGTTTGGTAAAAAAGCTATGTTTACTAAAGATTATTTAAATGGAGTTAAAAAAGAAGAACTATTAGGTAAAAAGGTTAAATAAATATTTAATTAGGAGAATTAAAAACATGAAAGAGAAAAAGTTAAAAAAAGAAAGTGCATTAAAGCAAAAAATAAAAGAGTTAAAAAAAACTAATAAAGGAAAAGCTATACTAAGGTTAATTAAATGGTGTATATTTTTTGTAATATTATTTATATTTTTAGCTATAGCATCTTTAATGTCACCTAAAAATACCAGTATTAAAAAACCAAATAATGAAATAAATAAGCCTCAAGAAGAAATACCAAAAGATAATTGGAATGAAGAAACATTAACTATTGAAACTATAAATGAATATCAAGAAAAACTAAACAATGATTATGATTATAAATATGAGATTAGTATTAATAAAGAAAAGTATATATTTTCTGGAACTAAAACTAATAATATAAATAAAGGTTATAAAGAGAGTAATACAGGAATAATTAAATATAGTATTGATAGTACTGGAACATATATGGAAACTACTACTGAAAAAACTTTAATAAATAATTTATATGAAGGCATAGAAGAAAATTATTTAAATCCAATATATATATTAAATATCATAAAAGAATTAGAAATAACAAGAGACAAAGAATGTGATTGTATAGAGCCAGTATATAAAGCAAACGATAGTAAAAATATATATAGAATTACTACTTCTAATCAAAACATAACAGGTATTGATATCACAGCTTTAGATTTTAGTTACATATACAATTTAGATTTCAAAAATATAATAGAGTAGGAAGATAAAATGAAAGAAAATTTATTTAATAAAACACGAGAAGAACTAGAAAATTATTTTATATCAATTGGCGAAAAAAAATTTAAAGCATTACAAGTATATGAATGGTTATATGAAAAAAGAGAGTTTAATATTGATAATTTTTCAAATATAAAAAAAGAAATTAGAGAACAATTAAAAAAAGATTTTAGTACAGACATAATAAATATTGAAAAAAAGCAAGAAGATAATTTAACCAAAAAGTATTTATTTAAATTATTAGATGGTGAATTTATTGAAGCGGTAGTTATGGAACATGATTATGGAACATCGATTTGTGTATCAAGTGAAGTAGGGTGCAATATGGCTTGTAAGTTTTGTGAATCAGGCCGTCAAAAGAAAATTCGCAATTTAGAAGCATATGAAATCGTAGAGCAAATATTAGCAATTGAGCAAGATTTACAAAAAAGATTATCAAGTGTTGTAATTATGGGTATTGGTGAACCTTTAGATAATTATGAAAATATTATAAAATTTATTAAAATTATAAATGATCCTAAAGGTATAGCAATTGGAGCAAGACATATTACTTTATCTACTTGTGGGTTAGTACCTAAAATATATGAATTATCTAAATTACCACTTCAAATTAATTTAGCAATATCCCTTCATGCATCTAATAATGCATTAAGAGATAAGTTAATGCCTGTAAATAAAGTGTATAATATTGACAACTTATTACAAGCAATTAAAGATTATTTACAAGCTACTAGTAGACGAGTAACTATAGAATATGTTATGCTAGATAATGTAAATGATAGTAAGGCTAATGCTTTAGAATTAGCGAATCTTTTTAAAGGAATGAATATATACGTTAATTTAATTCCTTATAATGAAACTAATCATTTAGAATTTAAGAGAAGTAGTAAAAACAAAATTTTAGCATTTTATGATACCTTAAAAAAATCAAACATAAATTGTACTATAAGGCGTGAATTTGGTAGTAATATTGATGCTGCTTGTGGTCAATTAAGAGGAAAACAAAAAGATTCATAGAAGGTTAGACAAAGAGGGAAAGTGATGTAAATGAAATCATTTTATCTAACAGATACAGGAAAAGTTCGAACACATAATGAAGATTCCGTTACTATATTAAAAAATGCTAACGGCGAACATTTAATGATTGTATGTGATGGCATGGGAGGGCATAGAAAAGGTGAAGTAGCTAGTTCTATGGCTATTGCAGCTTTAGGTACGAGGTTCAATAAAATATCAAGTATTGGTTCGAAACTAGATGCAGTAAATTGGTTAAATGATAGTATAAGTGAAATTAATAAGAATATATTAGAATATGCCGAGGCTAATCCTGATTCTACTGGTATGGGAACAACCATAGTCGTGGCACTTTTAACACATGATTATTTAATATTTGGCAATATCGGTGATTCATCAGGTTTTGTTATAAAAAAAGGAAAAATGCATAAAGTAACAAAAGATCATACATTAGTAAATTTACTAGTTCAAGCTGGAAATTTAACTGAAGAAGAAGCAAAATTTCATCCTAAAAAGAATGTTTTAATGAAAGCACTTGGTGCTGCTGAAAAATGTGAACTAGATATTTTTGATGTCGACATGACAGTTGATGGTATATTTTTATGTAGTGATGGCTTAACTAATATGTTAACATTTGATCAAATAGAAAAAGTCTTAGATGAAGAAAACATAGCTATAGAAGAAAAAGTAAGTAAATTAATCAGAAAATGTAACGCAAGAGGCGGAACGGATAATATTTCCATCGCATATTTAATTATTAACGAAGGGAGTAGCTCATAATGATAATGAAAGGGCAAAAGATTAGTGATAGATATCAAATAATAAAATCCATTGGTGAAGGTGGAATGGCTAATGTTTATTTAGCCTATGATACAATTTTAGACCGTAATGTTGCTGTAAAAATATTACGAGGCGATTTATCCAATGATGAAAAATTTGTGAGACGTTTTCAAAGAGAAGCTTTATCAGCTAGTAGTTTAGCTCACCAAAATATTGTTGAAGTATATGATGTAGGTGAAGATAATGGAGAATACTACATTGTTATGGAATACATTGAAGGTAAACACTTAAAAAATCTGATTAAGAAACGTGGTAAGTTAACATTAAGTGAAGCGGTTGATATAATGCTTCAAATAACAGATGGTATGAGTGTAGCCCATGATTCATATATAATCCATCGTGACATTAAACCACAAAACATTATGATATTAGAAAATGGATTAGTAAAAATAACTGACTTTGGAATAGCAATGGCTATGAATGCCACTCAATTAACTCAAACCAATTCTGTAATGGGGAGTGTTCACTATTTACCACCAGAACAAGCTAGCGGACAAGGATCAACCCTGCAAAGTGATATATATTCAATGGGTATAGTTATGTATGAACTAATAAGTGGCGAATTACCATTTAGAGGTGATAATGCTGTTGAAATAGCTTTAAAACAATTAAAAGAGCCAATCCCAGATATAAGGGAATTAGTTCCTAATGTACCTAGCAGTATTGTAAATATCATTAAGAAAGCAACAGCTAAAAATCCTAAAAATAGATATAGCGATGCCAGAAGCATGCATGAGGATTTATTAACATGTCTAGATGATTCAAGAAGTTTAGAACCAATAATAAACTTTAAATATTCTGAGAATGATAATGATGATACTAAAATAATGAAGATGGTAAAAACAAAAAAAGACGAAGAAAAAAATATTTCAAAAGAAGAGAAAAAGGCTATTAAAGAAGATGAAGTAATAGTTAAAGAGATTAGAGGTGAAGATTTGAAAAAGCAAAATAGAATATTAATTATTTTAGCATTTGTTTTTACAGGATTGATAGTAGGTATAACCTCTGTCATAGTATTAATACCAATTATGACAAATGGCAAGCAAACTACAATTCCTGATGTATCAGGGTTAAGTGTTAGTGATGCAATTAAAAAACTTCAAGATGAAGGGTTTACAGTATCAGATGAACAAGAAGAAATATCTTCGACAGAAATTGAAGAAGGAAAAGTAGTAAGAACCAATCCTCCAGCTAACATTAAAAGAAAGAATGGTACTGAAGTAACGATATATGTTTCACTTGGGGATACGCAAATTTCCATCGAAGATTATACAGGAAAAAGCTATCTTGAGATAAAAGGTAAATTAGAGGCTTTAAAATTAAATGTTATAATTGAGAAAAAAGATGTTGAAGAAGGCGAGGAAGACAAATACGAAGATGGCAAAATAATAGAACAGTCAGTTAAAGCTGGAGAAAAGTTATCAGAAGGAGATACGATTACCTTATATATTCCAAATGTAATAAGTAAATATCCTAATTTCACTGATGGAACTTGGACAACTACAGATGTACAAGATTTTGCTGATATGTATGATTTAGAACTAAATATAGAATATATAGAAACAGCAGACCATGAACCAGGAGAGATATATTACCAATCTAAACCAGAAGGATATCAAATTGTTGCAGGTCAAACATTTAGAATTCGTGTGGCTCAAGCGCCAACAGAAGAAGATCCTGGAGAAGATTGTGGAGACGGTTTATGCTAACAGGACGTATTGTCAAAAACATTAGCAATTCTTATGTTGTAAAAACAAAAGATAAAGATTATACATGTACGCCAAGGGGTAAGTTCCGAGATATGGGGCTTACTCCTCTTGTTGGTGACATAGTAGAAATTGATGAAGAGAACAATTACATATTAAAAATAGAGAAAAGAAAAAATGAACTTGATAGACCAAGAATTAGCAACATTGATTATGCTCTTATAGTTACGAGTATGAAAAAGCCAGATATATCCCTTAATTTATTAGATAAGGAAATAAGTAGTATTATTTTATCTGGAATAGCACCAGTAATATGTTTTACCAAAATAGATTTAATTAATGATGAAGAAAAAAAAGATTTAGAACAATTAATTAAATATTATAAAGGTATTGGAATCGAAACATTTACAAATGACTTTTTAGAGCCTTTAAGAAAATACTTAAAAGGTCATTATATTGTATTAACAGGTCAAACAGGGGCAGGGAAATCCAGTTTAATTAACAGACTAGATCCTACCAAACATATTGAAGTAGGAGAAATAAGTATAGCTTTAGGAAGAGGACGTCATACCACAAGACATACTGAATTTCACGAAGTAGATGGTTTTTATATCGCGGATACTCCCGGTTTTTCTAGTTTAGATTTAACAAAGTATAGTAAAGAAGATATTAGAGACTCATTTTTAGAGTTTAGAAACTTTGAATGTGAATATCGTGATTGTATGCATATAAAAGAAGAAAAATGTGAAATCAAAAGCAAAGTTAATGAAGGAATAATATTAAAATCAAGATATGAAAATTATTGTAATTTTATAAGTAGGTGAGTTTAATGCAAATATCAGTATCATATTTATCCAGTTATTATAGTAATGAAAAAACAGTTATGATGTTAGAAAGTACAAGTGCCGACTATATTCATGTTGATTTAATGGATGGCGGTTTTGTAGATAGTAAAAATTTTACAATTGATAATGTCTTAAAACTATTAAAAAATCATGAAAAACCCTTAGATATTCATTTAATGACTTTTGATCCTTTAATATATATAAATGATTTAGCAGTATTAAAGCCTGAATATATAACATTTCATTTAGAAGCTACCAAAGATATAGTAAAAACTATTGAACTTATCAAAAGAAACAATATTAAAGTTGGAATTAGTATTAAACCTGCTACAAACATTTTAGAGTTAATGCCATATTTAGCTTTAGTTGATTTAGTACTACTTATGAGTGTTGAACCAGGCGCAGGAGGTCAAAATTTTATTTATCATATCGCTGATAAATTAAAAGATTTAAAGAAAGTACGAACTGAAAATAATTTAAATTTTAAAATAGCTATGGATGGTGGTTTAAACGAAGATACTATAAAATTAGTCAAAGATTTAGATATCGCTGTAGTTGGTTCTTATATTTGTAAATCAAACAATTATGAAGAAAGAATAAAGCTATTAAAAGATATTCATTAAAATAAATTAAAGAAAGTAAAATATTTATAAAAAATAGTGCCTAATTAAAATTGTTAGGTACTTTTATTTTGAAATTACAAATGGTATAATACCAAAAGAAAGAGTGATTATATGATATATCCTAAATTTATAAGTAAAGGCGATTTAATTGGAGTTCCAGCTCCTTCTGATGGCGTCACAGATATAGGAAAGGTAAAAAGACTAGAATATGCTCTAAAAAACCTTGCTGATAAAGGCTACAAAGTAGTAGAAACCAAAAGTGTCCGTAAAAGTATAAAAGGGCGAAGTACAGAAAGTATTGAGCAAGCAAAAGAATTAGAGAGCTTGTATTTAGATAAAGACATTAAAGCGATAATATGTGCCGCAGGTGGTGACTTTTTAATTGAGATTTTACCATATATAAATTATGACATAATAAAAGATAATCTAAAATGGTTACAAGGTTATTCTGACCCTACAGGCTTACTTTATACTATAACTACAAGATTAGATATTGCTACAATTTATGGCAGTAACTTTTGCGAGTTTGGAATGAATCCATGGCATAAATCTCTTCTAGACAATCTTAAAATATTAGAAGGCAACATTATTGAACAAGTTAGTTTTGATAAATATGAAAGCAGTCATACTAAATATATTAATGGCGATGAAACATATACTTTAGATAAAAAAGTATTATGGGAAAATCTAAATAATGAAAAAGAGATAAATATTACAGGTCGTATCATAGGAGGCTGTATAGATATTTTATCTGAAATATTTGGTACTAAGTTTGATTATACGAAAGAATTTTTAGAAAAATACAAAGAAGATGGCATCATATGGTATTTTGATAATTGTGAATTTTCCAGTGAAGGATTAATAAGAATTTTATGGAAAATGAAAAACATGGATTATTTCAAATATTGTAAAGGAATAATCTTTGGCAGAAGTGCTACTGAAACTAGTTATTATGATATTAGCTTTAAAGAAGCCGTAAAGCATTCATTAGAAGAATTAAATGTACCAATTATTATTAATGCAGATTTCGGCCATGTAGCACCTAGAATGACTATTATAAATGGTTCTATAGCAAATATTAAATCTACTGATGGCAAAGGTAGTATTAGTTTTAAACTAGAATAAAAAAGATTAAAAACGGAAATAGAAAAATGGAAATTACTAAAATATTCCATTTTTTTCTAGTTAAAACATTAATTAGATGTTATAATAACACTTGGTGTAGTAAAATGAAATTATGTGAAGTAAATAGAGAAGAATTAAGTCCAATGATGAAGCAATATATGGAGATTAAAGATAATTATCCTGAAGAATTATTATTTTTTCGTTTAGGAGACTTTTATGAATTATTTTTTGAAGATGGCATTACTGCCTCTCGTGAATTAGAGCTTACCCTAACAGGAAAAAATGCTGGGTTAACAGAACGTATTCCTATGTGTGGCGTTCCCTTTCATAGTGTTAATCCCTATATAGAAAAACTAATTGAAAAAGGTTATAAAGTAGCCATATGTGAACAATTAGAAGACCCTAAAACTACTAAAGGAACAGTTAAAAGAGGAGTAGTAGAAGTTATATCTAAAGGAACAATTGTTAATTTAGAATCTTTAAATGAACATGATAATAATTATATCGCGAGTGTTTTAGATTTAGAATATTTATATTTAATAACCTATGCTGATATATCAACTGGTGAATTATGTAGTTTAAGTATAAATCATAACAAAGACAGATTATTAAATGAATTATTACATTTAGGAGTAAAAGAAGTAATATTAGAGAATAACGAAGATGCTGAATTAATTAATCTTTTAAAAAACAATTACAGTATTGAAGTGACAATATCAAATACTTATTTAACAGAAGGCTATGAAACATTAATAAATAGTGTTGATGATGCTAGAATTAAGCAAGGTATTAGACATTTATTATATTATGTAGTTATAAAAGAACTAAAAGATGTAAGTCATATATCCAGTGTAACTATAGTTAATAAAAATGATTATTTAGAGATGGATGTTCATACTATTAGAAATCTTGAATTGACCGAAACATTAAGATTAAAAGAAAGAACATATAGTTTGGTATGGTTATTAGATAAAACAAAGACTGCAATGGGTTCCAGAAAACTTAAAAACTGGGTATTAAATCCCTTACGTAGTATTGATGAAATAGAAGAAAGATATAATAAAATAGAAACTTTAAATAATGAATTTATTTTAAAAGATGAACTTCGTGATTTATTATTTGAAATTTATGATATGGAGCGTCTTTGTGCTAAAGTTATATGTGGTAGTCTAAATGCAAGAGACTTATTGCAAATTAAAAACTCTTTAAGTGTTTTACCAAGAGTAAGTGATATTGTAAGTGATTTAGGCTTTAAATACCAAGTAAATACTCATAGTGAATTATTTGATTTATTAGAAAGAAGTGTTTATGAAAATCCACCTCTTAGTATCAAAGAAGGATTTTTAATTAAAGATGGGTATAACAAAGAATTAGATGAGCTTAAAAATATTCGTTCTGGTGGCAAAGAATTTCTAACTGATTTTGAAGCTAAAATAAAAGAAACAACAGGTATTAAAAACTTAAAAGTAGGATTTAATCGTGTATTTGGTTATTATATTGAAATATCTAAAGGCCAAGCCAGTATGGTCACAGAAGAATTCGGTTGGGAACGTCGTCAAACTCTAGCTAACTGCGAAAGATTTATAAGTCCTGAATTAAAAGAAAAAGAATCAATGATTTTAAATGCTGAAGAAAAAATATTTGAACTTGAATATGAATTATTCTGTGAAATAAGAGGAGTGATTAAAGAAGAAATATTAGAATTAAAGAAAACAGCAGATATTATAAGTGAATTAGATGCTATATGTAGTTTAGCAGTTTGTAGTGAAGAATACAATTTAGTAAGACCAAAACTTAATACTGAAAACATTATAGAAATAATTGATGGTAGACATCCAGTTATTGAAGTAGTAAGCAAAAATGCTTATGTTCCAAATGATGTATTAATGGATAACACTACTGATATATTACTTATAACGGGACCTAACATGAGTGGTAAATCAACATATATGCGTGAGCTAGCAATTATTACAATAATGGCACAAATGGGTTCTTTTGTTCCAGCTAAAAGTGCGAACTTACCTATAATTGATAAAATATTTACCAGAATTGGCGCTAGTGATGATTTAGTAAGTGGCGAATCAACATTTATGGTTGAGATGAAAGAAGCTTGTAATGCACTAGTCGGAGCTACTAAAAACTCCTTAATTTTATTTGATGAACTAGGAAGAGGTACAGCAACTTATGATGGAATGAGTCTAGCTCAAGCGATACTAGAATATATTGCTAAAAACATCAAATGCAAAACCTTATTTTCAACACATTATCATGAATTAACGAGACTTGAAAGTGAATTTTTAAACATCAAAAATGTTCATGTATCAGCTAAAGAAGAGGGCAGTATGATAACATTCTTACATAAAGTCAAAAATGGTCCCGCTGATAAATCATATGGTATCCATGTTGCGAGACTTGCTAAAATGCCAGAAGAATTACTTATGAGAGCAGACGCAATATTAAGCAGTTATGAAAGTGAAGCTAAAAATATATTAAAGACAAGTGATAATATCCAACTTACTATGGATTTAGGAAGTATTGAAAAAGAAAAAGTTGAAAAAGATGAACTTCGTGAAAAACTAAAAAGTATCGACCCTCTTCATATGACACCATTAGAAGCTATAAATGTTTTATTTGAATTAAAGGAGATAGAGTAATGATTAGAGAAATGCTATTAGAAGATTATGAAGAAGTAAAAGAATTATTTTATGAAGTACATAATCTACATTTAGAAAATAGACCAGATATATACAAAGATGGCAACCCATTACCGCTAAAATATTTTGAAGAATTATTAAATGATAAAGAAAACTTAAATTATGTTTATATTTTAGATAATAAAGTAGTTGGTGTCCTTACCTCAGATATTAAAACTACCCTAGACAATTATATTATAAAAACCCGTAAAATTTGTTTCATTGAATCATTAGGAGTAAAAGAAAACTATCAACATCAAGGTATTGGAAGAAAGTTGTATGAACATTTAAAAAATGAAGTTAAGTCTAAAAATATAGATGCCATTGAATTAAATGTTTGGGGCTTTAATGAGAATGCTATCAAATTTTACAAATCATTAGGAATGAATATTAAAAATATAAAATATGAAGATACGAATTTATAAATAGGCATAATCAACAAATATCAATTTAAACTTGTTTTTTTAATAATTACATTATACAATAGAATCTTGGTGATAGATATGACATATTATGAAATTTTAAAAAGTGGTTATGAATTTTTAATGCACGAGGAAATTGAAGGGGAATTTGTCGAAGAAATATTTTGTCGTTCAAGTATTAAAGATGAAGTACTTCAAAAAGAATTTAAAATGCTATATATGTATCTTGAATTATACATGTTAAAAAAGAGAGGTCTATTATCAAAAGCCCATCAAAAATTATTATTATATTTGGAAAAAGAACTAGCTGTTGAAGAATTTAGTGCATGTAAAAAATTTGAGAAAGCTAGTCAAAAAACCCAAAAAGATATGCAAGAAAATTTGGATGGAATTGAAGAATATCTTTCACATGTAATAGATGATTTGGATACTGAAACTAAAGAAATGTTGCAAGACAATATTGTTGATGATTATATAAGCAGATTAACAAGAAATTTAAAGGATATAGAATTAGAAACAGAAGTAGTTGAATCAGCATTCGATAATATGTTAGAAACTATCATACTAAGTCTACCATATTTATTT
>CAJUNE010000033.1 GCA_910587745.1 uncultured Bacilli bacterium
TATTATATCAAAAAAACCACACCTAGTGGTGCGGTTGAAATTTCAATTTAGGAAAGCTTAAATAAATAAGCTTTTTTTTAACATATATCAGCATGACTACTAGCATTTAAACTATAATCACAAAATTCCTTTTTCAAATATAGAGGATATGCTGCTGCTCCAATCATCGCTGCATTATCAGTACAATAAAGAAGTCTAGGTATAAATAACTCTGCCGTATATTTATCACATAATTTTTGCATTTGTTCTTTTAAATAATTATTCGCTGATACTCCACCTGCTATAACCAGTCTTTTAATACCAGTTTCTTTAAAAGCTTTTTCTGCTTTTCGTATTAGTTCATCTATTGCCACATCTTGAAAACTACGAGCTAAATCATATTTATTTATTTCTTCACCTTTTTGTTCGGCATTATGAACTAAGTTAATAATAGCACTTTTAAGACCACTATAACTAAAATTATAAGTATCATCCATAACTGGTTTAGGTAGATTATAAGCATGTTTTCCATCTTTAGCATATTTTTCTACATTTGGCCCTCCTGGATATTTAAGACCTATTACTCTTGCTACTTTATCATAAGCCTCACCTATGGCATCATCTAAAGTCTCCCCAAGTTTTTTAAATTTATAATCTGATTCCATAATTAAAAGTTCTGTATGCCCTCCACTAACTACTAAAGCAAGTAGTGGAAATTCTAAATTAGATTCAATATTATTTGCATAAATATGACCAATTAAATGATTAACCGCTATTAAAGGTTTATTATATATTAATGATAAAGTTTTAGCCGCTTCAATTCCTACTATTAAGCTGCCAGTTAAACCTGGCGCATAAGTAACTGCTATAGCATCAATATCTTCCATTTTCATATTAGCTTTTAAAAGAACGTCTTCTAAAACTAAAGTTATCGCTTCCGTATGCATTCTACTAGCAATTTCAGGCACTACCCCACCATACATTGCATGTGTATCCATTTGAGTAGCTATCGTAAGTCCAATAACATCTTTACCATTTTTAACAATTGCCATACTTGTTTCATCACAAGAAGACTCTATAGCTAAAATATATACATCCTTCATTATTGTTCACTCTTTCTTGCCATCAAGTAAGCATCATCACCATCATAATAGTGTTCTCTTTTATGAACCACTTCAAAACCAAATTTATCATATAAAGCTAAAGCTTCTTTGTTTTTAGTAGCAACTTCTAAAGTAACAAGTTTTAAAACTTCACCAAGATCACTAATTAAATATCCTAATAAATTAGTACCTATTCCTTGTTTTCTATAATCAGGATCAACAACTATACTTAAAATATCACAAGTTTCATATAAAGAGGTCGCAGTAATAAAACCAACTATCTTATCATCTTTTTCATAAACTATAACTTTTGAAATTTCGTCTTGTAGCATTTCATTAATTTTAAAAAGTCTTTCAAAATTTTTATTTAATAATTTACCCAATTCATTTATTCTTGTTATATCATAAACACTTGCATTTCTAATCATGTTCCACCTCTATCTTTTTAACATAAAGTGGAACTAAAGAATGCGGCAAAATATTATCTTTATTTTTTGCATATTGTTTCACTTTTATTAAATCTACATTGTTATCGAAATTAATATTCAACTTATTATTAAGCAGTTCATCATTTTTTAAATAATAATAATCTTTAACTAAATTATGATTTTTATCAAATTCTCCAACAAAAGCTCCATTTTTATCTTTTAAACCTACCACTATATCATGTTCAAAATTTAATGATAATGCTTCCAAATATGATATAGCTTTTACATTTATTTTTAGACAATAAGCTATAATTTTAGCTATTACAATTCCAATTCTAACTCCTGTAAAAGATCCTGGTCCTAAAACTACAATAATTTCTTTTAAATCATTTAAAGAAATATTACATTCATTTAATAGTTCTTCCAAAAGAGGAATAGTATCTTTTGAAATATAATTACTACTTCTTTCTTTTTTTAATAAAATATCATCATTTTTAAATATAGCCAATACTAAATTAAAATGTGTATCAATATACAATGTATACATAATTACCCTCCTTAAAAAAATAAAAACTCACCCTAAAAAAGTGAGATTATAATACGGCATTACAAAGTTCTTCATATTGCAATCCCCTAGGCTTAAATACTAAAACTCTTGTATTTTCATCAATTATTTTTATGTTTATATCTAATCTTTCTTGAGGTAATCTATCTTCTATTAATTCTGACCATTCTAAAATACAAACACCAGACTTATTAA
Organism: uncultured Bacilli bacterium; assembly: GCA_910587745.1. Taxonomy (GTDB): domain Bacteria; phylum Bacillota_I; class Bacilli_A; order RF39; family UBA660; genus Caccenecus. The sequence goes on from CAJUNE010000033.1 coordinate 2,271, forward strand.
AATAATCTTCCACACCAAATTCACTATTATCATCAATACGATAAACATCCATATGATATAAAGGCATCTCACCATTTAAATATTCTTTAACAATAGTAAAAGTAGGAGAAGTTATATTATCCTCAATTCCTAATGCTTTTGCAAAACCTTTTACAAAAACAGTTTTACCACTACCTAGATCACCATTAAGACAAATAACCATACCTGGAAATTTTTCACTTTCAATATTTTCTGCTAATTCTAAAGTGTCCTCCACACTTTTAGATGTATATTTATAATCCATTTTTACTCACCTAAAATTATTATAGCAAAAACCATATTTGATATTCAAGACTCTTTTAAACAATTTTACACCAAAAATTTTTTCTATTATTTCATTATCTATTTTATATATTAGAAAATTCTAACCTTTATTATATTTTTAAAACATATTAAAATATATATGAGGTGTGAAAAATGGAATTTGTCGTAAGACAGACTAGGCAGAAAGATCCTGCTAGTTACAAGTCTTTATACATTAAGGATTCGCTGTTAAAAGAAGTAGAAAAAATAGCTGATAAAAATGCCACCTCTTTTAACAACGTAGTAATTAGTATGATCGAAGCCTGTATCTATGGTAATGGTGAGGGCCAAGAGACAAAAAAGAAAGTTAAAATTTAATGTCTTAATAGATACACTCCTTGAGAATTTCACAGACTCATAAAAAAAGCTACCAAAAGGTAGTTTTTTATATTTGTTTATATTCCCAAGGTTTACTTAGCGAGTTATATTCTCTAGCACTTATACAATCATCCAAATCAATATATTCTATTTGGAAGAACAAAGGAACATAATAAACACTTTTTCCTGAGTAATTAGATACACGAGAATAAACATTATTATAATTATTTACTTTATAAGAAATATCAATGTACCAATGTCCACTTTTTTGATAAATTTGAGTTATATTATGAGAGAAATTTTCTTGCTTCAGCGCTGATCTTTGATAATTATATGGTAAATAATCCAAATAATCTAAAGATGCTACCATCGTAACTTGAGGATTATTAAAATAAGAACGTATACTATCATATTGACTATCATATAAATATCCTGCATTAATTACTTTAGCATTTTTCATATTTTTATCGTAATACTCAAGAGAATAACTATTATTTGAATATTTATTTTTTTCTTCAATATTAATAAAATAATCAGTTTCTGTTTTTTGTTTGCAATATGTTAAATTAGAACTATTATTTTCAACATAAACCCAGATACTAGTAGTAAAACCATCAGCTGTTGCACTAATTAAAGCTCTACCCGTATTTTTAGCTGTTACTTTTCCGCTACTAGATACAGTTGCTACACTTGTATTTGAACTTCTCCAAGTTACATTTTTATTAGTTGCATTAGTTGGATAAATAGTTGCTCTTAATGTATAAGCATCTCCTACTTCTAAATCTAAAGATGATTTATTAATAACAATATTAGATACTGATATAACACTATTTACATAAATTGTAGCACTAACACTTACACCATCAGCAGTAGCTGTAATAACAGCAGTCCCACCCCTTCGAGCAGTTACCTCACCATTACTATTTACTGTTGCTACACTTGTATTTGAACTTTTCCAAGTTACATTTTTATAAGTAGCATTACTTGGAGTTACAGTTGCAACTAATTTATAAGTTTCATTAATATCTAAATCTAAATAAGATCTATTTAAAGTTATTTTCGAAACAGATATTACATTATTATCAACATAAACTTTAGCACTAGCAGATTTACCATCAACAGTAGCTGTAATAGTTGTAGTACCTTTTCTTAATGCAGTTATTTTACCACTACTAGATATAGTTGCTACACTTGTATTTGAACTTTTCCAAGTTATATTTTTATTAGTCGCATTACTTGGATTTATTGTTGCAGTTAAATAATAAGTATCATTAACATCTAAATAAACATTCGATCTATTTAAAGTAACGCTTGTAACCTTAACTACACCAGAACTATTATTATTGTTATTATTACCATTATTCGAACCAACTGAACTACGTTTATCAATTACAACTGTACGATTACCATTACTATCTAAATAATATTGATAAATAGTTGAAGTAGCATAATTTACTTTTTGTTTCATAGTAAATAATACTTGATAACCAACTAAACCTTTACCAGACTTATTATAAATCCCATAATAAGTTGGATTTTCAACATAAATGTTAACACCAATTTTATTTTTTAAAGATACAGCTTCATTACTTATCTTTATATACTCTAAAGCTGAAATAGAACTAACTTTATTAGCATATTCTGCCTTATAAAAATCAGACTTACTTACTGCACAATTACCAGGAATAATATATGCTAAAGGATAACTAGAAGTATAATCTTTATTACCATAAGTACAAGTATTATTAGCAATTGTATTATCATTACTAGGTTTATTAGTTGTACCGCTATTACCAGGTTTATTAACTGTACTATTATTAGATCCACTACTAGGTTTATTAGTAGTTCCACTATTACCAGGTTTATTAACTACATTATTAGTATTTGAATTATTATCATCAGTATTTTGATTATCATCTTGATTAATATTACCATTATCATCTGTAGGAACGTCAAGCTTTTCATCTTCAACTTTAATAGTATCAATTATATAATCAGACTCACTACCACAAACAAGCTTTATTTTAAGAGTATAATCAGTACTATTAATTTTTGTAGCTTCTGCAAAACTTCCAATTGTATCACAAGTATTATTATTTTGATCTTTAAACTCTACTAAAAGTTTATTATCAAACATTTCTCCAAGTGTTATTTTCTTTCTACCATTAACGTTTGTTGGTAATCTTGACCCCACAAAATATTCATTCGCAGCAGTTTTCATCGCTTGTAAATTAGTAGATAAATTAGATTCTAATACTTTTTTATCTTTTTTAACTAAAGAAACAATAAATATTAAGATAAATACTGCTACTAAAAGAATAGCAAATTTAATCAACAATGATTTCCAATTGATATTCAAATTACTTAAATTAAAACTTTTCTTTGGTTTTTCTTCGTACATACCAAATTCCCCCTCTGTTTGGTGTGGTATGATACCACAAAATAATCAAAATGTCAAATTTTGCAAAAACTTAATATTGCAAAAACACCACTTACTTAAGAAGCTTTTCTAGCTCTAGAATTAGCACTTTCTATAGATAGCTTTCTATCTAAGCTAGCTAAAAGTCTAAAAACATGATTCTTATCTTGACCTTTCATAAAATCTCTTTCTGATAGTCCAACAGCAGAAATTATTGCATTTCTTACATTCATTGAAATCACATTTGAATGCTTTCTTAAAAATTCTTTTGCTGATGATTTTGTAAGTGAAGAAAAATGAAACAAATTAGAATATGTATTTTTTAATAACAAGAAAGTTAAATCTTCACTCATCTTCAAATTAACACCAATTTTTTTATTAAAGAAAGAAACAAACATTTTTAATTCATTAGGACTCAAATTTTCTTTATTTACTGAATAATAAGCTTTAACATCCTCTAAAGTAAAAGATTTTTCTCTTTTAATACCCATTCTATACTTTAATATACTTAAAATCAAACTTCTAATAATATTTAAAATTGTATTTTCTTTTAAATCTAAATTCAATTGATCCTTTATATCCCTTAAAGAAAGTTTATCTAATGAATTAATACCTGCATATAATTCAAAAATTCTTTTAGCTAGAGCTTTATTACCATAAAAAGGTAAATCATCCTTATCAATAACTTCAAAATAATAATCAAAATTAAACATTCTTGATGTATCGCCAGCAATAATATTATTAAGTTGAATTTTAATTCTATACATGCTCTTTTTTATTTTATCAAGTGATACATTATATTTAAGAGCAATTTCTTTATAACTTAAATCTAAATCATAATAATCTTTAATAAGGTTTCTTTCATTAGAAGTAAAATATTGTAAATTCGGCAAAATATCTTCTTCATAAGAAATAACTCCTTCTTTTTCTCCTAATAAATATTTACTTATATTAATAATAGCCATTTGATATTTTCTTTTTATTCCCTTTTCATTTACGCCAAATATTTCTGTTAAGTCTTTACTAGTTTTAAGCGGATAGTCATTAAGCTCTAATAAATAACATATTATATCCCTATCTTCTGAGGAAATAGGCAAATGAGGATCATTAATTAAATTTGCTAGTTTTTCTCTACTAATATAAATAAATTCTGGTGATAAATCACCTATTTTTCTTCTTTTAATTTTATCTAAAATACTGGAAACCTTTTTACTAACATCACCACTAATGCCTAAATTTGTTTTAATATCTTTACTAGTTAATTTTTGTCCTTCAAAATTATATTTTGATTTTATTCCATAATAATAGCTAATAATAGTTTTCTCAAGCTCTGATAAAACACTATCAGTAATATGTCTATTTATTTCTTCTTCTATTTCTAACATATCCAATTGAACATTTTTTAATTCATTTTGAGTATAATTATGATTAAAATCTCCTACAATCCTATTAACTCGAGCAAGTTCAAGACTTAATAAATCTGCTATCTCATCATTAGCTAAAAAATCCAAATACTTTAAACGAATTATATTCTCTATTAATGCTTCACATTTTTTAGAATTAAAATATTCATCTAAATCTTGTTTTGTATATTTTATTGGTTTATCAATACCAAATCTATAAGTATCTATTTTTTGTAATCCTCTAGACACAATGGCAGCTATGTCTCTAGTTGTTTTATTACGTTCTTCAGCAATATCTTCATATGACATACCATCAATTACAAATAATTTTAATATATCTCTAGCTTCATCATTTAATTCATATCTTTTGTTAGTAATATAAGGACTATATACATTTCTATCTACTTTTATACCTTCAGATAAATTATATAACAAAGAAACACATTTTTTTCTAATTTCAAAAATTCTACTACGCATTTCTTCAGAACTAATATCATAAGACTCACATAATTGTTGTATAGATAAAGCTTTACCGTTAACACCATAATACAAATCTAAGAGCGTCATGTCTATATTTGGCAGTTGAGTTCTAACTTTTAAATATTGTTCCTTAGTTAAAGTATAAGAAAATAATTCATCAACTCCAAAATACAATCTTTCTAATTTATTAATTAATTCTTTATGCTTTCTATAAACTTTACTATTAGGGAATTGTTTAAAAAACTCTTCTTTTTCAAGAATACTAAAAACATAACTTTCTAAATACATTTGTTGTTCCAAACTAAACTCTTCTTTTTTAGCTAAATAAACTTCTTTTAAGAGATCCAAACTCAAAGAAGTATTTTTCTTTTTGTAGCCAAATAACATTAAATTTATTTCTTTTAAAGCGCCATACATATTACAATGTTTAGAATTAGAGACACCAAAATATCGTTCTAATAAATTAACACTATTATAAGATAGTTCATAAAAATCATCACCAAAAAGATCTCTAATTTGTTCAAAAGACATATTAGAATATTTTTCACTAATCAAAGAATAATCTGGAGTATTATTATTTCCTAACATTTTAATACCCATACTATATTCCTTATTTAAATAATTAATAAATTCACCTTTAGATAAATCAGATACATCTAATAATTCAAGTAACGCATTAAAGCTAGATAAATTTTCTTTTAATGCATCATAAACTTCATCCATAAATGAAATATCCAAATGCTCAAACTCATAAACGAAAGAACCTAATAGTCTCTTTTTATTTTTATATTGATGATTTAATTTAATTAATAAATTATTAAAAAGTCTAAACTTCCTATTCTTAAGTTCAAATCTAATCTGTTTTCTTATAGCTTGATTTAATCTAAAACTTATTTCACATAAAAATAGTGATGGTTCTACACCCTCTTGAATCAATTTTTCTGCAATTCTAACAATTACATCTTCCCAAGCTTTTGACATAATCATTAAATAATCATATCTAATTTTAGAATATGTATGAAAAACCAATTCAATATCATCGTATATATCAGGCAAAATAGCCTTTAATTCCTCAATTCTTCTCATAAAAACCCCTCTTTTAGCGCAATACTATATCATAAAACCTCAAATTTGTCAAAAACATATACAGCAAAAAACAAATAAACATTTGACAAACAAATATGCGCTTGTTATAATAAACATATTCTTTAGTGTAAAACTAATAAAAAAAGACAAACTAATAAAAAAGGAGTAGTAAAATGGATAAAATTATTGTTAAAGGAGCTCGCGAAAACAATTTAAAAAATGTAAGTATTGAACTACCTAAAAATAAATTAATAGTTATGACAGGTGTATCAGGTTCTGGGAAATCTTCCTTAGCTTTTGATACAATATTCGCCGAAGGTCAAAGAAGATATGTAGAATCCTTAAGTGCCTATGCTAGACAATTTATTGGTATAAGTGAAAAACCAGACGTTGATTCAATTGAAGGATTAAGTCCCAGTATATCTATTGATCAAAAAACAACTAATAAAAACCCTCGTAGTACAGTTGGAACAATCACTGAAATTTATGATTATTTAAGATTATTATATGCCCGTGTAGGAATACCTTTTTGTCCTACTCATAATATTCCTATAACTAGACAATCTATTGAAGAAATGACTAATAAAGTAATGGAATTAGAAAATGGTACTAAAATTGAGATTTTAGCACCTGTTGTTCATGGCGAAAAAGGAACCCATAAAGATTTATTTGATGATTTAAGAAAATCAGGATATTCGAGAGTAAAAGTAAATGGTGAAATGCGTTCATTAGATGAAGATATAGTTTTAGAAAAAAACATCAAAGATAATATTGAAGTAATTGTCGATCGTATTGTTATAGATTCTGAAGAAAGAGGCAGAATATTTGAAGCGATTGAAAATAGCACTAAACTAGCTAGTGGTAAAGTTTTAATCCATATAATTGATGGTGAGGAAATACTAATGAGTGAATCATATGCTTGTCCCCATTGTAATTTTTCTATTCCAGAATTAGAACCAAGATTATTTTCATTTAATGCTCCCTATGGTGCTTGCCCTGAATGTAAAGGTTTAGGAACTAAATTAAAAATAGGTGAAGCTTTAATAATTCCTGATAAAAATAAAACTATTTTAGAAGGTGGAATTAAAACTCTTAGTCCTGATACTATGGAAATGACCCAACTCCTTACAGTATGTGAATATTATAATATTGATTATAATAGACCTTTAAAAGAGTTTACTAAAAAAGAATTAGATATAATTCTTTATGGATCTAAAGATAAAATAGATTTCAAATATATATCTAAAAATGGTAATACTAGATATACTAGTGAATATTATGAAGGAATAATAAACACTAATGAAAGAAGACATTTAGAAACATCTTCTTCTTGGCGTAGAGAATGGTTAGAAACATTTATGGTTGAATCTCCTTGTCCTGTATGTTCTGGCGCAAGGCTTAACCCTTCTGTTCTAGCAGTTAAAATAAATAAAAAAAATATTTTTGAAGTTACTAACTTTAGTATTATCGAATTAAGAGATTTTATTGGTAATTTAAAACTTACTAATGAACAAAAAGAAATAAGCGGTTTAGTTACTAAAGAGATATTAAACAGATTAGACTTTTTAAAAAATGTTGGTTTAGGCTATTTAACTTTATCACGTAGCGCTGGTACTTTATCTGGCGGTGAAGCTCAACGTATAAGACTTGCTACTCAAATAGGATCTAAATTATCAGGGGTTTTATATGTTTTAGATGAGCCTTCAATTGGATTACACCAAAAAGACAATGAAAAATTAATAAAAGCATTACAAGAAATGCGCGATTTAGGAAATACCCTGATAGTTGTAGAACACGATACCGATACGATGCTAGCTAGTGACTTTTTAGTAGATATAGGTCCAGGCGCTGGTGAGTTTGGTGGGGAAATTATCGCTGCTGGAACACCTGAGGAAGTAATGAAAAACAAAAATTCTTTAACTGGTAAGTATTTAAGTGGTAAAGAAAAAATAGAAGTACCTAAAAAACGTCGTAAAGGAAATGGCAAAAAATTAAAAATAGTTAAAGCTACTGAAAACAATTTAAAAAATATTAATGTTGAAATACCTTTAGGCAAATTCGTATGTGTAACGGGTGTTTCTGGTTCTGGTAAATCTACTTTAATAAATGAAATATTATACAAATCTTTAGCAGTTACAATCAATGGGTCTAAACATGTACCCGGTAAATGTAAAGAAATCAAAGGTATTGAAGAACTAGATAAAGTTGTTCAAATAACTCAAGATGCTATTGGTAGAACGCCAAGAAGTAATCCTGCTACATATGTTGGTGTATTTGATGATATAAGAGATGTATTTACGAATACTAAAGAAGCCAAAATGCGTGGCTATGATAAAGGAAGATTCTCATTCAATGTTAAAGGTGGAAGATGTGAAGCCTGTTGGGGAGATGGTGTCAAAAAAATAGAAATGCACTTTTTACCAGATGTATATGTTCCTTGTGATGTCTGTGGTGGCAAAAGATATAATAAAGAAACTTTAGATATTAAATTTAAAGATAAAAACATCGCTGATATATTAGATATGCGTGTAAGTGAAGCTCTTCCATTTTTTGAAAACATTCCAAAAGTATATAATAAATTAAAAGTAATGGAAAGTGTTGGCTTATCCTATATCAAATTAGGTCAATCTGCCCCTACTTTATCAGGTGGTGAAGCAGGAAGAGTCAAATTAGCTAAAGAACTTCAAAAAAAACCTACAGGCAAAAGTATATTTATTCTTGATGAACCTACAACAGGACTTCATAGTGACGATATTAAAAAACTTTTATCTATTTTAAATCGTATTGTTGACAATGGCGATACAGTTTTAGTAATAGAACACAATTTAGATGTTATTAAAGTTGCCGATTATCTAATCGATTTAGGCCCTGAAGGTGGAAATTTAGGTGGCGAGATAGTTGCTACTGGAACTCCAGAAGAAGTAGCCAAAAATAAAAACTCTCATACTGGAGAATTCCTAGCTAAAATATTAAAATAGAATAAAAGAGTTTCATATGTTTAAGAAGTTAGTTAATACTATACGATGTTGTCAATCTTTGCATATAATAAATAGAAAGAAGGATAACTATGGATATAGAAAATTTAATAGGAAATACTCCTATAATTGAAATAAAAGTAAAATATCAAGAAAGAATAATAAATGTTTATGCTAAATTAGAATATTACAATTATACTGGAAGCATAAAAGACCGTTTAGCTTATCATATAATAAAAGAATCATATAAAGATGGCAGTTTAAAAAAATGTCAGCCTATAATAGAAGCTACTAGCGGAAATACAGGAATATCATTTGCCAGTTTAGGTGCTTATTTTGGTCATGAAGTTCACATTTTTATGCCAGATTGGGCTAGCCAAGAACGTGTAGCTATAATGAAACTTTATGGAGCTAAAGTATATTTAGTTTCCAAAGAAGACGGAGGCTTTAAAGAAGCTATTAAACGAGCTGATGAGTTAGCTAAAGAAATTAATGGATTCAGACCTAATCAATTTGATAACATTAAAAATATTGAAGCTCATTATAATACTACAGGATTAGAAATTATAAATAGCGTTTCTAAAATAGATAGTTTTGTAAGTGGTATTGGTACAGGTGGCACTTTAATAGGTATAGGAAAAAGAATTAAAGAAACAAATAAAAATGCGAAAGTAATCGCTTTAGAGCCTTTACAAATGCCAATAATGAGTCAAAATATCACCACTGGCACTCATCGTATTGAAGGTATAGGTGATGACTTCATACCAAGTATTGTTGATAAAAGTTTAATTGACGAAATAATAACTATCGATGATGAAGATGCTATAAATATGTCAAGAATACTAGCTAAAAATTTTGGTTTAGGTGTAGGAATATCTAGTGGCGCAAATCTTCTAGCCAGTATTTTAACAGCTAAAGACAATGACAATGTAGTTACTGTATTCACAGATGATTTCAAAAAATATTTAACAACAGATTTAATTAAAGATATAAATAATAATAGCAATTTAA
>CAJUNE010000034.1 GCA_910587745.1 uncultured Bacilli bacterium
TCTAAAGTTTTGCTAGTATTATACGTTATTATAAAATAATTAGCAAGTTTAGCCTTAGTATTTTGCTTCTAGTTTACACTTATTTTTTAATAAAAAACATTTAGTCTTTTAAACTAAATGCAATTAAACCGTTAGACATTTAAAATAGAATCTTTTTGTTTCGATAATTATACTTTTTATTCTATTTTTCCTTATTAAAATTCTGTTTTATTAATTCTATCATACTCACTCTATCTAAAAGTGGTGGATATATATCAGCATATTCTCCTTTAAACGTAACTTTAACTTCATCACCTATTTTTAAAATATTAAATTCTATTTTTTCATTATTATAAGAATAGATAACTTTATCATTTAATTTCAATTCATAAGTCTTTCTAAAATCTTTAGGATTATCATTAGTTCCTTTAACATATAAAACATCATTATTATTAATATCAGTTATAACTCCTATAAAAGTAATATCTTTTTCAACATATTCTTTTTTAGGCATACCTTCTATTATATTACCAATAGTAAAACCTAAAACCATAATTAAAATAAAAGCTAGAACCCCAACAATTATTTTTAATATATTATTCTTATCCATAGCTATCCCCTATTCAAAAAAACTTTCATCAATTAAAGGAATAATATCTATCGCTGGTTCTTCATAAGGATGGTTATTTCTAAGCGCTTTTAAAACATCTTTAACTTTACTAATTTCACATATTACTTCTAATTTTTCTTCTTCTACAAATTCCAATTTTTCTTTTTCTCCAATATAAGGATTAGCTTTTCCATTAGGTTTAAAAGTTCCAATACATTTAGTAGACATTGAACAATTAGTATAATTCCCAATTATCCCAGCTCCCGCATCACAAACTGCACTTCTTACTTCATTAACATTAGATACAGGAATAGTAACAATTATTTTAACATTTTTAACATTTATATTCATAAAAATCTCCTATTAATAAACTAAGTATAACATATTTTTTTAAATAAAAATAGACCCTCCTTCGCAGTAGAGCCTTGCAAAAACAATTTAACGTTTTTTCCTCACATCAACAATATATCATTTATAATCGTTTATGTCAAACATTAACTTAGCTATTTATAAAATATTTATTTTTCATACTCAATTATATCTTCTATTTTACAATTTAAGGCTTTACAAAAACGACAAATAATATCTAAATCAACTCGTTCAATATCTCCTTTAACATATTTTCCAATTGTATCAAACCTTACATTACTAATAACACTTAAATGATTTTTACTCATATTTTCTTTTTCTAAAATATCAGCTAATTTAAATTTAATTTTCCCATAAATCTTACTATCGTACATCTTTATCAACTCCCCTTTAATTGTAACAACAAAGATACGTCTTGACATTATACGTTTAAACGTATAAAATTATAGTAATAAGTAGTATTCCTATTTTTTTAAGAAAGATACGAAATAGTTAAAAATAGGTCTTAAATTTAAAAATAACAAAGATTTTTTTATTACAAATTTGTAATTAAGCTTGATATGAAAATAATATGGAAGTATACTTATTTTGAGGAGTTTTTTATGAAGTATAATGTATTAAAATATTTAGAAGAAAGTGTAAGTAAATTTCCTAATAAAATAGCAGTTATTGATAAAAATAGTAAAATAACATATAAAGAGTTATATGAGAGAAGTAAAAGTATAGCTTGTAAAATTATAAAAGATAATTTTTTTCATGTTCCCATAATAGTTTTTATGGATAAAGGAATTGAGGCTTTAACAACCTTTTTAGGTATCGCTTATAGTGGAAATACCTATTCTCTTTTACATCCTGAGTTTCCAAAATCAAGATTAGAAGATATAGCAAGTGTTTTAGATTCTCCTTTAGTTATAACAAATAACGAATATTATAAAGAAGCCTTAGAAACTTTTAAAAATAGTAAAGTAATAAAATATGAAGATATAAAGGAAGAAATAGATGAAGAATTAATAAATAAAACCAATACTAAAATTTTAGATATTGACCCCTTATATATTAATTTCACCTCGGGTTCTACTGGTACTCCCAAAGGTGTAACTATATGTCATAGGTCAGTTATTGATTTTATAGATATATTTACTGATACTTTTAATATAAAAGAAAATGATATCATTGGTAATCAAGCCCCTTTTGATTTTGATGTTTCTGTAAAAGATATATATAGCACTCTTTGTGTTGGAGCTACTTTAGTAATAATCCCCAAAGAATTATTTTCTAAGCCTACCGAACTATTAGATTTTATATGTGATAACAAAGTAACTACTCTTATTTGGGCTGTATCAGCATTATGTTTAGTAAGTACTTTTCACGCTCTTGATTATCGTTGTCCAAGTAATATAAAAAAAGTTATGTTTAGTGGTGAAGTTATGCCTATTAAACATTTAAATATATGGATGTCCCATCTTCCAAATGCTACTTTTATAAATCTATATGGTCCTACAGAAATAACTTGCAATTGTACTTATCATATTATTGATAAAACCCGCGAATATGAAAGTGGCATACCAATTGGTAAATCATTCTTAAATGAAGAAACATTTCTATTAGATGAAAATAATGAATTAATTACTAAAGAAAATACTATTGGCGAGATATGCATTCGAGGTACTGCAGTAGGTTTAGGTTATTACAATAATAATGAAGAAACATCTAAAAGATTTGTTATTAATCCTTTAGAAAAAAGATATCCTGAAATAATTTATCGTACTGGTGATTTAGGAAAATATAATAATAATGATTTATATTTTACAGGTCGTAAAGATTTCCAAATCAAATATATGGGACATAGAATTGAACTTGAAGAAATAGAACGCGCGATAAATAAACTTGAATGTATTGAAAGAAGTTGTTGTGTATTTGATGAAGAAAAGCAAAAATTATATTGTTTCTACATAGGAGATGTTGACAAAAAAACAATATATGAGGAATTAAAAAGTACTCTACCTATATATATGATTCCAAGTATATTTAGAAGTATATTAAAATTCCCTTTAAATAAAAATGGTAAAATTGACCGCAAACAATTATTACAAGAAGAATTAGAAAAGAAATTAGGAAGTGATACTCATGATAGAAAAAGAGTTTAATTATTTAGTAACAAATTACCAAACCCCATTTTATTTTTTTGATATGGTTTCTTTAAAAGACAGAATAGAATATTTAAAAGCTAAACTCCCAAATAAAGTAAAATTATGTTATGCTATTAAAGCTAATTCCTTTATTTTAAAAGATATCGAAAATTTAATAGACCGCTATGAAGTATGTTCTTTTGGTGAATACCATATATGTGACTCTTCAAAAATTAATAAAGAAAAAATAGTTTTATCAGGAGTTTATAAAGAAGAAAAAGATCTTAGATATTTATTCCAAAATAATGTATCAATTGGTATATATACTATTGAATCATGGGAACAATACAATTTATTAAAAAATCTAACTAATGAATTTAAAAAGAACATTAAAGTATTATTACGTCTTACAAGTGGCAACCAATTTGGGATGGATAAAAGTATTATTCATAACATATTTAAAGATTTAAAAAATAGTCCTTATATAAAAATAATAGGTTTACAATTTTTTTCTACTACCCAAAAGCGTTCTATCAAAAGACTAAATAAAGAATTAGACGAAGTATTAAGTTTCTTTAATGAACTTAATGAAGAATACAATGCTAATTTAGAGGAAATAGAATTTGGTCCTGGTTTATCTGCTACATATTTTATAGATGAAGAATATAATGAAGAAGAATATTTACAAGAATTCTCCAAACTTTTAGAAAGTATTCCCTCTTCTATTAATATTACTTTAGAACTTGGAAGAAGTATCGCTTATACTTGTGGTTCTTACATTACCAAAGTAGTAGATACTAAAACTAATAAAAAAGAAAACTATGCGATAGTTGATGGAGGTATTCATCACTTAGTATATTATGGTAGTTCTCTCGCAATGAGAATTCCTGAAATAATTTTATTTCAAAATAAAAAAGAATCTAATAATATCGAAAATTGGAATATATGTGGTTCTTTATGTACCATAAATGATATTTTAGTAAAACAGTTACCTCTTAATGATTTAAAAATTAATGATTATTTAATATTTAAAAGAGTTGGCGCTTATTCTGTAACTGAAGGTATTTCTCTATTTCTAAGTCATGATTTACCTGGTATAATAAAAAAGGATTTAAATGGAAATTACCTTTTAATACGTAATAATGAAGCTACTTATCCATTTAATACTCCAAACTAGAAAGGAAGTGATATTATGGAACGTTTAATAGAGATTTTAAGTGATTTAAATCCTGATGTAGATTATAAAACATGTACTGATTTAATAGATGGACATTATTTAGATTCATTATCTATTCTATCATTAATCGCTGAATTAGAGGATGAGTTTGATGTAGTAATACCAACTGTTGAAATTATCCCTAATAATTTTAATTCTGCTGCGGCTATGTGGAAAATGATTAATCGTTTACAAGAGGAGGAATAATATGAAATCATATTATTCTCTCACCTACTTTTTAGCATTTATTCCTTTATTAATGATTATTTATAGTATAACACCTAAGAAAAAAAGATGGTTTATCTTACTAACTGCAAGTTTAATATTTTCCTATTCTTTAAGTGGCAAACTAATAGTTTATCTCATAAGCTCAATAATAGTAGTTTATTTAAGTGGCTTATGGTTAAAAAAAATCAATGACAAATGTGATAAAGCTACTGAAAATATAGATAAAGAAGAAAAGAAAATAATTAAAGCCAAATATAATGCGAAAAAGAAGATAATATTAATAGGAAGTATTTTAATTCATGTAGGAATATTAATATTTTTAAAGTATTCAGGATTTTTTGCTACTAACATAAATACTTTATTTGAAGTATTAAATATAAATATCAACTTACCTATTCCGAAGTTTTTATTACCAATTGGAATATCTTTTTATACTCTGCAAGCTATATCATATAGTATTGATGTATATCGTGGACTTATACCTCCTGAAAAACATTTAGGAAAAGTAGCATTATATATGTCGTTTTTCCCACAAATAATGGAAGGACCAATATGTAGATATAACGAAACTGCTGATAGTTTATATGAAGGGAAATCTATAACCTATCATAATTTTACTTTTGGTATCCAAAGAATAATGTATGGTATTTTAAAAAAATGTGTTATCGCTGATAGATTAAATCCTTTAATAACAAATATTTTTACTAATTATAATGAGTTTAATGGTGGCATAATTGCTTTAGGAGCCATCGCCTACACTATTCAATTATATATGGAATTTTCAGGAACAATGGATATAGTTATTGGAACATCTGAAATCTTTGGTATTAAATTAACCGAAAACTTTCAAAGACCTTTTGCATCCCCTACTATTTCGGAATTCTGGAAAAGATGGCATATAACATTAGGTTCATGGTTTAAAGATTATATCTTCTATCCTATATCTACATCAAAACCATTTCGAAAATTAACATTAATATTACGTAAAAAACTAGGAAATTATTATGGCCCAGTTTTAGCAGGGGTCGCTGCTCTTTTTACAGTTTGGTTATTAAATGGATTCTGGCATGGTGTTGGTTGGCAATATATTTTATTTGGCTTATATCATTTTTGTTTAATACTAATAGGAAGTTTAATATCACCTTTTATTAAGAAAATAACTGATAAACTCCATATCAATCGTAATTCTAAAGGATATCATATTATTCAAATTATTAAAGTATGTATTTTAGTATTTATTGGTGAACTTATTTTCCGTGCTGAAGGATTACAAGCATGTCTTAATATGTTACAAAGTTTATTTACTAACTTTTCTTTAAGTTCTTTTAAAGATTTAAGTTTCTTAAAATTAGGTATAGATTGCGCTGATTATATTATAGTTGGAGTAACTTTAATAATAATCTTTATCATAAGTCATTTAGAAGAAAAAAATATAAATGTTAGAGAATTAATTGCTAAACAAAACATTATTTTAAGATGGGCTATATATTATGCATTTATTTTATTTATTATTATTTTTGGAGCATACGGTCATGGATATGTGCCAGTAGACCCTATATATGCCCAGTTTTAGGAGGTAGAAAATGAATACAATAATTAAAAACATTACAAAAGTATTTTTATTTCTAGTTATTTTATGTTTTCTATTACTCAACGTCTCTTATCTTTTTGAACCCAAAACTAATAATAAAGAAGCTGGTATGCGTGATGTCAGATTAAATGCTATCTTAGGTGAAAAAGATAATACTCTAGATGTTTTATTCTTAGGTGATAGCGAAGTATTCTCAAGTATTTCTCCTATGGAAATATATAATAAACATGGGTTTACATCTTTTGTTTTAGGTAGTGCTGCTCAACAATTACATTACACTAAATACTTACTATCAAGAACTTTAAAAAAACAAAAACCCAAAGTTGTTATTTTAGAAACCAATGC
The DNA here is from genome assembly GCA_910587745.1 of uncultured Bacilli bacterium. GTDB lineage: Bacteria > Bacillota_I > Bacilli_A > RF39 > UBA660 > Caccenecus. Next base: position 6,468 of record CAJUNE010000034.1, read on the forward strand.
TATATATCGTAAAATCGAACCAACTGGCCCAATATTCCGCAAACTTCAAAATTGGTTTTCCATATTCGAATATCATAATCGTTGGAAATCTCTTAATTTCCGTGATTTAAATCTAAGTTTTAGTTATGAATATAATAGTGAATTTAAAGGATATACTTATAAGCCCGGCATAAAAGGTTTAAAAAGTTGGAATTATATGGACCCTACTACTGAATCTAAAGAAATAGAAAACTTAAATAAAAAGTTTTTATTATCTATGATTGAACTATGTAACGAATTTGATATAAAGTTTATATTATTAAGTACTCCTAGTACTAAAAACTGGAATTATACTAAACATATGGGCATAAAAGAATTTGCAAGTGAACATAACATTACCTATATTGATTTAAACTTAATGAAAAATGAAGTACCAATAGACTGGGAAAAAGATACTTGTGATGAAGGAGATCACATGAATTATTATGGTGCAGTTAAAGTATCAAATTTTATTGGTGATTATTTAGCAAATAATTATAAATTCGAAAATAAAAAAGATAAACCTGAATATAAAAATTGGAATGAAGCTTTACCAAGATATTTCAAAGCTGTAGGTAAATTCTAATGGAAATATTAGGAATCGGCATTGATTTAGTAGATATATCAAAATTAAATGAAAAACTTGCCAAAAGATTTTTAACCCCAAAAGAGTTAGAAATATATAACAACTTACAAGGAAAAAGAAAACTAGAATTCTTTGGTGGTAGACTAGCTGCTAAAGAAGCTATATTTAAAGCCTTACCAGATAATGACTTACACTTTTCGGAATTAGAAGTTTTATATGATAATTTCTATAAACCTATATGTCATTATAAAGATTATATAATTCATGTAAGTATAACTCATGAAGATAATAAAGCCCTAGCTTTTGCAATAGTAGAAAAAAATCATTAGATTGAATCACTAATGATTTTTATTTTTCAATAATTTTATGTTGCAAAGGACTCCAAGCTGGCGTACAAGCCATTGAAACTTTACAATAATCAGTCTCCCAATAATATAATTCTTTAGGATTAATTAAAATAGAATCTCCCACTGCTAAATTAACAATTTCATTTTCAATATAAATAGTACATTCCCCTTCAATTACATAAATGAGTTCTTTACTTACTTCATTCATTGCATAACCTTTATCAGGAAATCTTCCTGTAATAGTTGCAATCCCTAAATCAATATCTTTATCTCCAAAAGAATATTCTAAAGTTTTACATTTTTCTTTATTTTGACCTACTTCTGCCTCATTTAATTTTATAACTTTCATAATTGATCCCCTTTCATTTATTTTCTAACATTTTTTATAGTTTTATATTACCCCAAAATTTTAATATCTAGATAAAATAAACATAATATCTTTTCAACTAACCACAAAATTAATTTACTTTTACTATTTTTAATCAATTTCTATTAGTTCATAATCTCTTGAACCAAAACCTAACTTTGAAGCGGCTTCAATTGTATGAATACCATTTTGTCTTTCTATTCTTTCTACAAAATGGTCTCTTCCCTTATCAGTTGAGTTATAAATCAAATCAACACAAGCTTGATCCAAAGCTATTGGATCTAAACTAGATAATATTCCAATATCTTTCATACAAGGGTCTTCAGCAATTGCACAACAATCACAATCAACAGATAAATTACACATAATATTTATATAAGCAATATTACCATTAAAATAATTAACTACTGAAGATGCACTATCTGCCATAGCCTCCAAAAATTTATCTTGATTAACATTAAACATTTCATCAAAAGACCAATTCTCGTTACCTATACAATGAATATATCCTTTACCATGACTAGAAGCTACACCAATAGATAGTTGCTTTAAAGCACCACCATATCCACCCATAGGATGCCCCTTAAAATGTGATAACACTAGCATTGAATCGTAATTATCAATATTTTTACCTACATAATTTTTATTAATAACTTTGCCATTAGGTATTTCTAAAACTTTATCTGGGCCTGTTTCATCTAATAAATCAACATCAAATAATTCACTCCAACCATGTGTTTTTAATAAATCTTTATGTTTGCTACTAGTATTTCTAGCTCCTTCATAAGCTGTATTGCATTCCACAATCGTCCCATTAACTCTTTTTACTATTTGCTCCATAAACTCAGGTTTCAAATAATTTTGATTTCCTTGTTCTCCCGAATGAACTTTAACGGCCACTTTACCACTTAAGTTTTTATTTAAAACTTCATACATTTTAACAACACTCTCAGATGTTAATTTTTTTGTAAAATAAACTTTTGCTTTTTCCATTTTTTAATCCTCATTTCTTATTAAAACAAATTTTTTATTCATTTATTTCAAACTCTTCTTTTTTTCTTTTTAAATGAAAGTCATAATAATCTTTAATCATTAAATATAATTCATCTTTTTCATCCAATTTATCTTCAAAAAATTTTAATATACTATTATACGCTTTTTGAAATTGTAATAATTTATATTTTTTATTATATCCTCCAGTTATACTATTTTTATTACGATAATAATTGTATCCTAAATAATCAATAATTACAACCTTTTTAGCCAAAAATAAAATTTTAGGAATATTAGCTACATCTTCATAACAATCTAAAGAATAAAATATTTCCTTCATAATTTTTTCATAGAAATCACTTTTAAAACAATACATTCCAAATATTCCATACCTAATGTTTTTATTGTGTAATTCTAATAAAGCATCTCTACCGCTATTAAAGATTTTATCTATTTTTAGCACATATCTATTTTTATCTTTATTAGAATTAATCTCATTAATATCAAATTTAATAATATCAGGTTCATAATTATTAATACAATTACTTAATTTAAAAAATAATTCTTCATTAATAGTATCATCAGCATCAACAAATATCATATATTTACTTGATACATATGAGCTAGCATTCTTTCTTATAGCCGAAATCCCTTCATGTTTTTGTTTATACACTTTAATATTAGAATAAAGTTTATTATAAGAATCAATTATATTATTACTCCCATCAGTACTTCCATCATCTATTATAACTATTCCATAATTATTACCATTGATTTTAAGAATACTATCTAAACATCTTCTCAAAGTTAATTCTTTATTATACACAGTTACAACAAAACTAATTAAATATTCTTTCATAAATAAAACCTCATATATTAAATTAAAAATCAAATATATTATATAACATATTATAAAATAATTATACATCTAATAAAGTAATCATTTTAATAATCTACTTAATTAAGATATCATTTATTCTTTTAACTTGCTATCCCCCGTTTTATAATTTATTTCAATACCATCTTGAACATTATAAATATAGACATTAAACTTAATCCCTTTCCCACTATCCTCAACTGAATAAGCTTCCATTTGTACTCCACTCGCAAGTTTATTAGTATCTTTATAAATAGGAGTAACTCTATATAATACATGATTACCTGTTTTCTTAATATATTTAGCCACTTTATTTTCAAAATCAAGCATTGCTCCTGTATTCATACTTCGAGTGCAAGTTATTAAATTCTTATTATTAGCATTCTCACCTGTCAATTGAAACCCTATTAAATGACATCTATTATATAAATATTTTCCATCTACAATATCATACTTTACAGTATGCCATCCACTAGGTTTAACTTGACCTATACTAGTTCTTTCTTCATTAGGCATTAAATCTTTACTAATATTAGCAAAAGCTACTTGAGCTCTACCTATTTTATCAAGTTTACTATAATTTTCAAAAGATTTAGTTGAATTTTTAAGTTCATCAGTAAAATTTGGTTCATTATCATTAATAATTACATAAGGTTTACCCTTATATTCAGGAATAGAATCTAAAGCATAGCTTTCGGATAAACTAAATTTATACAAAAAACTATCTATATAATCGCCATAAAAACTATAAATTAAACTTCCTACTAAAAATAAAATAATTAATATTTTTAAACCATTGCTACCACTAAATTTATTATTCTTCTTTCTTCTAGCCATATATTTTACTTCCTTACTGTCGCTTTAATTATATCTTATCTTTTATATGATTTCAAGATTTATATTGCTAACTAACAACCAATTTTCTAACTCTATTACTTAATTAATAACCAAACATTAAATGATAGTAAAATAATTATTTTAATTTTTTTGAAGCAACCATTCTATCCTATCAATTGGTGCATATTTACTAATTTCATAATAAGCCTCTTTTAAAAATATTTCATAATCATCTACTTTATCAATTACAGAAATCAAATCATCTTCATCTTTTTTCCCACTCATAATATCTTCATAAATATCAAAATAATAAGTAGGATAAACAAGTCTTGCATAAAATAATCCATAACTATAAATAGTAAATCTTTTTATTCTAAGTAACTCTTTTAAATAAGATAAAGCATCTTCTCCTTTAAAAAAAGCACTTTTTATATAAGAAGCTAAATCTCTTACTTCATAATCCATAATAAAACTAAAAGGGTTTAAATAATTAAGTTTATAATTAGGTACATCAATTCTTTTATGTGAAAGGCATATTCTATCATCTTTACTAGGAGCATACTTACTAGTTACCTCATTTAAATAACTTATTGCATTTTCGCCAAGTCCTAAATAATAACTAAAACTATCTAATACTAAAGGTTTATCTTTACCAAGTTCGCTTACCTGATATTCAAAATAATCTAATTTAGCACTCCAAAGGCTAGCCCAAGAATTACGATATAATTTACTTTTATTTTCATTTAAAATAAGCATATTATTCATTTTTATTATATCACTTATTTCAAATTTTTTTGATATATCCCCAATTGTTCGAAGAAGAACATAATTAGTATTTTGAATATTAGTAATAACTTTACCAAATATATTCATAACAATATCATGAACTTCTATATTTTTTTGCTTTAATTCTTTACTTACATTAATTATATCTTCAAGTTCCGCTTCTGCTCTTTTAAATGGCACAAAATAAAATAATTGGTCTAAATAATAAAATCGATAAGTATCTCCCCAATTTTCAACATCTTCAATATTAAAATTATAATAATAATTTATACTTTCTCTCATATCTATCACTATTAAAGCATATGAAAAAACTAACAGATATATCCATTAGTTATTTATTAGAATTTTTAAGTTTTGTAACTTCTTCTATAGACATATTTGTCGCTTTGGCAATCTCTTCAATTGTTAAAGATGTCTTTAGAAGATTTCTAACAACTTCTTCTTTTGATTCTTTCATCTCATTATCATGTTGATTTTCAATTTCTTTCATTTCACTATTATGCTGACTTCTAATTAATACCTCTTGTGCATGATAATCTTGTACATATTCTTCTTCTGAAAAGTTCTTCATCTCTTCTAATATTTTTTCCATTATTTCATTCCCCTTAACTACTTCTTCCATTTCTTCTAATGTCCGAGCATTAATAAGCTTCATTAGTAAATAGAAATCTTTTTCTCTTTTATTATATAAGATTTTCTCTTCACTAGCAACATTTATCACATATATTTGAAATAATTCTGGTATTATTTTATCTGCTAAACTATTTTGTTCCATTAATGTATATTTTTTTATCATTTTTTCATTTTTATACTTATTATCTTTTACAAAGTTTATTTGAATCACTTGTTTAGTTAAG
>CAJUNE010000035.1 GCA_910587745.1 uncultured Bacilli bacterium
TTCATAAAATCATCTCCTAAAAAATAATATGCAATATTAAAAATTTTATACAAAATAAAAATGTAGACCCTTCTTTATGTCTACATCTATATTACTATTTTACTCTGCAATTAATTTTTATCTTCCTTTTAACATTTCTTCGCCTTTAACACTATATCCTAAATATTGTTGTTGTTCACTCATTAAAAGCATATCTTCTTTAAAATAACTAGGATAAGATTGCAAAAAAGATTGTTGGGGAATACCTTTATTGAAATATAATTGTTGGTTCTCACCATAGCCAATACATAGTATGGTATTTGCAGAACCTAAAAAATAATAAACATTATTATTAACGGTAACAGAATCATAAGAACTTACATTAGTTAAGATGCCTTTTATTCCTTCTAATTTTTTCTCCCCTCTTGAAATATATATAACAGAAACTTCTTTTCCAACAAAATTTTCCAACATTTGCATTTCTGCATCAAAAAAGCCATGTCTTTCTTCATTCATAATTTCATATCCTCCCTATAATAACAAATATATCACAACTATAAAAAAAATTCAATTAAAAGATAAAACTTAGACATAAATAAATTGACTTTTACCATATAATATGGTAAAGTTTTATAAGTAAAACAAATTTGGAGGTGGCAATATGGCTAAGAAAGTTACAACAAAGAAACCTTTATCAGGCAATAAAAGAAGTCATGCACTAAATGCAACAAAAACAAAACAAAAACCTAATATTCAAAAAAAGACTATTAATGGAACTAAGGTAAGAATTTCAACAAGAGAAGCCAGAACAATCGAAAAATAACTCAAATATTATTGAGTTATTTTTTTATCTATGTTTATTTCTTTTATCTTCTGTTATTTTTAAAGCTTTAATTAAATAATTTTTATCAAATTTAAAATAATCATAACCTCGAAGACAAGAATTGAAATATGGCAAAGAAGGCAAATAATAATTATATCTAGGCCTCATTATATAAATCATAGCACTTATAGAATTTCCAGCCAAATCTAAATCTATCCACTCTTTAGAGTAAAGCATTGGATATCCTTCATATTTATCTAATCGTATTGAATCAAAATAAGAAAGTTCAAATATTGCAACTGGAACAGTACTTCCTAATTCTTCTTCTAAAGTTAAATAACTATATTCTTCGTCATCTCCTTTAAATACTAAAGATTTATCCAATAACAGACTAGTTCCTAAAAGTTTAGCACTAGGACATCTCTCAATAAACTTTCCTAAATTCAAATTGCTTCCATAAGCTATATAATATATTGATTTCATTTTCTTACAAGTTCCCTAGCAACTTTTACTTCACGATCTTCACAAGTTTCAAAATTTCTAACATATTGCCTCATAAAATATATTTTATCTTGATTGTTATCAAAAATCAAATCCACTAATTCTGCCATATCACGAAGTAAGATTTGGCTACATTGTTCTAAATAAGCTCTCTCACTTAAACATTGTTGTTCTAATTGCTTAAGTTTATAATTTAAAAAATCTTCATCTAAATTATTACTAGCAGCCGCAAGCACCATATGACTTACAGCATTTATATCATTTTGAATTATAGTCTCTTCAGTAGTAGAATTAAAATTTCTAAACTCTATTGTATTCATATTAACAATAGCTTTTAAAAAATCCAAACTACGTAAATTAATTGCATTTTTCTTAATATCATATATTTGTTTATAAAAAGCTCTACTGGCCATTAAACTTCTATTTTGATCTAAATCATGTATAGTGCCTAAAAATGACAAACCAACAGGCTTAGCATAACTAAATAATGTACGTCTAGCATTTATTTTATCTCCAAAACCAAAACGAATTAAAACACGTTCATAAATAGTATATAATTTAGCAAATCTACGCCAAGCATCAATGTTTTCTCCTAAAATATGAGCGCCAATATGAATATGTAAACCAGAATTATGTCTTGTATCTGCTTTGTTGGCTTTTAAATATTGACAAATTGTTTGCAAATTCTCCCAAGTTTTTCTCTGATCAAATAATTGTGGAGATACAGCTTCACCACCCGAAGCTAAAGTTTCATCGTCCACAGATTTCCAATTTAAATTTCGTTTTTTAAGAAAGTCTGAAAAATTCTTTCTTTCAGTACCTTCATATTCAAGTTCTATACCAAATCGAAATTTTCTTTCTAAATTCAAACTATCACGATATTCTAAAAAAACACTATCCAATTCCTGTGATAAAAGTAATAAATCTATTGCACTTAATTTTGCAAATTCATTATTTGCAGCCAAATTAACATTTTGAAGTTGCATAGTATCCCCCCTAATTCCCTTTTTATATGATATAATTATACCACAAAACAATAATTTTGTCAAATTCAATACAAACTATAATTCGCTATTATTTTATTTTTAAAACAACAAAGCTCTCCAAATGATAGCTATAACTAAACATATCTAAAACTTTATAATTACTAATTTCATAGTTGTTTTCTAATAATTTTAAATCACGCATTAAAGTATTCGCATCACATGAAACATAAATAATTTTTTTAGGCAACTTATTTTTTATAAACGAAATAGTATTTTTATCTAATCCACTTCTAGGCGGATCTATTATTAAAGTATCAAAATCATCTTTAATTTTATTAACTATTTTAGAAGTATCACCAAGTATAAACTGAATATTATTTTGCTTATTAATTTTAGCATTAAATATCCCATTTAAAACTGCATTTTTTACAATTTCAACACTTATAACTTTTCTAGCTTTTTTACTAGCGACTATTCCAAGAGTTCCTACTCCACTATATAAATCGAGTATTGTATCATTTTGTGATATCTCTTCATTTATAAATTTAAATAATAAAGAACAAATATAATGATTAATTTGAAAAAAAGAATTAAAGCTTACTTTAAATAAGAATCCCCCTATTCTTTCATAAAAGAAATTATCTCCATAAATAGTTTTATTATTATAAACAATACCTACTAACTTTACTAATTCTTTTAATCTATCAATTTCAATATTATAATTATCACTAGCACTCTCAACAATGAGTAAAACTTCTTTATTCGAATTAACTCTAATTACTAAAGAACCATTTTGAACATTTAAAAACTTATAATTCTTAATAATTTTATTTATTTCTTGATTAGCAACCAAACATTCACTTATTTCTACGAGTTCATGGGTTTTACTTTTATAATACCCTATTTTTCCATCAACTATTTTTAAACTAACTTTATTTCGATAATTGATTGGATTTTGATTTTTAACTATTTCAATATTACCATTATATTTTATTTTATTCTTAAATATTAATTCACTCACCTTTTTAAGTTTATAATGCAATGTATCATTATAAGTATAAAACATTAAAGCACATCCTCCACATATATTAAAATAAGGACATATTGCTTCTATTCTTTTATCGCTTTTCTTTATATATTCTAAAACTCTTGCTTTCATATATTTATTTTTATCTTCAAGTTTTTCTATTTTAACAACTTCTCCTGGTAGAGCATTTTCTACAAAAACAACTTTTTCATTTATATGAGCAATACCTAACCCGAAATGGTCTAAAGATTCTATTGTAACTATTTCCATTTTTACATCACTAAAAGTATTATAACATCTTTACATAAATTTAGGAAATATAAATTGAGAAAATCTTAAAAATATAGTATAATCTATATTAGAATAGGTGATACTTAATATGAAAGAATTTGATTTTGAACATACATCCATCGTAGATATAGTAAATATAATAATAGTAGATGCTATAAAAAGAAAAGCTAGTGATATTCATTTTGACCCCTCAAGAAATTCATTAATGGTTAGAATAAGAATAGATGGCGAATTACAAGATTATGCTAAAATACCTAATATGTTAAAGAAAAATCTAATTACTAGAATAAAAATAATAAGTGGTATGAATATAACTGAAACAAGACTACCTCAAGATGGCGCGATTAAAAATATTGTTGATTCTTATAATCTAGATTTACGTGTATCATCACTCCCTGTTGTCGATGGTGAAAAAATAGTTATTCGTATTCTTGACTATTCTATGAGTTTAAAAGGTTTAGAAAACTTAGGTTTTTCCGAAAATAATTTAAATAAAATAAATAAAATGATAGCTAAACCCAATGGTTTAATCTTAGTAACAGGTGCAACAGGTACTGGTAAATCTACAACTGTCTATGCCCTACTTCAAAAATTAAATAGTAAAGAAAGAAACATAATCACTGTGGAAGACCCCGTTGAAATGAAAATCGAAAATATTAATCAAGTTCAAGTATTAAGTGATATTGGCCTCACCTTTTCTCATACTTTAAGAAGTATTTTAAGACAAGACCCTGATATTATAATGGTTGGTGAAATAAGAGATAATGAAACAGCTCGTATTGCGGTGCGTGCTAGTATTACTGGTCACTTAGTATTATCAACAGTTCATACTAATAATTCCCTAACTACTATTGAAAGATTAATTGATATGGAAGTAGAAAGATATTTATTAGGTTCTGCTCTAACTGGAATCATTTCTCAAAAACTTGTCAAAAAGCTTTGTCCAAGATGTCGCAGTACTAGACCTACAAATGAATATGAAAGAAGTTTAATCAAAAAACATTTAGGTATTACTGTTCCCGAAGTTTATATACCTGTTGGTTGTAAATATTGTAATCATGGATTTATTGGTAGAATTGCTATTCATGAAGTATTAACTATTAATGAAGATATTAGAGATGCTATAACATCCAATATGAATCGTAAAGAATTAAAAAAATTAGTTTACAATTCTAAAGAAGACATCACTACAATGTTTGAAGATGGATTAAAAAAAGCAATTGAAGGATTAACTACTATGGAAGAAGTTTTAAAAACAATTGATACTTCCTCTACTGAAGAATTAGAAATTTAAAAAGAAGAACATTAATTAGCTGTTTCTTCTTTTTTCATACTTTTATTTTGTAAATCCATACCATATAAGCACCCACAATAATCTTGGCGATACAAATCATACTCTCGAGCAAATTCTATACTTTTTTTATAGCCATCATTCTTTTTAAAATCACCATAAATATACTTAATATTTAATTTATTAGATATATCTTCCCCTATTTTATTTATAATCTGACTATTTTTATGAGGACTAACAGTTAAAGTTGTTCCAAAGTAATCAAAATTATTTTCTAGAGCTTTTTTAGCAGTATTTTCTAATCTTAAATAAAAACACTTAGAGCATCTAGCCCCGCCTTCTCTTATTTGTTCGATATTATCAACTAGTTTTTTATAAGTATCATTATTATAATCACAATCTATAAATTCAAGTTTATTCTGACTATTTTCATTAAACTTTTGAATAAATTTTATTTGTTCATTTTTTCTTTTTAAATATTCATGAAAAGGCTCAATATTAGGATTATAATAATAAATAGTAATTATAAAATAGTCTTTTAAAAAATCTATTACTTGTGTTGAACAAGGACCACAACAACTATGAAGTAATAGTTTTGGTTTACCATCAAATGTTTTTACTAAATCTAAAAGTTTATTTTGATAATTAATCTTCTCTTCCATCATTATCACTATCCCCTGCATTTTCATCATCTTTTTTATCATCATTATTTACATCAGTATCTTGATTTTCAAACTGTGTAAAAAGACTATTATTACTATTATAACTATCCAAATATAAAGTACCTCTAGCATCTCCAATAGTCCCCATAACTTTTTTATAGTCATTCAATCTTTTCATATTAAGTGTATTAACATAAACTAAATTAGTATCATTCATACTAAGTAAAAAGCGATTATTATCAATAACAATATCTCCTGCTATATCTGGATTATATTTTATCTCATTAATCATACCTATAATATCATTATCAATAATACTAAAAGCTTTTATAAAATTTTCTAACAAATCATTTGGTACATAATTAACAAGAGTTGGAATGCCTAAATATTTATTACTTGGACTAACTCTTTTCATATTACTAAGAACAATTTTCTCTTCATTTCTATTATAGAAAAGTGGTTTTGCTTCCTCAACAGTTATAATTATTTTTCCCCAAATTTTCTTTTTTACTTTTACACTGCTTACTAAATCTAATTTTTTTATATTTTCTTCCATTTTTTTTGAACTTATCTTAAATATTCCTGGATAGTTTTTAATCCCAGCTATTTCAATAATTTCATTATCTTTTATAAGTCTTGTATTTCTAATATAGATATTTTTTATAGGCATCGAAATAATTGCATAACAAATCATTATTATTAAGTATAAAATTAATAATAACAATATAAGTCTTTTTATATTAAGTTTCTTCCTTTTTACCTTTTTTATAGCCATTATTTTCGCACCTTTTTAAATTATTTCCAGTTAATTATTTCTTGTTCTAATACTAGGTCAATATTAAATTCTTTTTTAACTTCTTCTCTAATTAATTTTATCAAACTTTTTACATCATTACTAGTAGCATTACCAGCATTGACAATAAAATTGGCATGTTTATTAGAAACTTCTGCTCCACCTATTTTTTTTCCTTTTAAACCAACTGCTTCAATAAGTCTTCCTGCATAATCTCCTTCTGGATTACGAAAAACACTACCCGCTGATGGCATATCAAGTGGTTGACTAATTTTACGTCTTTCACATCTATCTTGAATAATTTGTAAAGATTCTTCCTTTTTGCCATCTTCTAACAAAAAAGTTGCTTCTAAAACAATTAAGCCTAATTCTTTAATATTAGTATGACGATATTCATGAATAAATTTATCCTTTGGCATATCTACAACTTCAAAATTATTATTCAAAACTTTTATACTTATAAGATTATCAAATATTTCTGAATTATAGGCACCAGCATTTCCAACTATTGAACCTCCAATAGTTCCCGGAATATTAACAGCCCACTCTAAACCAGTCAAATTTTCATTTATTGTACTCATTGTAAGTTTAGCCATCATAGTTCCTGCTCCAACTACAACCTTTTTATTATTAATATTTACATAATCAAAACCACTAAGTTTAATAATAGCGCCTTTAAAATAATCGTCTAATATTACATTAGAACCATTACCTAAAATCATGAAATCAATATTTTTTTCTTTTAAATACTTAATTAAATCTATTAACCCCTCAATAGATGAAACTTCTATTAAATAATCACTTTTTGATACTATTTTATAAGTATTATAATTTTTTAAAGAAACATCTTTTTTTATAGTTATATCTTTAATATTTTCCATTTAAAATCACCTTAATTTCATTTACAATTAGCTCACTACTATCAGTACGTCCCATATTTTTTAAATTATTCTTCATAATTTGATATTTTTCTTCATTATTAAGTATTTCTGTAACTTCTAAAAATAATTTTTCACCTGTTAAATCTTTTTCCTCAATCATCATCCCTGCTTTTTTATCAACAATTTCTTTAGCATTATAAAACTGATGATTATTAGCAACATAAGGACTTGGAATAAATATTGCAGGCACATTTAAAGCTAAAATCTCACTCATTGTGCTAGCTCCCGCTCTTGTAACCATTAAATCCGTATTTTTAATTAACCCAGCTAAATTATCTAAATAAGGTAAAACTTTTACATTACTAGGAAGTTTTAAATCTTTAATAAAGTCTTCATAATATTTTTTACCTGTAATATATAAAATTTGATAATTACTTTTACGCGACATTAAAATAAATTCTTTTAATTTAGCATTCATAGAACTACTACCCAAAGAACCCGCTACAACTAAAACCAACTTTTTATTATTATCAAGTCCTATATCACTTTTTTTAATTTCTTTCGTACTTAAAGATGCTTCTCCACAAGGATTTCCAGAATAAATAACTTTTTTCGCTTTTTTAAAACTCTCTTTTGTAGATTCAAAAGAAACTGCTACCAAGTCTATATCTTTAGATAATACTCTATTAGTTTTTCCAACAATACTATTCTGCTCATGTAAAAATGTTTTAATTTTAAGTTTTTTAGCCGCTTTTAAAACAGGATAAGTTACATATCCTCCAAAACCTAAAACTAAATCTGGATTAAAATCTTTTATTAATTTAACACATTTCTTATAACTTTTATTAATATAAAAAATATTTTTAATATCTTTCATAATATTTTTACTAAAACCATATATTTCTATACCTTCATAAGGAATACCTCTATTGGGAACAATTTCACTTTCCATTCTATTTTTTGTACCAATATATAAAACTTCCAAATTTTTACATTCTTCTTTTAGTTTATTTACTATAGCCAAAGCTGGATAAATATGTCCACCAGTACCACCAGCACTAACAACTATTCGCATAAACTCACCTCTCATTTAATTATACTAAGAAAAGAGAAAAAAAACTATATAAAAATTAGTTTTCTACCATATTTAAGTTTATAAAAAGAAAATTTGACTTAGTGCAAATCATATGATATCATTGTAAACAGAAGCAAGTTATGTTAAATTCGGAGAGGTATTATTAATACTTCCGGACGACATAACTTGCTTTTATATTTTTTCTAATCTTTGTATTCTATAATGATTTTCTTTGTTTTCTTTATATATTACATCAAACTCAAATAAAAACTCAATATTTTCTATAACTAACTTAATTAAATAATAGCTCCAAAGCTTGTTTTGAGATCTATCTTTATTTTCTAGAGTTTGATTAACTAATATCGCGTTTCTTATGATATTACCTAAATCAGAAAAAATAATTAAATGCTATTTTAAATATCTTTTTTGTAAAGAATTATTATTTATTTTATTTATACTTTCTTTTATATCAGTATTTGAGACTATTATATCTACTCTATTATTCTTAAATATATTAATATTATGATATTTTTTAAAAATTATAACAGCAAAATGATATATATCAGTATTGCTTAAATTAAAAATAAATTCTTTTTCTATTTTTAGTTTTGACATAACATAATATCCATTTTCTTCGTCTAATATTTCACTTTTAAATATTTCATTAACGTTTTTATATTTATTAAATACTACGTCATTTAATGGAATATTTTTCTCTTTTGTAATCATAACTTTTGCTCCTTTCAAGTTATATTTTCATTAAATATATTAGAAAATAAACTTATCATAGCATAAAGTTATGTCAAGATTTGTTGCACTTTGTAAAAGCAATAATATTTTTATAGAAAATTTGACATAAAAAGAATTATCTAGTAAAAATGTATACAGAAAGAAACATAATAAGGAAGTCAAGTTATGCGCCCACTTTACATCACTTGTTTTTTATATAATTTTTTATCTATTACCAAAACCATCCTTTTAACACATCAAAAATTCCTGATAACCCTTTAGTCATAAAGTCACTTATTCCATTAGATATTTTATTACCAACTTTTGTTACCCCATTAGAATAGTCTACTTTTTCTTCTTTTAAATAATCTTTAACATCTATTACTTGTCCTTGAGCTAAATCACTTTCAAATCTTTCCATCGCTTCTTTAGTAAGAACTGCTCTATTATGTGATTTAGTTTCATAATAACCACTTTCATAAGCAATAATAAGAGCAATATATATAAAAAATAATATATATATTGTTCTAAAAAAATATCTAGTTTTTTTATTTTTTTTCATTCTTTTCCTCCTCTATATAAAGCGCTATAACATTAGCTAATAATTTTAAACTTCTATTAACTTCATCAATAGTATTTTCTTTACCACCAATAAAGATTCTCAAAGCTTTAGAAGAGAAATCTTGATTATATACACCATGAAAACCATTTCCTCCTCGCATACTAATTCCTCTAGTAATATTTTTATTAACATTTATTAACTTATCATTTAAAATAGTAGCAAATCTTTTATTTTCTTCATAGGTATCATAATCTGTTCCTACAATAAATAATATTTTAGCAAAATTTTCTTTTTCTCCTATATAAGTAGTAGCATCTCTTTTATCTTCACTTAATCCTATATCAAAAAAGTATTCTAAAGTTTGAATATTATTTTTAGCTTTTTCCATTAATATTCTAGACCCTTTATAACTAAGAGAATAATCTATATTATTATCTTTTAAAGTTTTAGCAACACTTTCTTTTTCTACTAAAGAATTAATATTTAGTTTTTTTAAATATTCTTGTAATATTAAATTGCCCTGCGTTACAACTGGATTTATACTATAAGAACTATAATAAGGATTAACATATTTATCAGTTTGAAAAGTATTATATAAATATATTACAGGCTCTGTATCTATAGTATTACTTACTTTAGATTCATTACTAAACGGAAAACCAAATATATTATTATAAAATCTATTTTCTTTACTATTATTATTAATACTAAAAATACTTCCATAACTATTATTAATAATAGAACTAGTTAATTTTTCTTGATCAAAAGATTTTAAAAACATGTTTAAAGTTAATTTAATAAAAACCATTAAAACAATAATTAAAATTATATAAAAACACAATAATTTATATCTTGGAACTTTAATAGTCTTTCTTGTTATAAATCTTTTCATATTATCACCAATATAATTATACAAAATAAAAAACAAAAAATTTGTCAATAAAAAAACAACTTATCAAATTAAGCTGTTTTTCTACTATTATTTTGTTTTTTTAAATCTCTACAAGCTTTACATCTTTTTGGTTCTGTTAAACCATGTTCTTGATAAAATTCTTGTTCTTTTGCTGTAAAATCAAATTCTTTACCACAATCTTTACAAACTATTTTTTTGTCTGACATTAAACTAACCTCCTTTAGGACTTAAAACTTTACATATATATCCCAAAAGAAATATAAGAATAATAATCCTATTAATATAATACTCTTTTTTACTAAAAAAAGCAATAATTAATCAGCAACTATATAAGGATTATCTAAAGTACCATTACCACTAGATATTATTATATCTGATTTTAAGTTAATTACTGGACGCAATCCACTGCTTGTCCAATCTAAACTAACATAAGCAAGATAACCATTTAAATCCACGCGAAATACCCCGCCAAAACTGCCGCTCCAAAAATATGGAGTCATTGTAAAATAATTTTGTCCATTATATAAATAATAATTATAGTTGTTTTCGTTTTTACTTCCAGCGAATTCTACTTCATCTGCTGTTATTGCTCCTACCTTCATAATATATATATCTTGAGGATTACATTTTAACGTAGGTTGATATAATTCATATAATCTTTTAGGACCTGCATAGCCAAATTTCGTTCCTGTGTCTGACCATATATCAATATATCCAGATTCCCATGTTGATAATGGCTTATCAACATTTCTATCATTACAGAATTTTCCATCAGCAACTTTCTCTAGATTTGTACCAGTTATATTTGTATTAAACCATTTTTCTGTTTGTATTTTTATATTACTTGATATTGCAGTATTATTATTTACTGGTCTTTGACTACCTAAAGTATATGTCCATCCAACATATGAACTATTATTATATTGTCCATCACTTGTTGCATAATATTTTTCTGCATTTGTTGCCCCAACAATAACACTTTCCGTTGTTGATGTACCGTTTGCGTGACATGTAGACCCGTCATATATTAATCTTAAACTACCATCACCATTAATTCGAACTATTCTCCAACAGAAACCACCAAATTTTAAATAATTAGTTGTTGCTGCTCCTCGCCAATAGTATGATGTTCCTCCATACATTTCATCACTTGTCTCATATACACCTTCATCTACATAAGCGTTAATGCTAAAGTCTGGCTCATTTGTTTTTACTGTTAAATTGCCTAATAATGTATTTACTTCTTTTGCTGCTTTGTCTAAATACAAATAACAACTTGTTCCACTTTTTGTTAACCCTTTTACAGTTATATTAGGAGTTATTCCTATTGGCCTGGCTCCATTACTACATGTACTCTTGCTAGTATTTACTGCATATCCACTTTGAGGTATTTCTTCTACCTCTTGATAACTTCCATCTTCTTGTTCTA
>CAJUNE010000036.1 GCA_910587745.1 uncultured Bacilli bacterium
TAAAAAAGTAAACAGTTCTTTTTTTATCTGTCTACTTTTATTGTATCACTTCATTTTTAGTTCTTCTGATTCTGTTGTTCCCACTCTCTGCGTAATATTTTCTTGGCATGTTGTACTGCTTGATGGTCTGTTATTATATCTGACCAATGGCGAATGTACCTTGTCATTTCCTCGAATTGGTCGTCCCTCGTTAGACAAGACACTATCTCTAATGCTGCTTCTAACGATAAGTTGTGTGCTATCATTGTTCTTTTCAACTCTCTTAATGCTTCTGAAATTGCCATTTTCTTCACCTTTTATAAATTTTTAATTAGTTATATTATACTCTGTATTCGAAGTATTAGCAACATAATCCCCTATAAATTTTACAGGAACTTCTTTTAACACTATTTTTTGAGCAACTTCTAATCTATGATTGCCATTATTTATAACTATTGTACCATCTTCCCTTTTTATAAGTTCTATTGGGTGGGTCATACCATTTTGTCTTATATTATTTTCTAAATCGTTTATTTGTTTTTGTTTTAAATCCATCATTTTTTCTGCATAGAATTATTAATAGGTAATGGTGCTACTTGATTTACAATGTCATTTATGGTATTATTACTGTAATAAATCGGACTGATATTTTTAGGAATATCACTAGTAGTACTGCTACTAGAGTCTCGCATAGGCAATTGGAGCCTATCCTTGACATCCGATTTTTCATTAAAGCTACTGACTTTACGCAATTGGAGCGTCGGGGCAGTAGCTTTTTTTATTATGTCTTTATCAATATCATAAACAATATTATTCTTATTTTTAATATTACTTTCCAGAGTGATATTAATATCTTTATTTCTTTAATTATTTTTTTAGCAGAAGGCAAATTAAAAGAACTATTATCTAGTTCTTGTCCCATAATAAAATTTTTACCATATATTGTCTCATTTGATGGTCTGTTAAGATTTCCTTGTATCTCTTTATATAATCCAGTACCATTTTGGTATTTTCCTTCGTTTTCAATAATTCCATTACTCCCGTTATTGTTGAATCGTTCATTTTGCACTCTTTCAAAAGATGCATTATTTCCTTTTTCATTTTCTCCATAAGAATTAATTTCCTTTTCAAGCAAATTATACCTTATTAAATATCTAATTTTAAAACAATATCGCTTTCTGGATAAGTTATACAAGGATGAAAATAATCATTTTCGCTTAAAGCTTTAGGTTGTACTCCTCCAACCATTTTAATTTTCCCATCAATTAAAATACTTCTGCAAAAACCACATTCACCTACTCGACATAATGAAGGTGCTTCTATCCCTGCTTTTTCCATAGATACTAATAACGTTTCATTACTTTTACATTCTATAGCTTTAACTTCCCCTTTAGTTAAAATTCTAAGTTTATATGTTTTAACCTCATTAGGTTTATAATCACTAAAGAAATTTTCATAATGAACACATTTTCTAGGAATATTAAAATATAATAATATTTCATTCATCGCTTTATATACTGCTTTAGGTCCACACATTAAAACTGTATTAAACTCTTTAATATATGGTTCAAGCATTTCTTTATTTAAGTGTCCATTTAAATAGCCTTCTTTTTCTTCTCTTGTTAGGGTAATAACAAATTTAACTCTTTTAGATTTTCTATTAAATTCTTCAATTTCTCTTTTAAATATAATATCATCATAAGTTCGAACACTATATAAAACAGTCAAATTGCAATCTTCTATTCCTTCTTCTATTGCTTTTGCTAAAGAAATAAAAGGCGTTATACCACTACCACCAGCAATTCCAATAACATTTTCTTCA
Source organism: uncultured Bacilli bacterium (assembly GCA_910587745.1). Lineage (GTDB taxonomy): Bacteria > Bacillota_I > Bacilli_A > RF39 > UBA660 > Caccenecus. The sequence continues at coordinate 1,802 of CAJUNE010000036.1, forward strand.
TCACGTACTTTTAAATATCCAAAATCACCTGCTGGTTTACTTACTCTGAGTTCTTCACCAACTTTTACTTCATCTAACATATAATTACTTACTAATCCATTTTCGACTCTTTTAATTGTAATACGATAATATCCTTTTAAGGCTTCACTTGGACTAGATGATAAAGAATAGGCTCTTGTTGTAACTATATCATTTATTGTAAGTTTTATACTAATATATTGTCCTGCTTTAAAAGGTTCTAATCCATTAACTCCTTTATTTTTATTAGGAGCTAAAACAAAAGATTTAACATCAGGTGCTTCATCATATATTTCTTTAACAATAACATCACGAAATTCACTTACTTCATTTACCATCATATCTATATTAGTTTTAGGTAAACTTTTACTTGAGTAATCCTTTATAATATCTTTTCTAATATTTCTAACTTTTTCTACACTATTCTCCATCATTAACCTCACTTTCAAGTATCTTAGAAGCTACAAAATAACCACTATAAATAGCATTATGAACACCTGCTCCAAAAATACTAGAACCTCCAACAAAATGAATATTATCTATTTTTTCATCTTCATAAGATATAAGTCTATGAATCGCATTATCATAACTCTTACGCATATAACCCATAATACTACCATTAGGTGTACCCGTATAATTAGCTAAATTTAATGGTGTAATTACTTCTATTTCTTCAATAAATTCTTTAATATCTATATTAAAAGTATTTTCAAATTGTTCAATTAAATCATTAGCAATTTTCTCTTTTATATCTATATGATTATCATATCTAAGTTTCTCTAAAGCATCATCAAAATAAGTTGTTTTCAAAACTAAAATAGTTGTATTTTTAGGACTAGCAAATTCATTAACTACATTTGGTACTACGGCATCAATTGTTCCATGATATAAATTAGCCATATTTTTTATAACTGCTGTACTATATAAATTTTGGAACTGATAATAATGATAATATTTTAGTCCTAATGAACTACAATCTTTATTTAATCCTAAATATACCATAACTCCATTAGGCGCTAAAGTTCTAGCATTTTCTAAACGATTTACATCTTTATCTTCTAATTTTATTAAATTAGTATAAGCATATCTTTTCGAAACATTACAAATGACTTCTCTACATTTATACTCTTTGCCATCACTAGTTTTAACAATTTTATTTGATAGGCCATTATCAGCTATTTCTACAACTTTAGAATGATAATATATTTTACCACCTAAATCTTGATAACGATTAATCATTTTTAAAGCCATATCAATATTTTTATTTTTTAAAATTGCTCTTTTTTTAAAAACTAATCTATACATAAATACAGCAAAATCAATAAAAGATAATTTATCAAGTGGACTTCCGAGATAAACCCACATAAAACATAAACGATAAATAGTTTCTCTAGGCATTTTTAAATCTGTTAAGGCATCAATAACTGTACTATCTAAATATTTTAAAAATTTAGGATAATCACTTAAATCTTCATGACCTTTTTTTAAAGCTTCTACTGCTTCATTAATCTCTTTAATAACTCGTAAGAACTCTTTTAAAGAATCAGCCGAACCACTTTTTAACTTTTCTAATTCTACAAAAAACTCATCAATATTACCTTTTACTCTAAAATCATCACCAGTACTTAAATCTTTTACTCTGGCATTAAAAGGAACTAATTCTGTTTCAATATCAATATTATAATCACTAAAAAGTTTTCTAATATCACCTTTTTTATCTAAAGAACCATAATCATATAAATCATATAAGCTTAAATCAAATTCAAAGCGTCCTTTTTTAAATGTTGTAACACAACCTCCAGGCAAACTATTTTTTTCTAAAATAAGTACTTTTTTATGATTATTAGCAAGCTCTAAACCGGCGGCCATACCACCCATTCCTGCTCCTATAATAATATAATCGTAAGTCATTTTATACACCTTCCTCACTTAAAGTAAATTCTGTTATTTCTGGCATATCAATACCATTCTCTTTTATATATTTAACATGTTTATCAAGCATTTCTCTTGCATATTCTTGTAACTTTCTTGCATTTTTATCATCATAATCAGAGTATTTCAAAGCCATTAAAACTAAACTATATCTATCAATTCCATTTAAAACTCTCATATCAAATGGTGTTGTAATAGCGCCTTCTTCTTTATATCCTCTTACGTGTAAATTATTATTTACTCTTTTATAAGTAAGTTCATGAATTAAATTAGGATAGCCATGAAAAGCAAAAATTATTGGTTTATCTATTGTAAATAGTTCGTCATATTCTTTATCTGTTAATCCATGTGGATGTTCTTCATGACTAACAAGTTTCATTAAATCTATAACATTAACTACTCTAACCTTTATATTAGGAATAAATTTTCTTAAAAGTTCACTGGCGGCGATAACTTCTAAATTAGGAGTATCTCCAGCACTAGCTAAAACTACATCGGGATTACCCTTATCATTACTAGCAAAAGGCAAAACACCAATTCCTTTAGTACAATGTTTTATCGCTTCTTCTTTATTTAACCATTGTAATGATGGATGTTTACTAGCTACAATAACATTTACATAATTTTTTGTTTTTATAACATGATCAAAACATGATATTAATGTATTAGCATCTATTGGTAAATAAATTCTCACTAACTCCGGTTTTTTTGTAACTAAATGATTTAAAAATCCTGGGTCTTGATGTGTATATCCATTATGGTCTTGTTGCCATACATGACTCGTAAGAATAATATTTAAACTAGCTATATCTTTACGCCATGGAAGCTCTTTAGAAATCTTAAGCCATTTAGCATGTTGACTAACCATTGAATCTATTACTCTACTAAATGCTTCATATGTATGAATAAACCCATGTCTTCCCGTTAAAAGATAACCCTCGAGCATTCCTTCTAAAGCATGCTCTGATAAAATACTATCAATTACTGCTCCATCACTATTTAAGAATTCATCACCCTCTATAGTTTCCCCATTCCATTTTCTATTAGTAGCTAGAAATACATGATTTAAACGATTAGATAAAGCTTCATCAGGACCAAATATTTTAAAATTATCCGAATTATTTTTTACTACATCCCGAATAAAATTACCTAGTTCCATCATATCACTTTTTTTAGTAATTCCAGGATTTATTTCTAACATATAATCTTTAAAATCTGGTACTTCTAATTCTTTTAATAATTCTCCTCCGTTCGCATGAGGATTCATACCCATTGGATTTTCTGGAATTAAATCTTGTAAACCTCTTTTTAAAGTTCCATTACTATCAAATAATTCCCAAGGCCTATAACTTTTAAGCCATTCTTCTAAAATATCCAAATTCATACTATGCTCCTTATCAACTTGTGCTGGAACTTGATGAGCTCTAAAAGTACCTTCAATAACTTTTTCATCAACTAATTTAGGACCAGTCCAACCTTTAGGTGTTTTTAAAATTATCATAGGCCACATAGGTCTTGAACTATCATCATTATTTTTAGCCTTTTCTTTAATTTCTTTAATTCTTTTAACAATAGTCTCTAAAGCATAAGCCATATCTTCATGTATTTGCGCATCATTTTTATACTCCACAAAATAAGGTTCATAACCCATACCTTTAAAATACATTGTTAGCTCATCTTTACTAATTCTTGCTAAAATAGTTGGATTAGCAATTTTATAACCATTTAAATGAAGTATTGGTAAAACAACCCCATCATTTTTAGGATTTAAAAATTTATTTAATTGCCAACTAGCTGCTAGAGGTCCCGTTTCTGCTTCCCCATCACCTATTACACAAGCTGCCCATAAATCCGGATTATCTAAAACAGCTCCATAAGCATGTGCAAGACTATAACCAAGTTCTCCACCTTCATTAATACTTCCTGGCATTTCTGGTGCCACATGACTAGAAGTACCACCTGGAAAACTAAATTGTTTAAAAAGCTTTTTCAAACCATATTCATCATATGAAACTTCTGGATAAACCTTACTATAAGTTCCCTCTAAATAAATATTAGAATAAAAAGCTCCTCCACCATGTCCTGGCCCACTTAAATAAATCATATTTAAATTATGCTCTTTGATAATTCGGTTTAAATGAACATAAACAAAGTTTTGTCCTGGCGTTGTTCCCCAATGACCTACTAGTTTAGATTTTATATGTTCTAACTTTAAAGGTTCCTTAAGAAGCGGATTATCTTTTAAATATAATTCACAAGCTGCCAAATAATTAGCTGCTCTAAAATATGCATTAATTTTTTCTAATTCTTCTGCCTTTAATATTCTTTCCATTTAATATCACTCTACCCTATTATTTATTATAACAAAATACATAAAAAAAAGCCATATAAAGAATGACTTTTTTAAATTTATTTATCGTTTATAACTCCATTAATTAAATTCAAATCTGAAGGTATAATTGTCTTAATATTGGCAAGCTCAAATATTGCAAGAGGAATAATAGCTCCCGCTCTAGCGCCATCCATCCATTTAGGATTTCCAGGCATTAATTCATATAATTCACTTAAAGTTATCGTATCAAAAACTCTCCCAGTTCCTTCAATATAATCTTCTAAACTAAGCATATATTTATGTATGCCATCTTGAAATAAAGTATTTAGCACTAAATTAAAATTAGTTAATTTTTCAAATCTTTCTTCGCCACCAGTAAATATAGCACAATCATAATCTTTATCAAAAGAAATATCTTTTAATTTTTCTTTTACAAATTCATTCATTTCTTCTACTGAACAAGCACTAATTTCTTCATTAACTTGTGGAAAACCATTAAGTAAATCTGCTACACCTATTTTTAAATTTTCTCTTGCTATAATACTTCCTTTATCAAAAGTAACTAATTCAGTCGTTTTTCCACCCATATTAATAATCATAACTTTTTTATTATTATAATCATGTTCCATTGCTTTACCTAAATAATAATTTTCAATTCCATGACTAATAATATTAAAATGCAAATCAAGTTTATCATTAAATAATTTAATCATATATTGTTTTTTAGCACTAGATAATTCTCTAAATATCCCTGTAACAAAAATATGGGTATTATGATACTCCATCTTATATTTATTTTTTAATTCTTGAAAATAATTTATAAGTTCTGTCTCATTTTCTTTACTAATACCTTCCTCACTAGTAAACCCATTTTTAAAATAAATTGAATGTTCTTCTAACAAATTTAATTCAGTTGTATATTCATACACTTTAATTGTTGAAGAACCTAAATCGATATAAAAATCCATAACTTCCTCCTATACCAATTATAGCATACATCTATAATTTAAAAAACATTATTATTTAATAATTTTCTAATACGCAAAAAGCCATATTTCTATGACTCTATAAAATTTAAAATATCTTCATAAACCTGTATTTTATCAATTTCATTAAGTATTTCATGGCGCATGTTTCTATATAAAATCCCTTTAACATTATCATATCCAATATTTTTGAAAAACAATTGTGACTCTTCCCAATCTCTTTTACTATTAATAACTGGATCTTGTCCCCCTGCGATAAATAAAATTGGCATATTAGGATTTCTAACTAAATAATCTTCTTCATTATAAATATCTTTTAATAACACAAATAAGTTCCAAAAGCCATTAAGAGTAAATATAAAACCACATTGCGAATCTTCATCATAGTCTTTAACTACATTTCTATCACTACATAACCAAGCATTCTTACTATTTTCCATTCTAAACTTTTTATTATAACTTCCAAAAGTAAGTTTATCTAATAGTTTGCTACGATGTTTATCACCTTTTATTTTTAATAAGATTTTTGTTAATTTTAAAGCTATACCAACATCATCATTTCTACTAGGTGCTCCACACACAATTAATTTACTAATATCTTTATCATACTTTTTAATATATTTTCTAACAACCATTGACCCCATACTATGACCAAATAAGTAAATTGGTAAATTAGGAAAATTCTCTTTTATATAAAGTGTAATCTGATGCAAGTCTTCAACAATAGCAACTCCTGTATCATCATAAAAATAACCATAATCATCACTACTCTTAACGCTTTTCCCATGTCCCCTATGATCATGAATAACTGCAGCATACCCCTTATCATTTAAAAATTCCATAAAAGGAATATATCTTTCTTTATGTTCTGCCATACCATGAGCTATTTGAACTACTCCTTTTATTTTTCCTTTTGGCTTTAGAATTAAAACACTTAATGTTAAGCCATCAAATAAAGAATTAATTTCAAGCTTTTTCACAACTTACCACCTACTATAAAAGTATCATAATTATTAAAAAAAAGCAAATATAAAATTTCAAAATTACAATATAAACTAACTTCTAGTAATTATTAATTTACTAGCAATATTTGGCTTATTATTTTTTAGATAATGATAAATAAAGTAAGAATATAGAAAAGCTCCAATAAAATTAACTAATAAATCTCCCATTGTATCATTAAGACCAATATCTAAATAACCAGCTTCTATAACTGCAATCTCTTCTCCTATTTTATCGTACAAAATAGTTTTACTTACACCTTTAATCACAACTGGCTTTCCATTTTTACTTTTATCAAAATTAACTGATGAAATAGTACTAACATAAGTATCTTTTTGATGATCAGTTTTAAAAACTTTATCTATACCATATTCATTAAATTCCCAGACAACACTAACAGTCATACTAAAGCATAAAACAAACAAAGAATTTAATAATGGTTTAAAATTAAAAGTTTTATCTGAAATATTTAAAAAAATTAAAGATAAACCAATAGAAGCTATTAAAAAACCACTTAATGTATGTAAGACAATATCCCACCATTTAAAATAAATATAAAAATTATATACTTCTCCAAGTATTCCTGCAGTATAAACAACTAAATAAAATAGTAATAGTAAACTATTAGGAATAACAAGTCTAAATTTTCTTTGTACAAACATAGGTAATAAAATTAATACCAAAGTAAGAATACAAGTTAAAGCATTATGATACTCTTTAAAAACTAACTGGAATATTAAAGCTAATATAACTAAAAAGCTAAATAAACCCAAAATAAAATTAGAAAATGTCTTTTTATCTTTATTAACTAAAATCTTCAAAATAATCACCTTTATATTAGTATGACCCAAAAGAATTAAAAAACAATATTAAAATAAAACATAAAAAAACCTCGCATTTACGAGGTATTATTCTATTTGGTGGAGGACGTGGGACTCGAACCCGCGACCCTCTGCGTGCAGGGCAGATGCTCTAGCCAACTGAGCTAGTCCCCCAAAGAACATAACTATCTTATCATATGAGATAGTTAAAATCAAGAGTTTTTTGAAAAATTATTGAATTTTTACTAAACCTTTTTCAATTTCTTCTAAAGCTCTTCCAAGTTCCTTCTTATTAACATAGTCACTCATCTTCATTTGATAATGTCTATTTTCAAGCATTTGCTTACTTCTCTTTGAAGATGCATGAACTAGTATGTACTTTGAATCAACAATATTTAATAATTTGTCAATTGAAGGATATAACATAAAATCCACTTCCTTTACATTAATATCATACTAAATATTTACATAATTATGAAGTTTATATCCACTTTTTTGACACTATATTTACAATCAGATATTACCATAACCCTAAACTTCTTAACCTAGCTCTTCTTTCTAGCCATTCAGCTTCAAATTCTTGAACTTCCGATAAAGAAGAATGTTTTAAATCTGAAGTAGACTGTTCTCCAAAAGAAGATTCACTAGCTTTGTGTGCCAAAAACTGAATATCTGAACCCAATACACTAGATATAAACACAACCATCTTATAAAGTTTAGTAAATTCTAATCCCGATCTTCCATACAATGCTTTATTTAAAAAAAACTTAGCTTTAGCAACAATTATTCTATAATCAGCATCATTTTTAACCGCCTCATATAATGCATATAATTCTTTTGACAAATAGCTGTGTCCTTGATAATGATTAAAAAAAGATTCAAAAAACGGTTCATAAACTTTAGAAACAATTAAATCTAATAAGTTATCATAATTTAAATAATATGACCAAGCACTATAAATCACGCTATTATATTTAGTCTCTTTTACTCCATTTATAGTTCTTTTTCTTGCTATTACTAATTGAGCGTCTCTATTTTTTTCAAATTTCGGAACTAATTTTATTATAGCCTTTTTTAATTCTTCTTCATTTTCAAATCTTCCTGTAAATTTACAAAGAGCACACAAGTTATTATTAGTATTTAATTCAGAATGAATTAATTCATTAGGAATAAAATAAAATCTCTCAGTCCCATTTATTTCTTTTTTAAAGCTTAAAAAGTATTTCATAAACACACTCCAATTCAATAATTATTTATTATATACTTAAAAAGTAAAATAATCAATAAGTAAAGCTTTCAAAACTGCTTGTTCTTTTTTGCTGTCGATTTTATCAATAAGACTTTTCAAAAAATCTAACTGAACGCTTTTGTTTTCAATATGTAAAATAATAATTCTTTTTATCATTTCAGTTTTATTAAAAAATAGTGTAGAAAAGTATGAGCTTTTATTTAAAATACTCTTAATGAATTTTAATTCAGAATCATTATCATTATTCTTCATATAATACTCTAAAGATTGATAAATTAAACAATCAGAGCTAAAAACATTAAATATAGTAACATAAATTATATTAGTTTTTAAAAAAGGAATTTCCTGCATAAAATCAAAGAAATTCTCTACTCCGATCTTTTTAATTAACATTTTAGGGTAATCTCTAATTAAAGGCAAAAAATTTATATCTTGCTTCATGCTATTTATATCATAATTTAAAATCAAATATTTCCAATTCTCAAAGCTTAATTTAACGTTATAATTAAGTAATACTAATAAAAGTGATTTTAAAGCAACAACATCACTATCAAATTCGATTTCGTCTTTAATATCATCTATTAAAAGCTGACAAAAATCACTTTTATTCATTATTACCACCTAAGATAATTTTATCATATAAAGGCAACTTTGTAAAACATTATGCAAATAAACTCCAAAAAGTACATAAAAGAATATTTTTTGAGAAAATTATTAAAGGTGAAGAAAATTATGCAATTTCCAAGAATGAAAGAATTAAGAGAAGAAAAAGGACTAAAGCAAAAAGATATTGCACAAAAAATGAATGTTACAAAAGGTTCATATAGTATGTGGGAATGCGGATCTGACACTATTCCTCTTCGCAGGTTAAATGAGTTTTGTAATATCTTTAATGTGTCTATAGATTATGTAGTAGGATTTAGTGATAAAAGAAAATATGCTAATGCCAAACCCGATATAAAACTAAAAATAACTGGTGAAAATTTAAAGAAAATACGTAATAAAAAAGGCTTAACTCAAGTTCAGCTTGCTAATGAATTAAAAATAAATCAGCCTACATGGAATAGATATGAAAAAAGCAGAACTTTAATATTAACTGTCGTTTTAGTAGAATTAGCTAGCAAATACCATTATTCTATAGACAAGATATTAGGAAAAGATAAGGATAAAGACTCTGAAGATTAGGATTAAAGTTTCTAATCTTTTACTATTATAATCAATAAATCTATATTAAAACTAAAATTCATTTAAAATTAGCAACTTTTTGATTTAAATAGCAAAAAGTCTTGATTTTTGCATATATTTATAATATAATGAATATGCATTTTGAAAAACAAGTGCACTGGGGATTGCGTCCTTAGCTCAATTGGATAGAGCGCTAGACTACGGATCTAGAGGTTAGGGGTTCGACTCCCTTAGGACGCACCATTAATTATCGGGAAGTAGCACAATTTGGCAGTGCACATGGTTTGGGACCATGAGGTTGCAGGTTCAAATCCTGTCTTCCCGACCAGATTTGAATTTAAAAAGGCATCTAACGATGTCTTTTTT
>CAJUNE010000037.1 GCA_910587745.1 uncultured Bacilli bacterium
CTGCAACAGCTTCAATTAAAATAGTACGATATTCTTGAGCTTTTTGAGCCATATCACTAGGCATATCTATTTCAATAAGATTTTGTTCAGGTTTACCATCATATTCATAAGCTTTCATTGTAACTAAGTCAATAAAACCTTTGAATTCTGATTCTGCTCCAATAGGTAACATAATAGGTGCTGCATTAGCTCCTAATCTATCTTTAATAGTTTTTAAACTATAATAGAAATCTGCTCCCATTTTGCACATTTTATTAGCACAAATCATTCTTGGAACTTTATATTCATTAGCTTGTCTCCAAACTGTTTCTGTTTGAGGTTCAACACCAGCTTGAGCATCAATTAAAGCTACAGCTCCATCTAATACTCTTAAACTTCTTTGAACTTCAATTGTAAAGTCTACGTGACCTGGAGTATCAATAATATTAAGACGATATCCATTCCAGTGAGCAGTTGTAGCCGCACTAGTAATAGTAATACCTCTTTCTTTTTCTTGAGCCATCCAGTCCATTTGTGACTCACCTTCATGAGTTTCCCCAATCTTGTGAGTAATACCAGTTAAGAATAAAATTCTTTCAGTGGTAGTAGTTTTACCAGCATCAATATGAGCCATGATACCGATATTTCTTATTTTATCAATTGTAACGTCTCTTGCCATAATTTAATTACCATTTATAATGAGCAAATGCTTTATTTGCTTCTGCCATTTTATGAGTATCTTCACGTTTTTTAACAGATCCACCAACACCATTAGAGGCATCAATAAGTTCATTTGCTAAATTAATGGCCATTCCCTTTCCATTTCTAGTTTTTGCATAGTTTACAATCCAACGTAAAGCTAAAGTTTGAGCTCTCTCATCACTAACTTCGTTAGGAACTTGATAGTTAGAACCACCAATACGACGAGATTTAACTTCTAAAGCTGGCTTTACATTTTCTAAAGCTGCAGTGTAAACTTCCATTGGGTCTTTACCAGTTTTTTCTTTAATGATATCAAATGCTTCATAAAGAATTTTTTCAGCAGTACCCTTTTTACCATCATTCATAATTCTATTAACTAACTTAGTAACAGTTTTAGAATTATAAATAGGGTCTGGTAAAACGTCTCTTTTTATTGCACGTCTTTTACGCATAATTATTCTCCTTTCTTATTTAGTTTTTAGGTTTTTTAGTTCCGTATTTACTACGTCCTTGTTTACGATTGTTTACTCCTTGTGTATCAAGAGTACCACGTACGATATGATAACGAACACCGATTAAGTCCTTTACACGTCCACCACGTATTAATACTACGCTGTGTTCTTGTAAATTGTGTCCTTCTCCTGGAATATAGCAATCCACTTCTTTACCATTAGAAAGTCTAACACGAGCATATTTACGTAACGCTGAGTTTGGCTTCTTAGGTGTTTTAGTTCCAACACGAGTACAAACACCACGTTTTTGAGGTCCTTTTGTATCAGTTTGTTTTCTAGTCATAGCATTATAACCTACATTTAAAACTGGAGATTTACTCTTCTTCTTTTTGTCTTTTCTGTTTTTCTTAACAAGTTGATTAATTGTTGGCATTAAAATTTCCTCCTTCCATTAACACACATCCTGGTGTATCACAATATTGATTTTAATAGGTTCCACCGAGGCAGAACCTAAATTTAAAATTCAAAAATACTATAACATTATAGTATATGCTTTGTCAAGTAAAATTTTACCATTTACATTATCTTAAAGTTATTTCTTCTTCAGTATTTAGTATTGGTTCAACTTTTTCATGATAAAAACTTAGCAATTACTCTAAACTCTTTCTTTATCCTTAGTATTTTCTTTAGCTACACTAAGCATTAATTTAATACGATTAATTTGATTACTTTTACTAGCCCCAGGATCGTAATCAACTGCAACTATATTGGCTTCTGGATATAACTCTTTAATTCTTCTCATAACTGCTTTTCCAACTATATGATTGGGAAGACACCCAAAAGGTTGTACACATACAACATTAGGAACTCCTTCTTTTATGAGTTCAATCATTTCTCCAGTTAAGTACCAACCTTCTCCAGTCTGATTCCCAGTTGAAATAACATCTTTAACATTTTCTTTTAAATGTTTAATATTAGTAGTAGGCATAAATCTTGTTTTTTCTAGACAAGTTCTAACTGTTTTTTCATAATAATCAATTATTTTTAAAAGTTCATTAGCAACCACAGCCATTGTTTTACTAGTTCTTAATAATTCATATTTAATAACATGATCTATCGCTGAGTATTTAACAAAGCCCATAAGTTCTGGCGCTACTACTTCAGCTCCTTCACTCTCTAAAGTATCAACTAAATAATTATTACCAAAATAATGATATTTTACTAGAATTTCTCCTACAATTCCTACTTTAGGCTTAACTTCATTAGTAATTGGAATATTATTAAATTCATTAATTATACTTTTAATATTATTTTTAAATTTCCTAAAACTTCCTTTTTGAGCAGCTTCTTCACATATTTTATAATGCTTATTATATACTTCTTCACTCATTCCTTTAACACTCTCATAAGGTCTCGTAGCAAATAATAATTTCATAAGTAAATCCCCATATATAGTCGCCATTAAAAGTTTATGAATAATCGGAAGCGTAAGTTTAAAATCTTGTTCTTTTTCTAAACCACTCATATTAAAAGATATAATTGGCACATTAAACCCAGCATCCCTTAAAGCTTTTCTAATTAAACCGATATAATTAGTTGCCCGACATCCTCCACCAGTTTGACTAATTAAAACAGTTGTCTTATCAAGATTATATTTACCACTTTTTAAAGCACTAATAAGTTGTCCTATAACAATAAGTGAAGGATAACAAGCATCATTATTAACATATTTTAAACCATTGTCTAACATTTCATCATTCATATCTTTTAAAAATTCTACTTTATATCCATGACTTTTAAATACACTGATTAAAAGAGGCATATGATGTGGTGACATATCTGGCACTAAAATAGTATGATCTTTTTTCATATCTTTTTTAAAAGTATTTTTTTCAAAAACAAAAGGTTTATAATCTAAAGAATTAGTTCTTTTTTTCATTGACGAAAGAAGAGAACGAAGTCTTATTTTAATAGCACCTAAATTAGAAGTTTCATCAATTTTAATAACAGTATATAAACGATTATTTTTTCGCATTATCTCTTCTGCTTGATCAGTTACAATAGCATCTAAACCACATCCAAACGAATTTAAGCTAACAAGTTCTAAACGTGGATTTCTACTTACCACATCGCAAGCCCGATATACTCTAGAGTGATAACTCCACTGATCTACTACTCTAAGTTTCATATCACTAGCATCATAACAAATACTATCTTCGGTAAGTATAGCTAAACCAAGACTATTAATTAAAGTATCAATTCCATGATTTATTTCTTTATCAAGATGGTATGGACGACCTGCTAAAACTATTGCATTTATATCATGCTTTTCAATATATTCTAAGAATTCTTTACCTTTATTAATAATATCTGCTCTAAAATTATTCATTTCCATACTTGCTAATTTAATCGCATTTTTAAGTTCTTTTTTAGTAAAATTAAACTCTTTAAATTCTTCTAGTTTATATAAAACATCACATAACTTATCATCTTCTAAAGGTAGAAAAGGATTTAAAAATTTAACATTTTCATGTTTTAAATCTAAAACATTTAATTTTATTGCTTCCGAATAACTAGTAACAATAGGACAATTATAATTATTATCTGCTTTTTTAAATTCTTTTTTCTCATACATAATACAAGGATAAAAAATTGTTTTAACTCCTTTACTTATTAAATTCATAATATGTCCATGTACTATTTTCGCTGGATAACAAGCTGATTCTGAAGGAATAGATTCAATTCCTTTTAAGAATAAATTACGATTAGAATGGTCTGATAAAACAACTCTAAAACCTAAATTAGTAAAAAGCGTATGCCAAAAAGGGTAATTCTCATACATATTAAGAACTCTAGGAATTCCTATTTCACCTCTATAAGCCTCTTCTAATGGTAAAGATTCATAATTAAATAATCTATCATATTTATATTGATACATATTAGGTAGTAAATTATAAGAACCATTATTTCCACTACCCCGTTCACATCTATTCCCACTTATAAATTTCTTTTTACCAAAAGAACTAATAGTAAGAGCACAATTATTCTCACATCTACCACATCTTGCATGCATTATTTTAGGCTGTAAATTAGAAATACTACAAGTATCTAATAATGAAGAAACACTTTCCTCTTCATAATTTAAATAAGTATCTCTTCCAATTAAAGCCATCCCATAAGCACCCATTAAACCGGCAATAGAAGGTCTTTTTACCATTTTACCTGTAATTATTTCAAAAGCTCTAAGGACTGCATCATTTAAGAAAGTTCCACCTTGAACCACAATATTATCCCCAAGTGTTTCAAAGTCTCTAACTTTCATAACTTTTTGTAAAGCATTTTTAATAACTGAATAACTAAGTCCCGCAAAAATATCTCCTAAAGGTCGTCCTTCTTTTTGTGTTTGTTTAATTTTCGAATTCATAAAAACAGTACAACGACTACCTAAATCTACTGGTGCTTTACTCTTTAGTGCTAAATCAACAAATTCCCCTATCGAAATATCTAAAGATTTAGCAAGTGTCTCAATAAAAGAACCACAACCTGAAGAACAAGCCTCATTAAGTAAAATTGTATCCACTACACCATCTTTAAGTTTAATATACTTCATATCTTGTCCACCAATATCGATAATTGAAGTAACATTTGGATTAAAGAATTCTGCTGCTCTAGCGTGAGCCATTGTTTCAATTTCACTAATATCTAAATTAAAAGCCGTTTTAATTAATCCTTCGCCATAACCAGTTGAACCACTAACTCTAATAACAACATCTAAAGGTTTAACTTTATACATTTCTAATATCATAGCTTTTATTGTATCAATAGGACTACCCATATTAGAACGATAGTCTTGATATAAAATATTAGCATCATCATCAATTAAAACTAATTTAGCAGTTGTTGAACCTGCATCTATTCCTAGGTAAGCATTCCCTGAATATTTACTAATATCTAAATTTTTGACACTATCTTTCGCATGTCTTTTTCTAAATTCTTGTAATTCATTTTCATCTTTAAATAAAGGTTTTAAAGACAAACTAGCTTTTTCTTTAAACTTTTTTATTTTATCTATTTTTTTATTTAACTCTTCATAACTAATAGGTTCCATATCCATATTAGAATAAATAGTTCCTTTAGCAACAAATAAATGTCCATCTGTAGGAATATGTACTTCAGTATCTTTCAAATTTAAAGTTTTAACAAAAGCATTTCTTAAAGTATCTAAATAATTAAGAGGACCGCCTAAAAACATAACATTTCCTCTAATAGGTTTTCCACAAGCAAGTCCACTAATAGTCTGATTTACAACTGCCTGCATAATTGATAATGCAATATCTTCCTTTTTAGCTCCTTCATTAATTAAAGGTTGAATATCACTTTTAGCAAAAACCCCACAGCGAGAAGCAATAGGATATATTTTTTCGCCACTTTGCGCTAATTTATTTAACCCTTCCGTATCTGTATTTAAAAGAACAGCCATTTGATCTAAAAAAGCTCCTGTTCCTCCTGCACAACTTCCATTCATTCTTTGTTCAATACCA
Source organism: uncultured Bacilli bacterium (assembly GCA_910587745.1). Classification (GTDB taxonomy): domain Bacteria; phylum Bacillota_I; class Bacilli_A; order RF39; family UBA660; genus Caccenecus. Next base: position 5,675 of record CAJUNE010000037.1, read on the forward strand.
TTAGTAAAATATATTATTTTAGCATCTTCCCCACCAAGTTCTACGACAACATCTATGTTACTTGCATAATTTAGTGTCGCATTTTTACAAGCTATAACCTCTTGTACAAAGGGAACATTTAAAAACTCTGCTAAAGCTAAAGCTCCACTACCTGTAAAAGCAATTCTAAAACTATCATCTTTTTTAACAACTTTTAAAAATTCAGCTAGTAAACTTTGAATAGTTTTTAAAGTATTAGAAAAATGCCTTTGATAATCTTTAAATAATATTTTATCTTTATCCATTGCAATTAATTTAACTGTCGTACTACCAACATCTATACCTACATTTATTATTCTCATAAAATACCTCTAAAGACAATTATAACATATAATATAAAAAAATAATAATTTATTTAATTATAATCTTTATGTATCAAATTTCTAGCTAACATAAAAGGTCTTTTATTACCATTTTCTTTTAAATCTTTTAAATAAGCCATTCTTTCATCATGGAATTTATTTAAAAACAATCGTAAATCTTGCACTTCTTCTGAAGAAATTTGCATTTCAGGAACTATGCTACCATAAATATCCACAGAATCTCTATGTGCCTGATAATACTCATAAAGTCTTACTCTAACCCAAGCATTTAAATATTCTTCCGAACATTTAACTATTTCATCAGTGTTAAACATAAAACTTAAAGTAGGTTCATATCTATTTCTAAAAGCTCTTTCCATATTTTGACGACGCCATAAAGAAGCATTAATTTCAATACCTTTTTCAATAACTCTTTTATCCATTCCAATAGCCCTCAAAGTATTCAAAATTCCTAATCTAAAAGCTATATCTATATCTTCATTAAAAAAAACAAAATCATTATCATAACCTTTAGGTACAAGCCAGCCTTCTCCACCACTCATCATCCACTCAATTTGCCACTTTACAATTCTTTGTTCATAGCTATCTCTTTCCTCATGAAAAAAATAAGAATTTTCTACAAAATCTAATATAATATTTAAAGGAACATCTTGTAATTCTTTTTCCATAAGATGTTGCGCTAACCAAGAATTATTTCTTAAATTTCCAATCAAAGAATTTTTAAAGCAAGAAAACTCTGAAGAACCCCAACTACCACTTTCAGGAAAAAATTCTTTAGTAGCATTTACTAATCTTTCTTCCAAAGTTAAAGAGCTGTTTATTTTTCTTCTAATTATATTTTGTTTTAAATTTCTTAAACTTATTATTTTACGTCTAAAATTAAAAATACCCATAATATCTCTCATTTCTATTAATTTAAAATATCATATTATTAATCTAAAGTAAATACATTAATGAATAAATACAAACAAAAACATATAATCCACTTTTAGCATAACTAGAAATATATTTATATTAACATTTTTTTCCAAAATTAAAATGAAACCCACTAAATAATTGACTAACCTTTTATAAAAGCATATAATTTAAATATATCTTTAACAAGATAAAAGAAAGGAACAAAATATGTTAGAACTAAAAAAAATAACAAAAGAATACCTAACTGGTGCAAATAGTGTGAGTGCATTAAAAGGTATTAATTTAAAGTTTCGTGAGTCTGAGTTTGTAAGTATTTTAGGTCCCAGTGGTTGTGGTAAAACAACACTTCTAAACATTATAGGTGGTTTAGATAATTACACTAGTGGTGACCTTATAATAAATGGTAAATCAACAAAAAAATTCAAAGATAAAGATTGGGACAATTATCGCAATCATCGTGTAGGTTTTGTATTTCAAAATTACAATTTAATTCCCCATCAAACTGTATTACAAAATGTTGAACTAGCCCTAACACTCGCTGGAATAAACAAAAAGGAAAGACGTAAAAAAGCTATAAAGGCTTTAAAAGATGTTGGTTTAGAAGATCAAATAAATAAAAAACCAAATCAAATGAGTGGTGGCCAAATGCAAAGGGTTGCTATCGCAAGAGCTTTAGTATCAAATCCTGATATATTACTCGCTGATGAACCAACTGGAGCCCTAGACTCTAAAACAAGCATTCAAATTATGGAGTTATTAAAAAATATAGCTAAAGAAAAACTAGTAATAATGGTTACTCACAATCCTGAGTTAGCAGAAAATTATTCTACAAGAATTATCAAAGTATTAGATGGCAAAGTACTTGATGATTCAAATTCCTATAATGAAGAAGAAAAAAACATTGATAATGCTAAAATAGGTAAAACAAATATGACCTTTACTACTGCTTTATCCTTAAGTTTAAATAATTTATTAACTAAAAAAGGAAGAACTCTTTTAACAGCCTTCGCTGGTTCCATAGGAATTATTGGTATTGCGCTTATTCTATCTTTATCAAGTGGTATGCAAAATTATATAACTCGCGTGGAAGAAGATACTTTATCAAGTTATCCAATAACATTACAAGAAACAACAATGGATACGGGAGAACTTTTAAAAGCAGCTACTGGTTCTATTGAAAGTAAAAAATACAATGACAATAAAATCCATAGTGAAAATGTAACCAGTAATATGTTATCATTAATGGGTAATGGAGCTAAAACTAACAATTTATATGAATTTAAAAAATATATAAATAGTAACAATAATAAATTTAATAAATATGCTAATGATATTCAATATAGTTACAACCTAGATTTAAATATATATAAAGAAAATGAATCAGGCTATACGTTAGTAAATCCCGACCAAATTATTGCTAAATTAGGCATGAATGATATGAATAATATGGGCGAATTAATTGGTGGAGCTACTACTTCATACAATGCTTTCAATGAAATGCTTAACAATAAAGAATTAATTAAAGAACAATATGATGTTATCGCAGGGTCTTTACCTACAAACTATAATGAAGTGGTACTATTAGTAAACAAAGATAATTGTATAAGTGATTATGCTTTATATGCTATTGGATTACTTGATAGTAATGAATTAGTTGAAAAATATAAAGCTGTTCTAAACGGAAACAAAGTTAAAGATTTAGAAGAATTATCATATACATATGAAGAATTACTAGATATAAAATTTAAAGTATTGTTAAACACTGATTATTATTCTAAAGAAGGTAAAATTTGGATAGATAAAAGAAGTGATGAAAAGTATTTAAATAATATCTTAAATGATGCTTTAGAATTAAAAGTAGTAGGAATAATCAAAGCCAAAGATGAGACAATAACATCAAATACCTATGGTGGTGTGTTATACACATCAGAATTAACTAAATATGTTATCAACAAAATTAATGATACTGAAATTGCTAAAGAGCAAAAAAATAATTCAAAAACAAATATTTTTACAAACGCTGAATTTAGTGAACAAGAATTTAACATTAATAATTTAACTCCAGAGCAAAAAGCATATTTAGCAACCCTTTCACAAATAGAGCTTGCTGAAGTAATTAAAAACTACCAAGAAAATGCTAGTGCTACATATGAAACCAACTTAAAAAAACTAGGTGTAGTTGATTTAGAAAAGCCAAGTATGATTAACATCTATGCCAAAGGTTTTGAAGAAAAAGAAGAGTTAGCTAGTTTAATTGATGAATATAACAAAAACACTTCGGAAGAAAACAAAATCAGTTATACTGACTTTATCGCTGTTATGATGAGTGGAGTATCAAATATCATTAATATTATAAGTTATGTTTTAATGTCATTTGTTAGTATCTCACTTATTGTATCATCAATAATGATTGGAATTATAACTTATATATCAGTTTTAGAAAGAACTAAAGAAATTGGAATACTTCGTAGTATAGGAGCTAGTAAAAAAGATATTTCCAGAGTATTTAATGCTGAAACTTTAATTGTAGGAGCAACTGCTGGATTACTAGGAATAGGAATAACATTATTATTAAACATTCCTATTAATTCTATAATAAAATCAATAACTAACGTATCTAATATTTCATCTCTTCCAATAATAGGAGCTGTTATATTAGTATTAATAAGTATTTTATTAACCGTAATCGCCGGTTTAATACCTGCTAAAATGGCTAGCAAAAAAGACCCAGTTGAAGCTTTACGAACCGAGTAAATAAAAAAAGTGGTATGTAAATACCATTTTTATATTGTCATTTTTTCTATATATTAAAAAAGATATCTTATTTTTGATATCCTTTAGTTGTATAATTATTACATTTTATAAAAACATCATATTCATAAACCATATCTTTATATAAAGTTACATATCCAACACATACATCTTTATCAACTTTTAATTCATCTTGTTTTAAAAAACCACTACTAACTAAATCTTTAGTTAATATTTTAAGTTTTTCATCTCCTTCTGGATATAAAAAATTATGATCGACATAACTAGAAGTAGCTTCTTTTAATCTTTTTTCTACAAGTTCATATTTTTCATTTTTACCTTTAAGCATAAATCCCATAGTTGTTAAAAGTCCCACAAGAACAATAACAATAATCCCCCATACAACAAATAACAGATTACTTTTTTTCATTACCTTCTCCACTCCTCATATCCTTCAGTCATATAACCATTACATTTTATATAAGATTTAGTATATACTTTTCCATGTGTTTTATTAGCTATAACATAACCACTACAAGAATTCCCTTTATTATCTTCTAAGACTACATCCAAATTATAACTTCTAAGAACATTTCTTGTAATAGTTACTTCTTCACTAGTAAGCATATCATTATAATAATCATTAAGATAAATTAATGCTTTATCTTCTAATCTTTTTTCTAAAAGAGAATAATTAGTTGCTTTCACCTCTTCACCAAAATTATTATATAATGTAGCTATATAATATATAGCAACTAATAAAAACAAAACTAATATGCCTGATAATAGAAGCATTTCTTTAAGACTCCACCCATTCTTATTCAAATGCATTTAAACCACCTAAAGATAATTATAACACAATAGTAAAAAAAAAGAACTATTTAGTTCTTTCTTTAATAAAAAATGGTCCAAATTGTACACTAACTGGAATACTAGCTCTATCATATTTATACATTTTATAACCCATGCCCATACATGAAGTTGTAGTTCCATCATCATATTTTTGAACAGTTTTATGAATACAAAATAGAGGTAGCTTTTCCTGTCTAGCTCTAAAATAATCTATAAAAAAGCAAATAATCCAAATAATAATAACCGCAATAATTAATATTTTAATAACCTCTGATTTTCTAACTTTTGATTTATCTAACATAATAACCAATCTCCTATTATTAATTATATCAAAAAGTAAAATAAAATCAATCAAATATTAAAATTTTCTCACAAATATGTAAATGAAAAAAAAACTCTATGTGAAGTGATACAATAAAAGTAGACAGATAAAAAAAGAACTGTTTACTTTTTTATT
>CAJUNE010000038.1 GCA_910587745.1 uncultured Bacilli bacterium
TTTAAATTCATCAACATAATTTCTATTAATAATGTCTCTATATAGAAATCTTGAGGGTCTAAAATGACTTAATAATATATTTGATAAAGCACCTGGCTGTTCTAAAATGGTTGGAAATTCCTCACGACATAAATGCATCATCGCTTCACCAAATTGTTTTTTTATTATTTTTAAATCATCAACCATATTATCCCTCTTTTTGAGGTATATTATAGTTTATATTTTAATAATAAACAAGACTATTTCTTCTTTAGTGTCATATATTCTAGTATGGGTATTGGGATTAAGTTACAAAGAATTAATACAGAAGATTTTATTTGGGTGATATATTTCTTTATTGCTCTTTTTGCTATTATTTCTGATACTTATGAAAAAAAGTTTTTAATAAACAATGATAAAAAAGCACAAAAAACATATAAAACAATTAATATAACCATTTTTATTGTAGCTCTTTTTATTTATGTCTATTTTGTTTTTATTAATTACCAAGACGTTAATGAACTTAAAAGGGAAGCGTCAAAAAAAGAAGTGCTTAATCAACATTTAAGTTTAATTTCAGCGCTTCTATTTTTAGTTGGTGGTGCTATAGCTTTATATGTAGAACTTACAGGTGATGCACCTGATGTTGAATTAGCGTAATGATAAATAAGCTTTTCCTGTTTCTAAAGTTTTACCTTTTATCTTAGCAAGTTCTGATACACTGACAACTTGATAGCCATTTGCATACAACCATGGTAAAATTATTTTTAATGACTCATAACTAGATTCATATAACTCATGCATTAATATTATTGCACCATCATGAACATTTTCTTTAATGTAATTAACGATATGTTTTACATTGCGATATCGCCAATCTTCTGTATCTAAATCCCATAGAATAAAATAATTATTTATAGTTTCTAAATTTTCTTTACTATATGCACCATATGGTGGTCTTAAAAGTTTTATGTGATCACCAGTTATAGAATTATATAAATTATCTGTCTTAGTTAAATTTTCATTTACTTTATCATATGCTGCTCTTTTAATATTTAAATGATCATAGGTGTGAGATCCTACTTCATTGCCTGATTTATAAGTTTGTAAAACACAAGACTTGCAACTATTCATCATAGTACCTACCATAAAAAATGTCGCATGAGCTTTATTCTTATTTAATTCCTCTAATATTAAAGGATTATAATATCCGCTTGGCCCATCATCAAAAGTTAGTGCAACGGCCTTTTTATTACTAGAATAATTAAAACCATTTTCATTTTGATAATTTTTATTTAATTCTGGTTTATAATTAAGAAGATCTTTTATTTCATTAAAATCAATTTTTAAAGTAACTTCTTCTTTCATATCATAATTATATATATAATCATAGTAATATATTATTACTTCATTTTCAGTTACATAGTATCCTTTTTCACCAGCACCATTTTCAATACCTTTAATAATAAATTCGGGATATTTTAAATTTAATAGTTCTTTTTCTTTTTCTTCAAAAGACTTTAATTTATTTTCTTTTAACATACCAAAGAAAGTTATTTCTTTTCCTGTATATGTATCAATAATAATACTATTATATCTTTCACCACTTTTAGTTATGTTATTTTCATCTGTTCTTTTTTCTGTACTTTTATATACTATACTTTTATATCTAGTATTATCATTACTTTCATAAACAATATCAGAATATTTATTTTTTATGTCTTCCATTAACCCTTCAATATTAACTTTTTTAGAATTTTTTACTTCACTAGATTTGCTACCTTCTTCATTTTTGTTATCTAGCTTTTTGTTCCAAAAAAGCAAGACAAGAATTAATGCTCCTATAACTAATGCTGTAATAATTAGTATAATTGTACTTTTATCTATTACATTATCTTTGTACTTCATTAAAAACCACTACCTATTTATATTATAACTAATTTTATATGTTTTTTACATCTTTTTTGCTAAAATACAGATAAGTTAGACATAATATTACACTTATATAGCCCAAAACTATTAATAAAGAATGGAAAGGATCAAATTTAAAAGGATTATTATGATAATTTACTAAATAACTAAAATCCCAGTGAATTGATACAAAAGCTTTTAGTATACTTAAATTATATATTAAAGCTAAATTCTTAATTACTTCACTTACTAAATAAAATAAGAATGTTATTGTTATTGCTGCACTAGTTGATGTTGTTATTGTACTAAGTCCAAAACATAAGATACTTAAAACTATATATATTGGAGCACATGCTACTAGTGACATAAACAAATAGTTAAAGCATGAATATTTAACTAATACACATTCACTAGCATTATATACTAAAACTGGTATACTTAAAGAATCAAATCCTAACATAATACCACCAATTATAATTTCTATTAAAATCATAAAGAATATGATAAGAGGTATTAATATAAGTATAGTTAATAACTTGGAAGTTAATATTGTTCTTCTTTTAAATGGTTTGGTAAGCAAATACTTAATTGTTCCTTTATTAAATTCTTCGCTTACTATTGAACCACATATCATTACAATATATATTAAAATAAATATTTGAAATTCACTGTTAAAATTGCTTAAAATGTATCTCACTGTACTAGTATTATTTATATCAATTTGCTCCTCTAAAATATATTTATTTTTTAAAAACATGCTGTCTAAATTCTGCAATCTTTCCCTTTCATCTATGGTTAAATTCTTTTTTACCTTTAAATTACGATATTCTACTAAGTCGGTTTCAATATCTATTATAGCATTATTTAAATAATTATTAGAGTCAAAAGATATATTATTCTTTAAACGATATTCAGCTAGTTTAAGTCTAATATTTAATCTTTCTTTTGTTTCTTTATCCGTTGTAGTATTTATTTTTTCTTTTAGTTCTTCAATATTTTTATTAACAAAATATTTGTAATCGTCAGCGGATATTTTAGCCATAATAGCATTTTTTTCTATTTCTAATTCTTTAGTTTTTTCTTCATCTTTTAATATGTATTTACTTTCATTTAACTTTTCAACTACTGGATATAAATAGTTATGATTTAAATATAATTGGTTGCTAGTTTTACTATTAATATCTGTTTTGCCAATTTCTATAGTTGTTAAATTTGCTACATATATTAATAAGTCGTCAGGATTATTAAGATCTAAATTACTATTAGTGTTCTCAGCTTCCGTAATATCTAATCGCTCATTATTTAGATCATAAACATTTATTTCTTTAGAAATTATATTTGTTAAAATAGCATACATTATAAATAAAATTGTAACAATATAAAAACTCTTTTTACAAAATATTTTCTTTAATTCAGCTTTTATTAATCTAATCAATTTTTTTACCTCCTGCTCTATTCATGAAAGCTTCTTCAAGAGTTAATATCTCTTTTTTAACTTCATATATATCAATATTATTATTTACTAAAATTTTAATAAATTCAGCGATTTCTTTTTCATCTTTTATTACCTCAATATAATTATCATCTATTATTTTATCATTACTATTTAATAATTTTTTTATTTTTTTAATATCATTTACTTTAATAATATATTTATTTTCATCAATTTCTTTTATCTTAGAAATACTATTTTCTTCAATTATTTCACCTTTAGATATAATACAAACTTTATTGCAAAAACTTTCTAATTCACTTAAGTTATGACTAGATATTAGTATCCCCATTCCTCTTTTAGATAATTTTAATAATAATTCTCGCAATTCTTTTATTCCTTCAGGGTCTAATCCGTTAGTAGGCTCATCTAATATTAATAAATTAGGGTTATTCACTAAAGATATCGCAATTCCTAAACGTTGTCTCATTCCTAAAGAATATTTACTTACTTTATCATAAATTCTATTTTCTAAACCGACAAGCCTGATTATATTTGTTAAACTTTCTTCTTTTATATTAGCATATAAACTGGCTTGTAATTTTAAGTTTTCATAGCCTGTTAAATACATATAAACATCAGGAGATTCCACAATACATCCCGTTTTTTCTATCGCTTTAACAAAATTCTTTTTTATATCATAACCGTTTATCGTAATACTACCCTTAGTTAATCTTTGTAAGCCTAAAATACACTTAATTGTTGTAGTTTTTCCAGCTCCATTAGGACCAATAAAAGCTAGAATATCTCCTTCATTTATTTCAAAGCTAACACTTTTTAATACTTCTTTTTTACCAAACTTTTTATTTAAGTCTTTTACTTTTAATATACTCATGTTTTTTTCCTTTCTTATTTATTTTTTCTTCGCTTGTAAATTTATTAAAGCACTAAAAATTATAAAAAGCAAGTCATAACCTTTTTTAAGGTAAGATTTGACTTATTCGCGACAAAATACAACATAGTTTGACAAATACTTAATTAAAGCTTGATAAAATATAATTAAAAAGTGACTATTTAACATAGCCACATTCTTCACATAATATCGTTTTATTTTTATTTACTAATAAGTTTTTACATTGAGGACAAGTTTCTCCAGTGGGTTCATACCATGTTGCATAATTACATTTTGGATAGTTGCTACAACCATAGAATGTTTTGCCTTTCTTAGTGCGTCTTGCAACTATATCATGTTCACATTTTGGACATTTGGCAACTACAGCGACTTCTTTTTCTTCCTTTTTTATATACTTACAGGTTGGATAATTGCTACATGCCGTAAACTCACCATATTTACCACTTCTTATAACTAAATCGCTTCCACAATCAGGACAAACTTCACCAGTTTTTTCTGGCTCTTTTTTCTCCATCTCTTTAAATGCTTTTTCAACTAAAGGTGCAAACTCATCATAGAATTTGGTTAATACTTCAATATTGTCTTTTTTATCATCAGCGATTTCATCTAACTCTGTTTCCATATTGGCAGTATATTCAACATTTACAATGCCACTAAAAAACTCTTGTAACTTGTCAGTAGTTTCAAAACCAATATCGGTTGGAACAAATTTCTTGTCTTCTGTTATGACATATCCTCTATCTTTAATAGTCTTCATGATTGTAGCATAAGTACTAGGTCTACCTATTCCTAATGTTTCCATTTCTTTAATTAAGCTAGCTTCAGTATAACGTGATGCTGGTTTTGTAAAGTGTTGGAATTTCTCAATTTTATCGGCGATGACACAACCACTTTTATAGTTTTTGAAATCTGGTAATATTGTGTCTTCACTATCTTCATATTCCTTATATACTTTTAAATAACCATCAAACTTTAACACACTTCCTGTTGCTTTAAACATATAACCATTGTTTTCTAAGTTAACAGTAGTAGCTAAAGTTTTGGCACTACTCATTAAATAAGCTAAAGAACGTATATATATTAATCGATAAAGTTTATATTCGTCATTGCTTAAATATTCTTTAATAGATTCTGGTGTTCTCATTATACTTGTTGGTCTTATAGCCTCGTGAGCATCTTGAGCTCCTTTAGGTTCCTTAGATACTTTTATACTGCCAACATATTCGTCACCATATTTTCCTTTAATATAAGTCTTGGTATCATTTACAAATACATCACTAAGTCTTGTTGAATCTGTACGCATATAAGTTATTAAACCAACTGTTTCTTTTCCTATATTCATACCTTCATAAAGCTTTTGAGCTATTTGCATAGTTTTACTTGAAGAAAAGTTAAGACGATTGGCAGCCATTTGTTGTAATGTTGAAGTTCTAAATGGGTCTTTTGGTTTCTTCATTTTTTCTTTTTCTTCAACACTGTCTATTTTAAATGATTTGTCTAATTTTTCTAATATTTCATTTGCTTCTACTTCAGTGTGTATTTCAACTTTTTTATTGTGATATTTCTCTAATGTTGCTTTAAATTCTTTAAAGTCTGCTTCGATTGTCCAATATTCTTCGGGCACAAAAGCTAGCATTTCTCGCTCACGGTCAACAATAAGTTTTAGAGCAACACTTTGAACACGTCCAGCACTCTTTCCTCCAGTTTTTCTTTGCATTAATTTACTTAGTCTAAAACCTATTATTCTGTCTAACATTCTTCTAGTTTCTTGACTCTTAACTAAATCCATATCTATCTTACGAGGATTATTAATAGAATTTATAACAACATCTTTAGTTATTTCATTAAATACTACTCTTTCATAATCACTATCTTTTAATTTTAATTCATCATATAAATGCCATGAGATAGCCTCTCCCTCGCGGTCAGGGTCGGTAGCTAGTATAACTTTATCACTATTTGAGGCCATTTTCTTTAATGCACTTATATCTTTTTTCTTGCCTGTTATAGGGATATAATTTGGTTTAAAATTATCTTCAATATCTATTCCTAAACCATATTTACCAGTAGTAGCTAAATCTCTTATATGCCCTTTTGAAGATACTACTTTGTATTCTCCACCTAGATATTTTTCAATAGTTTTACTTTTTGCTGGAGATTCTACAATTACTAAATTACTCATTTATTTTTTCCTTTCTTTTATATTCCATTATTTCTAACCACTTTTATTTTTTAATGATTGTAAATGGAAATGTTAAATCTTCAATTAATTATTTTATTCAGCGGAAGTGGTGTAACTTTTTAATTTTTTATTTAAATAATTAAAGTAATTATTTTTTATGGCGGCACTACTCATTTTTAATTTTAACGCAATATCCTCATTGATTGCAAGTATTTCTTCATCAGTATATTCTTTTTCTGTATAATATTTCATTGAATTGGTACTTGATGAATAATATCCGAATTCATTTTTCCAAGAACTATCAGCGAATACTGCTATACTTTCATATTCTTTACTTAATAAATCTGAACCTAGATATAACCTTGAATCATATTCAACTCCAAATAAATTGGCTAAAGTTGGTGTTAAATTAACATATGTGGAATATTGATCAAATTCTTTTTTCTCTATTCCTTTATTATATATAACAAAAGGTACTTGATCCATATTATTATCTTCATCAATATCGTAACCTAAAGCTTCTCCTAAATTATCGGTTTTTATGGCATAAGGATAATGATCACAGAATATAGCTATAACTGTATCTTCAAGTATTCCTCTTTCTTCTAAACCATTTAATAATATTCCTAGGGCATCATCAACTACTTTTAATCTTGACATATATACTCTGACATCACTTGATAAATTTTCATCAAATAAATCTCCATACTCTTTGTAATACTTACTACTAGTACGATAATATTGATGAGAAGTTACAGTTGTAATCCATGACATAAATGGTTTATCATCTTCTTTTTTATCAAGCTCTTTCAAATAATATTCCATCATTTCAGCATCACTAGCCCACTCTGAACCAGTATATTTTAACTTCATATCTTTAACATTATAAAATTTACTACTACCCATATTTTTGTGAATTTTAATCCGATCATAATAAAATTCATCATGATCATGATAACTATCTGTTATGTATCCACTATTGTTGAATAAATTAAATATACTCTCAAAATAAGTATTGTCTTCATAAATATTACCTGTACAGGTGTTGTAAATAGAATATAAGCCAGTCATTCCACTTAGTTCATTATTAATTGTACTACAAGAGTTTCGTGGTGAATAATAATTTTTAAAGCTCCAGCCTTCATTATAAATTTTAGCAAAATTAGGATAGTACTCTTCATTTAGTAATAAGTTACTTCCTGATTCAACCATAATTACAATTAGATTTTTATCTTTAAACATCTTACTATATTCATTAGTACTAGTTGTCCTATTTCCTATAAAATATTTATTTAAGTTATTATAAGAATTCTTTTTTTCATCTTCTATTATGCTTTTCCATATCTCATTATCAATACTTATTTGACTATGATATTTGTCTTCTTCATTCTCACTTGGATTAGGGTTTAATTCTACATTATCAGGATTATAATTAATAATTATGTCCTGTTCTTTACCTGGAAAAAAATATTCTTTGATGTCTAAAATACCAAAACCAATATAGCCAAAATCTCCAACAACTAAACTAGGATTGCTTGGCTTTTTAAATAGCGATAAACTTGTGGTAGTTTGTAATTTATTTTGCATAAATCCTAATTTTAAAGTACAAAAATATAATAAACAAACAAAAATTATAATTAAAAATTTAAAAATATTTATGGTTACTTTAGTCATTGTTACTTTTTTCTTTGGCAAATCTAAATCTAATTTTTTATCAATAAATATATAATATATTAAAAGTAAAATAAATGGAATTGCTAAAAGATAAAAATGCCATTTAAAACTTTTAATAAAATCAGATATATATATTGTTACTGCACTTGCTTGACTATTAATTTGAATGGAAGCATAAACTCCTAAAAAATGATTGAAGCCAAGTTCTGCGATACCATATATAGCTAATGCTAGTACTAATAATAAATTCCATATCTTTGCAACTATCTTAGGTAAATAATCTAAGATAAAACTACAGAATAAAGCAATGATATTTAAACCTAAAAATATTCTTAACCCTTGGTAAGAAAATATAGGTAATTTCTCAATTGTTCTAAATATTAACTCCATTAAAATTATTGGTATAATTAATAAAATATAATTTTTTAAATATTTAATTTGCCACAGTTTCTTTAATCTCTTCATGTTTACTACTCTCCTCTAATATTTGTTTTACAGGCTTATAGCTTTTACGATATTCGTCAAATATCCCATATTTTTTTATTAGTTCCATATGCTCTTTGGTAGGATAACCTTTATGTTTTTTTATATTATATTCAGGATGCTCTTTATCTATTTCTAACATTATATGATCCCTTGTTACTTTTGCAATTACACTACCTGCCGCGATAGATAAAGATAGCGCATCGCCGTGAATTATAGGTTTTGATGGAATATCAATGTCATTTAAGCTCATGGCATCACTTAAAATATATTCAGGTGTAACTCCTAAATTCTCTATTGCTAAATACATAGCTTTACGACTAGCCTCTAAAATATTTATCTCATCTATTTCTTTGGCACTTACTATTCCTACGCCGATAGCTATAGCATCCTTTTGTAATACTTCATAATATTCTTCACGTTTCTTCTCGCTAAGTTGCTTGGAATCATTAAGACCTTCTAATTCATAATTTTTGGGTAGAATAACTGCACCAGCAACAACAGGACCACATAAAGGACCTCGCCCTGCTTCATCAACTCCAGCGATTAATGTAATGTTATTTTTATATAATTCTCGTTCATATTTTAATAAGTTAGATTTCATTATCAAATACTACTCCTTTTATATATTCATCTTTAATGTCATTTATAATTCGATTACTTATTCTTTCATAGTCTGGTTCACCATTTCTAATAGCGCCCATTTTCTTTCCTAAATCTTCATATATAGCTTCAAAGTCTAATTCAAGATTACTTGGCTCGATATTATATCTCTCTTTTAATTTTTCAGGATAATATCTATTTAATTTATTTATTATATGGACTGCTACTTCATTAACATCTAAAATCTCAGTTTTAATTGAAAATATACTAGCTAAGTTTAAGCCAATTTCATTATTATCTATTTTGGGCCATAATATTCCTGGAGTATCTAGTAAAGCAATATTATGAGATGTCTTTAACCAAACTAAGCCTTTAGTTATGCCTGGTTTATTACCAACGTTAGCAACACGTTTCCCTACTAGTTTATTTATTAATGTTGATTTCCCTACATTAGGTATACCCACTACTAAAACTCTAATCTCTTTTTTATTCATACCCTTTTCTTCGCGTTTTAGTTGTAATTCTTCCATCATTTTATGAGTTTCATTAACTATTTTTTTTATGTCATTATCATTGTTTAGGTCAGCTAAAACTACTTTTGAACCAATATTTTCATAATACTTTATCCAACCTTCAATTTTTATAGGGTCAGTTAAATCTTTTTTGGTCATGATTAAAAGTTTAGGCTTGTTACCTATTATATCATATATATTTTTAATTTTAGAAGACTTTGGTATGCGAGCATCTACTAATTCGTAAACCATATCAATATTTTTATATTCTTTTATCATTAAGCGTTTGGCTTTTTCCATATGTCCTGGATACCAGTTGATTGTTGTATTTTTTAAATTATCCATTTATATCACTTCCTTTATTTTCTTTTTGAAGTTCGCTTAGAGACTTAGACTTCTTTATTACATCATTATCTATTTTAATGAGCTCATCGTCTATGGCTACATAATGAACTATTTCAATATTATCTAGACTCATAGCTTTTCTTATTTCATTTTCAATGTAATGTAGTTGAACACAGTGAAGAGATTTATCTACAGAAGCAAAAATTATTTTTTTGAGCCTTGCCCTACATATTATACCTATAATTTTTGTTATTACCATATTTATATGATAGCTTTCTAAACATACATCGTAAATATTATTAGAAATATTTTTTAAATCATTATATGCTTTAGGTTGCATTCTTTCTAAACAACTTCCTACTAAAATCATAATATCTTCTACATCATAACAATTTGTTTTCATCAAATCTTTCATGCATATCTACTCCTTTATCTATATAAATTTTTCAAAACGATAGTCAGTCAATTTTCAGCTATCTTTGTTTTTATATATTAGCAAGTTTTTTTATATATTGTTTCATTTTTCTGCCTTTTTCTTTTTTATTATAAATATATAATTATTACAATTTTTATCTAAAATAATTATTTATGATATTTATCTATTTGATTTATTTTCTTTTTCTCCGCTAGTGTTTTCCTATTAGCTAATGTTATTTATTCGGGTATTGTTTGCTATTGGGATTATATTTCTTATTTTAATATTATTAATTATAGTTGGAGGTATTTCCTCTTTTTTTATGTTTTTAAATTTATCCATAAGGCTTTTTAACTTTTCTA
>CAJUNE010000039.1 GCA_910587745.1 uncultured Bacilli bacterium
CAACACTAAGTTGCACTGCAGGAGATGTATATACATTAAAAGTAGGAGCAATAACAATGGACGAAGTAGTAATGGCAGGAGGAAAATGGGGTACAATCAACAGCTCATATTACCTATACAACAATAATTACTACTGGACCATGTCTCCGTATATCTTCAATCCAGGCGACACTTATCCTGCTCGTATGTTCCTTGTGCGCAGCGATGGCCACCTCGGCAGCAGCCACGTGAACTGGCCTACTCCTGGTGCGCGTCCAGTAATAAATTTACGTTCGGATATAACTTTAAGTGGCGGAGATGGTACTTTAAACAATCCATATGTTGTAGAGTAATAAAAGTGAGGTTTTGGTAATGAAATTTAAGATAGAAGAAAAAGAAGAATATATAACAAGAAATATAAGATTTAGTAAAGAATTATTTGATAGTATTAATAAAGTAAAAGGTAATATATCATTTACTAAGTTTGTTATAGAAGCAATTAAGTATGCTCTTGATAATATGGAAGATTAAATCTTCTTTTTTATTGCTTTAGTTGATAAATATACAACTATTATAATATCAATTATTTCAGCGATAACAAGAGCATACATACCAATATGACATAATGATAAGATAGTCATAAATATTAATTTAGCTAAAATAGCTATTAAAGTAATATACATGCAAGTTTTAGATTTGTTTATAGCTTGTAGTACGCTCATTAAAGGGCCTTCTAAATAAAATAAAACAAAGAAAGGTGCTAATATTCTGATATAGTTAGATCCATCCGTGGTGTTGTAAAGAGTTAGTAAAAGTTTGTCTCTAAAAATATAAATGCTGCTTGAAAATATAAGTCCAACAATAAATGATAGAATTAAAGCTTGTTTCAGTCTTCTTTTAACCATTTTCAAGTTTTTATTAGAGTAAAACTTGGATATTTCAGGTAAAAGTGATGATGATATAGCTTGAATAAAAAATGATGGCATGGAAAGTAAAGCAATAGAATAGGCATTGTATGCTCCATATTCATTTAAAATGTAATTCATAGAATAACCACTATATAATAAAACATTGGTTAATATTATGGGCTCGAAAAAGAAACCTATATTACCAATAAGTCTAGAAGATACAGTGGGTATAGAAATATTTAATATATTCTTTGTTGTAGATAAATCTGGCTTTAAATCATTTTTTGTTATATTAACTTTTTTAGGAATAAAAACTAGAAATGTTAAAATAGAAGCTATTTCGGTAGCAATACTAATTAAAATAAATCCTATAACTGATTCTGTTATACCTTTATTAACTAAAGCTGGTATGAATAAATATATTAAAATTATTCTAATTATTTGTTCTATAATATTTGATATAGTGTTGGGTATCATATTTTGCTTACCAAAAAAATAACCTTTCAAAATACTAGATAGAGATACAAAAGGAAATGTTAAAGCCATTGCCATTATAAGAATACTTGCGCGTTGATCATGCAAGACACTAGCGATTAAGTCTTTAGTAAAATAAATAATAGTAATAGTTAAGATGTTTAAAAATATTGTTATAAGTGTGGCATTAGCTAGTATTTTAATACTTCTTTCTTTGTTTTCGCTTATTAATTTAGATATTACAATGGGAAGAGATAAAGTAGCTATTGTAAGAAGAAGAGAATAAGTTGGTGTTACTAAAGCATATAAGCTGATAGCTTCTGTACCTACCATTCTTGTATATATTATTCTAATAAAGAAACCTAAAACTTTAGTTACTAAACCACCTAACATTAAAATAAATGTTGCTGTTAAAAATTTATTTTTATTCATAAGTACTCCTTTAATCGTTATTAATTATATATGATAAATATGCAGTAAATATTTAAGAATTACATGTTATTTTGGCTTTTAATAATTAGAAAAATAGTATATAATTATATATGTGATGTTTTCTTATTATTTAGGAGTTGATAGTATGAATGAAGATATTAAATTTAAAACTTTACCAGAATTATATAAAAGAATTTTACCAGCTTTAAAAAGTAAGAAAAAAGAATTAAAGTTTAAAGGTTTAACTTATATTCATGAAGAGGATATATGGAATTTTTTAAAAGAATTTAAATGGATTGGTTCTAAAAATTTAGATTTAGGGACAATTGTTAATGATATATTTGATATAAATGAAAATCAGCTTAATGAATATGTTAAAGAAGAATTAATGAAACATCATAGAAAAATTAATAATGAAGAAATTTAATATTATTTTTAAATAATAGAGGGATATATATGGAAATTAAAGAAGATATTATAACTTTTGAAGAGTTATATGAAAAAATTAAATTAAATATTCAGGATACAAATGAATTATTAAAAATTAAAGAGGCTTATCAATTTGCTTTAGAACATCATAAAGGTATGAAACGCCTTACAGGAGAAGATTTTATAACTCATCCTTTGCAAGTAACTAATATAGTTAATGAATTAAATGTTGATGCGATTACTATAGAAGCGGCATTGTTGCATGAAATTCTTAATAATAGCAATGTTGAATTAGAAGAATTAAAAGATAAATTTGGTGATACTGTAGCAACTATAGTAGAATCAGTTACTAAAATAAATAAATTGGAACTTACAGATGATAGTGAGTCAAGTGCTATATATTTAAGAAAAGTTTTAGTAGGTCTTGCTACTGATGTTAGAGTTCTATTTATTAAGCTAGCAGATAGACTTCATAATATGCGAACTAATTACGCAATTAATCCTAAGAAACAAAAACAGAAAGCTTATGAAACACAAGCAGTGTTAATACCTATTGCGCATCGTTTAGGAATAAATTCTATTAAAAGTGAATTAGAAGATTTATGTCTTTATTACACTAAACCAGATGTTTACCAAGACATATTAGATAAGTTAAATGATACTAGAAAAGAACTTAATGATTCTTTAAATGAAATGAAAGATAGTATAACAAATATTTTAACAGATCAAGGGTTAAAGTTTAAAATAAAAGGGCGAGTTAAAAGTGTTCATTCTTTATATAATAAACTTGCTAATGGAAAAAAATGGAATGAGATATATGATATTTTAGCTCTTAGAGTTATTTTAGAAGAAGTAAGTGATTGTTATATGGCAGTTGGTCTTGTTCATGCTAAATATAGACCTATACCTAAAAGATTTAAAGATTATATTGCTATGCCTAAATCTAACATGTATCAAAGTTTACATACTACTGTTTTTGGTGTGGATGGTCATTTATTTGAAATTCAATTTAGAACTTATGAAATGGATGAGTTTGCGGAAAAAGGCATGGCATCTCATTGGTCTTATAAAGAACATGGTACTAAAAAAGTACAGAATATCATGGAACAAAAACTTGAGATGTTTCGTAATTTAATTGAAACAAGTGAAGAACTTGATGATAACGATTTTGAAGCTTCAGTAAATAGTGATATGCTAGCAGAAATGATATATGTTTTTACACCTAAGGGAGATGTTATTGAACTTCCTAAAGGTGCAACTCCTATAGATTTTGCATATCGAATTCATTCTGATATTGGAGATAAGACTATTGGGGCTATAGTAAATGATGCTATTGTTCCAATAAATCATGAACTTGGTAATAATGATATTGTGAAGATAAAAACTAGTAGTACAGGTACACCTAATAAAGATTGGTTAACTTTTGTTAAAACTACGCAGGCTAAAAATAAAATTAAATCTTATTTTAGTAAACAAGAACGTACTTTAATGATAGATAAAGGTAAGGATATTTTAGAAAAAGAATTGCGAAAAAGGAAATTATCTTTTAATGATATTATGAGTGAAGATAATATTAAGAAAATACAAAATGATTTAAAACTTAATGATTTAGAAGAGATATATTTATCGATAGGTACACTTCGTTTTACAGCAGGATATATAATTAGTTTAACAACTGATACTAAAGAAAGTATAGAAGACGCTTTAATTGAAAAGGTAAGTAGAACTTCTTTAGGTGAAAAAAATTATAAAAATGATATAATAGTCGCTGGTATTGGAGATTTGTTAGTTCATATTGCTAAATGTTGTAAACCAGTTAAAGGTGATGAAATAGTGGGTTTTATCACAAAAGGTCAAGGAATAACAGTTCACAATAAGAAGTGTTCTAATGTTAAACAAAATGAAGAGCGAATGATAGAAGTTTCTTGGAATATGGAAAGTGACTCTACTTATCTTGCAGATTTAATAATTGAAACAGATCATTCTAAAAACTATTTGACAGACATAATAGCTATTTTTACGAAAAGAAATATTTATGTAGATGCTTTTAAAACTAAAGAATATGAAAATAGCTATATTTATGAAATAACTTTAAAAGTTAAAGAAAAAGAAGAAATAGAAAAAATTATTTTTGATTTAGAAATGAATCAATATGTAATAAACGTTAGGAGAAATAAATAATGAGAGTAATAATCCAAAGAAGCAAGGACAGTTATGTTAGTGTTGAAGAGAAAACTACAGGTAGTATTAATTCAGGAATGGTAATACTTGTTGGATTTACATCTGGAGACAATGATATAGTTATCGATAAAATGATTAATAAAATATTAAAACTTCGTATTTTTGATGATGAAAATGGAGTTATGAATTTAGATATAACTCAAGTTAATGGTGAAATACTCTCAATTAGTCAATTTACTTTGTATGCAAATACTAAAAAAGGTAATAGACCTTCTTATATTGATGCTTTAAATGGAGAAGAAGCAATAAAATTATATGAATTATTTAATAAGAAATTAAGTGAATATGTTCATGTTGAAACTGGGGTATTTGGGGCTGATATGGATGTTCATATTAGAAATGATGGCCCAGTTACAATTATGATGGAAATGAATAAAGAATAATTTATTTTTAATGAAGTATAAGAGAAATGTTGTTTAGAATGTTTAAAACTTGATATTTTTCTTGACTTAAAATATTCTTTGTAATAGAATAGTATTATAGTATTTTTCTAGGAAGACCGAGTATGTTTTGGTTTTATTTTAAAGAGAGGGCTAGGATGCTGGGAAAGCCTAAAATATAAAAAACAGAAAGACAGCTTCTATTAATAGAAAACGCAAAAATTTTGCGATAAAAAAATAAGACTAACTTAGTGAAGTAAGGTGGCACCACGTGATTTTATTTACGTCCTTATAGAAGCTAAGTTTTTTTGTTTTATGGAGGAGAAGAAAATGGAAATATTATTGGGAAAAAAATCTAGAATTTATAATTATATGGAAAATGTTTTTAAGACTGTAAGTGGTTATTATAATTATGAATTTATTAAAATTTTAGGCTTTGATAGAGAAAGTGATTTGAAATCTGAAATAACAAATTATTATCTTGAAAATAGTAATAATAGTTTTAAAAAATATTGTTATTTAGATACAGAAATTAGTTCTAAAGAAAGTTGTTTTAGTTTTTTAATTTTGAATAATGACACTATTTATCAAGATGCTGAAATTATAAGTATGAATTATCGTATTTTAGAAGAGTTAAAATTAGAAGATATTATAGTGCGTATTAATGCTGGGGCTAATTATGATTTAAAAAAACTACAAGAATATTTGGAACAGTTAGATATTGATTATGAAATTAATAATGGCAAAAAGGAATTAGAAACTGACGTTTTAATGACTTTTGAAATTGTTATGGAGATAAAAGATAAAACTGTTACTCTTGCAACTGGAATTAAAAAATCTGATAATATAAAAACTATTTTATGTAGAAATTATTTAGATAGTATTTTATCTGTTTTGAGTGTTATTTATGAAGATTATAATTTTGATGCTCTAACACAAGTTTTAATTGTAGCAGAAGTAGAAGAAGAAAGAATTATGGGTATGAAACTCGCTCAAGATTTACGTTGGTGTGAGATAAAGGTAGATGTTGATACAAGTAATAAACCTAAAAAAGAGCAAATGGATAATAGTGATTGTAACTTTATAATTGATGTAGATAAAAATAGTTTAAGCAAAGGCTTAATTAAAGTTATTGATAATCTTACTAAAGAAGAAACTTTAGTTGATGAAAATGAAATTATTGATTATATTGTAAGTAATATATAGGAGGAAAATATGGAAAATATATATCGCACAATTTATTGTGGAAATTTAAGAAAAGAAAATGTTGGCGAAACTGTAAGAGTGGCAGGTTGGATTAATTCTATACGTAATCTTGGAAGTTTGGTTTTTGTAACACTACGTGATGAAACGGGTATAGTTCAAATTATTAGTGAGAATGTTGATTTATTTAAAGAAGTTACAAGAGAGTCAACGGCAACAATTACTGGAGAGGTTAGACTTAGATCTGATATAAATCCTAATATGCCAACTGGTGAAGTGGAAATAGTTTTAAAAGATATTACTATTTTGGGAAAATGTTTAAATGTTTTACCTTTTGAAGTTAATAGAAGCAAAGAAGCAAGTGAAGAAACTAGACTTAAATATCGCTATTTAGATCTTAGAAATCCTGATGTTCATGATAAAATTAAATTTAGAGTAGATGTTATAGATTATATTAGAAGCATTATGAAAGATATGAATTTTACAGAAATTACTACGCCTATAATAACCGCAAGTAGTCCAGAAGGTGCTAGAGATTTTGTTATCCCTTCACGTAATTATAAAGGAAAGTTCTATGCTCTTCCTCAAGCTCCGCAAATTTATAAACAACTATTAATGGTATCGGGTTTTAATCGTTATTTTCAAATAGCTCCTTGTTTCCGTGATGAAGATTGTCGTGCTGATAGGACATTGGAGTTTTATCAATTAGATTTTGAAATGAGCTTTGCGACAGATGAGGATGTTTATAGTGTTGGAGAAAGAGTTTTTTATGATGTTTTTAGCCGTTTTGGAAAAAAACAAGTTAGCGCTAAACCTTTTAGAAGAATTCCTTTTAAAGAAGCTATGGAAAAATATGGTTCAGATAAGCCTGATCTTAGAAATCCTTTGGTTATAGAAGATGTAACAACAATTTTTAATAACACAGAATTTAATGGCTTTAAAGAAAAAACTATTAAAGCTATCAAACTTGAGTGCGTTGATCGCCCTAATTCTTGGTTTAAAAAACTAGAAGACTTTATGAAAGAAAAAGGAGCTGGCGGATTAGCTTATATAAAAGTTGAAGAAAATAATGAGTTTAAATCAACTATAACAAAATTTTTGAGTAAAGAAGAAATTAGTGGTTTGACAGAAAAATTAAATTTACAAGTGGGAAATGTAGTTTTTATAATTGCAGATAATAAAAATGCTTGTAAATTATCAGGAATTCTTAGAACTAAACTTGGAGAAGAATTAGATTTGATTGATAAAGATAAATTTGAATTTTGTATAATTAATGATTTTCCTATGTATGAGTGGAATGAGGAAGACAATAAATGGGATTTCGGTCATAATCCATTTAGTATGCCAAATGGTGGTTTAGAGGCATTAAATAATAAAGAACCTGGAGATATTGTTGCTTATCAATATGATTTTGTTTGCAATGGCTGTGAAATGGCTAGTGGTGCTGTTCGTAATCATGATATTGAAATTATGAAAAAGGCTTTTGATATTGCTGGATATGATGAAGAAATAATTAAGAATAAATTTAGATCTCTTTATACAGCTTTTCAATTCGGAGCTCCTCCACATGCTGGAATGGCCCCTGGTATTGATAGAATGATAATGCTCTTAACGGATGAAGAAAACTTAAGAGAAGTTCAAGTTTTCCCTCCAAATGTTTCTGGTATGGATGTTTTGATGGGAAGTCCTAATGAGCTAAGTGAGAAACAACTTCAAGAGTTACATATTAAAGTTAGAGATTAGAAAATTAAAATTCATAAAATAATTATATTAAAAAGGAATGTAAAAAATTTAGAAAGGAAAATTAATATGGATTTAAAAGATTTATTTAGAAGTATTAAAGATTTAGAAAACAAAGAAGTAACTGTTCGAGGTTGGATTAGAAATCACCGAGATCAAAAAACTTTTGGTTTTATCGATTTTTCTGATGGAACTTGTGGAGAACATTTGCAGGTAGTTTACGATGATACTTTAAAGAATTTTAGTGAGATACAAAAAATGTTAGTAGGCTGTGCAATAGAAGTAAATGGTGTAATAGTTAAATCAAGTGGTAATCAAGATTATGAAATGAAAGCTGTAGAGATTAAAGTTTTAGGAAATTGTCCTGAAGATTATCCAATTCAACCTAAAAGACATACAAGAGAGTTTTTAAGGGAACAAGCTTATCTTAGACCACGCACTAATTTATTTCAAGCTGTATTTAGAATCAGAAGTGTAGCAGCATCAGCTATACATGAGTATTTTCAGAGTCATAATTATGTTTATGTTCATACTCCTTTAATAACTACTACTGATTGTGAAGGCTCTGATCAGATGTTTAAATTAACAACTCTTGATTTTAATAATTTACCTATGATAGATGGAAAAGTAGATATGACGAAAGATTTATTTAGTAAAACTTCTTATATTACAGGTTCGGGTCAACTTCATGGCGAAGCGTTTGCTATGGCTTTTAAAAAGATTTATACTTTTGGTCCAACTTTTAGAACGGAAAATTCTAATACAAAAACTCATGCTAATGAATTTTGGATGATTGAACCTGAAATTGCTTTTTGTGATTTAGAAGAACTTATGAATATCGAAGAAGAAATGCTTAAGTATGTAGTAAAAACTATTCTTGATAGATGTAGTGGAGAAATCGATTTCTGTGATCAATTTGTAGAAAAAGGTTTAAAAGATAAACTTACAAAGCTTATTAATTCAGAATTTGTTAGAATTACCCATCGAGATGTCGTGGATATATTAAAAAAAGCAGATGTAAAATGGGAATTTGAACCAGATTATTTGGAAGATATTGCTAAAGAACACGAAAGATATATTACAGAATATTTTAATGGCCCAGTATTTATTACAAATTGGCCTAAAGATATTAAAGCTTGGTATATGAAAGAAAATAGCGATGGTAAAACTGTTGCAGCGGTTGATCTTGAAGTTCCTGGTGCAGGTGAACTTATGGGCGGAAGCCAAAGAGAAGAAGATTATGATACTATAATTAAAAGAGCTACATCAATGGGTGTAGATTTGGCAGTAGTTGATTGGTATTTAAATTTAAGAAAATACGGGGGATGTGTTCATTCTGGATTTGGAATGGGCTTTGAAAGATTAATTATGTATCTTACAGGAGTAGATAATATTCGTGATGTTATACCATTTCCTAGAACACCAGGTAACTGTGAGTATTAATTAGGAGGTTTTTAATGAGTAAATTTACTAAAGAAATGGTCGATAGTTATGCTAATAAATTGTTATTTAATTTAACAGGTGAAGAAAATCAAATGGTATTGGATGAATTTGAAGTTATTGATAAAACTATTGACTTGATTAATGAAATTGATGGTATAGATAAATTAGAACCTATGACTCACGCATTAGATGATTTTGTAGTAGATTTAAGAGATGATATATCTGAAGAATCAATTGAATTAAAGGATGCTCTCAGAAATGCTGGAGCAACGGAAGGCAGAGAAATAGAAGTGCCAAAGGTGGTGGAATAAAAATGGTAGACAAAGGTATATTAGAAATTCATAAAGCTTTAGAAAATGGTACTATAACAAGTGCTGAATTAGTAAATGAATCTTTAAATAAGTCAAGAGAAGTACAAAAAAAGTATAATGCTTTTGTATCTATTATTGATGATGCTAAAGGTAGTGATGTAAAAGACAGTTTGGTATCTGGTATTCCATTTGGTGTAAAAGACAACTTTTCTACTAAAGATATCTTAACTACTGGTTCATCTAATACATTAAATAATTATGTACCTATATTTAATGCAACAGCTGTCCAAAAACTATTAAATGCTGGCGCTGTAATTACTAATAAAACAGTTCTAGACGAATTCGGTTTAGGCGGAACTGGTACAACAGGTCATACAGGCGTAGTAAAAAATCCTTGGGATAGAACTAGAATGTGTGCAGGATCAAGTTCTGGTTCTGCTTGTGCAGTTGCAGCTGGTGTTTATCCT
>CAJUNE010000040.1 GCA_910587745.1 uncultured Bacilli bacterium
ATTTTTTTCCAACTTCTTCTAATGTATGACATGTTCCATCAACTAGTCCAAAACGCAACTCTAAGACTTCTTGTTCTCTTACTTGTAGAGTCATTAATACACTTTTAATCTCTTCTTTTAATATTTCGTTAGTTGCATATTCTTCAGGAGACATACTTGATTCGTCTTTGATAAAATCTCCTAAATGAGAATCGTCTTCCTCACCAATAGGTGTCTCTAATGAAACTGGCTCTTGACTGATTTTGATTACTTCTCTTACTTTTTCAACGCTTATTCCCATTTTCTTGGCAAGTTCATCTTCTGATGGTTCACGATTTAACTCTAAAGTTAATTGTCTTTGAATACGTGACATTTTATTAATAGTCTCTACCATATGAACTGGCACACGGATAGTTCTTGCTTGATCTGCTAAAGCTCTTGTAATAGCTTGTCTTATCCACCATGTAGCATAAGTAGAGAATTTGTAGCCTTTATCACTATCAAATTTATCTACTGCTTTCATTAAACCAATGTTTCCCTCTTGGATTAAATCTAGGAATAATAATCCTCTTCCAACATATCTTTTAGCTATACTAACTACTAAACGTAAATTTGATTCTGCTAGTTTATTTATAGCTGCTTCATCTCCGCTTGCAACACGTTCGCTAAGTTCTAATTCCTCTTCTGGAGAAAGTAGTGAAATGCGACCAATTTCTTTTAAATACATACGAACTGGATCGTTAATGTTGATGTCTTTAGTTAGTTCTGCATCATCTAAAATTATTGGATCCTCTTCTATTATTTTTGGAACTCCATCCTCATCTGTGGTTTCATCTTCGTCTGCTACTACTTGAATGTCATTTTCCATCAAAGTGTTATATATTTCGTCTAAAGAATCATTATCAACATCTAAGCCTTTTAATGCATCAGCTAATTGCTCAAATGTAATAAACTTTTTCTCTTTACCTATTTTTATTAAATCGTTTATTCTATCTTCTAAAGATTTTATTTCAAATATTTCTTTAGCTGCTCCTTTATTTTCTTTTTTAGTTTCTAGATTTTTTTCATTATTTTTCATAACCTACACATCCTTTTTTTATTTCTAATAATTTATTAGCTAGTTCTAATCTTTTGTTTGCATCTAATTCATTTGCTATTTGTTCTTTTAAATTTTTTATTTGGTTTCTGGCCATTTCAACACTCGCTACACGAATGAACTCTTCAAATGATGCCATATCTAATTCTTCTAAATTAACTTCTTTTATTATTTCCATTACATCATCACTTAAATAATCTTTAGTATTTATGTAAGTAATAAATGATGCCATATCTATACCATTTTCTTTTTCTGCATAGTAGATAATTTCACTTGCTATTCCACGATACTTCTTATTATCTAAGAATCCTAAATCTTTTTTGTATTTAATTATATATTTAATATCATTTAACATAAAGTAAATAATATTTCGACACGCTATATCATACTTCGAAATCTTCTTTTTGACAAGTTTTTTTTGAGGCTCAACTTTAATTATTTTGGTATTTTCGTGTTTTTGAAGCTCTTTTTTTAATAAATCAATTGGTAAATCATAGTCTTTACTCATTTTATTGATCGTTAATTCTTTAGTTAAATCGTCATTTATGTCTTTGATATTATCTATTATTTCTTTGATATAGCTTACTAAATCATTTGTTTTAGATAAGTCCTTATTCTTTTTTAAATACTTTAACTTAAATTCCAAAAAACTAATCGGGTTTGCTATATTATCTATTATGGCTTTAGTACCATTTTTTATGATATATTCATCAGGATCTTTTTCACCACTTAGTCTTACTACAAAAGGATTTAATCCTGCTGATTCTAAGATGTTGCCGTTTGCGAATGTTGCAGTCTCTCCAGCATTATCGTTATCAAACATTAAAATAACTTTCGCTCGTAAATTTTTTATTATATCAACTTGTTCTTTAGTTAGGCTTGTCCCCATAAGAGCGATAACATTTTTTATGCCATTAGAACTCATTCTTATTGCATCCATATTTCCTTCAACTATTATTACTTCTTTTTTACGCGCTATTTCTTTCTTGGCTCGGTGATAATTAAATAAAATTTGACCTTTTTTGAATATTATTGTTTCTTTAGAATTCAAATACTTTGCTTGCTCGCTATCCTCTTTTCGATATATTCTGCCGGTAAAGCCAATTGTTTCTCCTTCTAGGTTATGTATTGGGAATATTATACGATTTGTGAAAACATCATTTATATATTTTCCGTTTCTATTTATTAAGCCTAGGTTAGCTAATGTTTCAATATCATATTTTTTGCTTGTTAATAAGGAATGCAGGGAATGATTGCTGTCAAGTGCTAAACCTATATCAAACTCTTTTATGTCAGTGCTAGTTAATTTTCTACTATTTAAATATTCTTTAGCAGTTTTGCCTAGTTCAGTATTCAAATTATTTTGATAATACTTTAAACTTAAATCCATTATTTCATATTCTATTTTATTTGGTTTACTCTTTTTGATACTTTGGGAACCTTTAAATATTAAACCGCATTTATCAGCTACAATTTTTACTGCTTCAATAAATTTAACATTTTCATATTCACTTACAAATGTAAAAACATTTCCAGCGGCTCCACATGAAAAACATTTATATATTTGCTTTTCTTCAGAAACGCTCATACTAGGTGAATGGTCTTCATGAAAGGGACATACGCCAAAGTAATTTTTGCCTTTTTGAGTTAATGGTATATAACTGGATATGACATCTACAATGTTGGCACTTTTATGAATATTTTCTAACTCTTGCTCATTATTCAAGTAAACTCACTCCCTCAAAAATACGTTCTATATATACTTATTACTTTCTGATTTCTAATTTCCTTTAAAAAAAGTAAATTTTTTTTAAAATATTTACTTTTTTAGACATTTTTTGCTTAAATGTCTTTAATAGATACTAGTTTACTATAATAGATCACTTGTAATTTATTATTTTTATGACATGTTATTAGTATTAATCTATCTTCTAAACTATTCTTAATATACAATTTACCCGTTTTATTTTGTTCTTCTATTTCTTCGATTATGTATTCATATACTTTGCCTTGATTATATATTTTGATTATATCTTCTTTTTTTAATTTAAACAAATTTTTAAAATATGCATACTTACCATTGCCAGAGTGACTCGCTAAAATAATATTATTTGGAAATATACTATTTTTATGAACTAATATATTTATATCTACTTTATTCTTAGAATTATTTGCTTCATATAATTCTTTTTTTAAATTTATTTTCTCTATTTCTATTATAGCGAAATAATCATTGTTGCTTTTTATTTTCTCTTCTAATATTTTATTTTCATGATATTCAGCTATTTTATTAATATTATCTTTAATTATAAAAAACAGTATAATTATTAATCCTATTACTAGACTAACTAAAATGTTTTTTCTTTTTATAAAATTTAGCATTTTTAAAATAAATTGATCCTATTAAAATATATAATAATAGGTATATACTATTATTTCTACTATATGTATTTGGTACATCTATTTCAGTACGGTTATTAGAAGTTATTATTGTGTCTATATTTTCTTTGACTTCAATTTTAATTTCTTCATCTCTTTTGTAATCTCCGTCATTTAATATCTCTTTAATATAATATATTCCTGTTTCTAAATCTTTAAATATTATTTTACCATCTAAATCTGTTATAGCTTCTTTTATTAATTCTCTATCTTTATTATATAAAGCATACTTTATTCCTGATAACGGCTTGTTATTTATGTAATCTATTTTATTAATAATTATTGTTCCTTTTTTTATATTACTTTCATTATCTGAATTATTTTCTAATAACTCCTCTTTGATTATAATTGCCTTATTTTCATTAAAATTCTCATTGACGTCTATATTAGCTAATTCTTTAATATCTCTATTTTGTGTACTTTTATATATTTTATATTTTCCAAAAATAAGATCAATTGATACCTTACCATTATTGTCTGTGGTAATTTCTTTTATAAAATTATTAGCCTCATCATATATATTTAGTTTAATGTTGGAATTTAATGCTATGTCACTATTATTTTTTATTAATTGATATTCAATTGAAACTTTTTTGGTTTCTAATTCGTTTTTGATATCTAAAGTTATGTCTTCTTTATTTATATCAAAATATATTCTTTCTTGATTTAGTTTGTAACCATATGAGGTCTTTGTTTGTTCTAAGTAATATTTTCCTGGAAATAAATTGATTTTTTCGCTTATTCCTTCTTTATTAAGTCTTATATTAGAGTAAAGTTCTATTCCTTCTTCAGAGTAAATTTTGTATTCATTATCTGTAAGTGGAAATTTGTTTGGTTCTAGAGACATACCTTTTAATATAACTTCTGGTTCTTTTATATTTAGTGTTAATACTAGGTTATTAGTATTAATTTTTCCTCTACTTATTAAATTATGAGATAAAGAATTAATGTAAATTTTCATAGTCTCTAAATTTTCTGTTTTTCTATGAAAGATTATACTTATTATATTTGGCTCTATAGGCTTTATAATTAATTTGTTATTTTTCACTTCGTAATCTATTGCATTACTATCATTAATAATATCGAAATCTTTTAATTTGTTATTAGTATCTTCAAATATTAATTTATCAGTTAATTTTAAATCATATGAGTTTTTTAATTCTCCTGATTCTAAAAATGATGGATTACTTTCAAAATTCTTGATATCTTCTTTAATTAATTCTATTTCTTTTTCATAGATCTTTATTTTGCTATTATTTGTATCTTTGAAGTATATTTGACCGTTTTCATTTTTTAAAATTTCTTCCCATATTAAATACTGAGTAATATTGTACCATTTTATATCAGTCCTATCTTGATAACCATAGCCATAATAAACAATCAGTGCGATTTTATTTTTTAACTTATCTTCTAAAGTGTTCATTCCATAATAATAATCATAAGTGTCATAACCATAGAATGGATCTATCTCTTGTAAAGAAATATTATAAAGATATTCCTTTGTTTCCTCATCTCTAATATGCTGGATACTTCTTGTTTCTTCAATAGTATTAGTTTTAATATGTACTTTTATATCTTCTGTTTCATTTTCAATGATAACACTTGCTGCATAGACATTTTTTGAGATTAATAAAAAGCTTGCAATAAGTATTATTGTTTTTATTATTTTTTTCATATTGTCCCTTCTAGGCAGATAAAAACTCGCATAAATTCCTTGATTAGTGATGGGACAATAAATTTATACGAGTGAATGCTTAATAATATATCATATAAAATTCTATTTGTAAATATAATTTAATTTTTTAAATATTTTTTATTGTTAATTTTATTTATTATTGGAATAAACATGCTTATAAATAAAGTGCTTATATAGCTTGCTTCGTATCTTAAGCCTAAATAACTTATGAAACAACTTAATATTCCTATTATTGCTCCATATGCGATCATTCCTTCTTTTGAATTTGGTGTTATATATAACTCGGGAGCGATAAATACAAAACTAAAATAATTTATTCCACTTAATAATATATTTAAATAATCATGGTTCTTCGTTATTAAAAATATTATTATATTAGCAACTATAAATGTTGTACTCGAAGCAATGGCAATAGCTTTTTTATAATAACGGCAACTAGAGAGTACTATTAAACTGATAATTGTAATAAATGCACTTGTTGTTGCAATACCACCAGGACCAAACCCAATAAATATATCTAAAAAACTATAATTGAATTTATTTAACTTTTCCCCTATATTTAAATAAGAATAGGCATTTAGTAATAAAGCTAAAATAAGTATTAGTCTAACA
Source organism: uncultured Bacilli bacterium (assembly GCA_910587745.1). Classification (GTDB taxonomy): domain Bacteria; phylum Bacillota_I; class Bacilli_A; order RF39; family UBA660; genus Caccenecus. The sequence continues at coordinate 5,823 of CAJUNE010000040.1, forward strand.
AAGCTTTCTACATTGAATTTTATTTTGGTCTTATTTACTATAATTTTGCCAATAAACAAACTTGTAAATAATACTATTGGATAAAACAAAATATTTGTGTTAATTGATATAGTGCAGCTTATAATTAAACATATTAAAATATTTTCTTTGATATCATCTCTTAAAATTTTAGAAACTAAAAAACCAACAAGAATACTTATTCCGTAAAAATAAATAGGAATTAAAACTTTAGAGAAACTTATTAAATTATTATTAAATAATAAGATCCCATTTTTGTAAATGCTAAATAGTATTAAGGGTATAAGTGCTAAATAATATTTTTTTATTAAATCTGTTTTATCACTACTATTATGTAACATAGGAATTTTAATCATTTTTATCTCCTTTTTGATTATTAAAGTTTATGTATACAGGACAAATATAAGAACATAAACCACATTTTAGACATTCTTCTTTTTGTTTATATTTACTTTTTAGTAAAAGAGGGTTTATTCCTACAGGACATATATCAGTACATGCCCCACAATTTATACACTTTCCTTCTTTTTCTTTTTGCGTTTTTTCTTCCATAATTAAGATACTATTTATTTCTTCTGTAATAATGAAATCTTTTGGTGTTATTTCTTGTCCGCTCATTAAACCATTTGCTATATAAATTGAATTATCACTTTTTGTTTTAATTACTTTTAAAACATCGGTTAGAGATATTCCTATCTTTGTTTTAACTACACAAGGTTTATTAATATTGTTTCCACTAATTGTAATTAATTTATCGGACTTTAGTCGCCCTTTTTTTAAAAAGTTGCTTAAATGATAAAACTCGCTAGCTTTTATTACTGTTGTTTTGTTATTATCTTTATTTAAATGCTTTAATAAAAATCTATCTTTTCCGATTAAATATAGATTAGGCAATATTTCTAACTTAATGTTTGGATACATTCCTAAGTAATTCATTAATTCATTTATACTAAAATTACTAGATGCTTTAACTGCGATTGATACTTGTAGCTTATATATATCAGATAATTTATCTAATACTTCTAAAAAATTAGAATATTCAAGCATTAAATAAAAGCTCTCTGTTAAAACATAAGGTTCATCATCAATGCAATTTAAAACTAAAGCTCTACTACCATCTAAGTTTATTTCAAAAAGTGATAATGCTTTATCTAATACCTCTTTTTTTATATTTAATATGTTTTTCTTCATTTTGGTCTCTTTGATTGTAGCTTCTTCATAGTCATTTTTAATTTCTATGGAATCTATCTCACCATCAATTGTTGTTATTTTTTTAATACAATTTATTTCTCCTGATATTGGAGATGTTATTATTATATTTTGAGTACTTAAAAGTGGTGTTCCTATTTTAACTTTTTTACTTTTATTTATAAGTAATTTACTATTTGGCATAATGGGAATATATATATATTCAGGATTTCTAATATTTGATATTTTATTAGAGACAATTATATCAGGGTCTACGTTTATCTCAATTAATTTTTCCATTTTACCACCTTTTTAAATTTTAGCATAAAAAAAGAAGAAAATATATTCTTTTTTGAGTATTTTATTTTATTAGATTAAAAACTTTTAACTTAATTATTGGTGTCAAATTTAGTTGTGTTTTTTTCTTCTTTTAAAGTACTAAGATATTCTTTTAAATTTATAGCAATTGTTTCGGGTAGTATTTTTGTTATTTCTTCTAAACTGGCATTTCTGATTTTGCTTACACTGCCAAAAGTTTTGATTAATTCCTTTTTTCTTTTGGTTCCTATCCCTTCAATATTATCTAATACACTTGATATGGCGCCTTTGCTTCTTATTTGCCTATGATAACTTATAGTATATCTATGAACTTCATCTTGCATTCTTGTTAAGTAATGAAATACTGGACTTGTTCTTTCTAATTCTATTACCTTGTAACCATCACTATCGATTAAATCGTTAGTTCTATGTTTATCATTTTTTCTTAAACCACATACTTTAATTTTTAAATTTAGTTCATTTAACATATTTAAACAGGCATTTATTTGGTTGATTCCTCCATCAACTACAATTAAATCTGGTAACTCTGTTTTATCTATTAAAGCGCGATAATATCTACGATATATAACTTCTTCCATAGTATGATAATCATCATTTTTATCTAAACTTATTTTGTATTTGCGATATTCTTTCTTAGCTGGTTTACCATTTTTGAAAACAACCATACAACTTACTGTGAATTCGCCAAAAAGATTGGAATTGTCAAATAAATCGATACGATCTAATTTTTTTAGACTCAATAATTCTCTTAAATCATTATTTGCTTGTTCTGTTCTTTTTTCGTCATTTTCAATTATTTCTAATTCATTTTCTAAATTTATTTTAGCATTAGTACTTGCCATTTCTAAAAGCTTCTTCTTTTTTCCTTTTTGAGGTACAATAAAACTAGTTTTAACTATTTCACTTAGTATCTCTTGGTTTATGTTACTAGAACACAAAATTTCTTTTGGCACTTCATGTCTATTATAAAAATTCATAATGTAATAATCTAACTCATCTTCTAATTCGCTAACGATTGGAAATATATCAGTATGTCCTCCAACCATTCGTCCATTTCTTAAAAATAATATTTGAATACTTAAATATCCTTTATCAAAAAAATAACCTATAATATCACGATTAGTATAATCATGTAATTCCATTTTTTGTTTGTCTAAAACAATGCTAATATAATCTAATTCTTTTTTTAATTCTAAAGCCATTTCAAAATTTAATTCTTTGCTGTGTAATTCTATTTTCTCTAATATCTTGTTTTTTAGAATATCACCATTTCCTCTTAAAAAACTTAAAATTTCTTCTTCCATTTTTTTTAGTTTTTCATTATCAACTTTATGCTCACAATATCCTAAGCATTCACCAATATGATAATATAAACATACTTTCTTAGGCATACTATCACATTTTTTTAAAGGGTATAACCTATTTATTAAAGATACTATTCGTCTTGCTGCATAGGCATTGGGATATGGTCCAAATAACATCTTTTTGTCTTTTCTTTTAATATTTAAATATCTGGATACCTGAAGTCTTGGATATGGTTTACTAATATATTCAATATATGGGTAGCTTTTATCATCTTTTAAAAGAATATTGTATTTAGGATCATAATGCTTAATTAAGTTAAATTCTAATAAAAATGCTTCTAATTCACTACCTGCGACTATATATTCAAAATCAGCAATTTCACTTACCATTTTTTCGGTCTTTCCTGTATGAGGTCTATTAAAATAAGAATTTACTCTTTTGTTTAAATCTTTAGCTTTTCCAACATATATAATTGTTCCTTCACTGTTTTTCATTTGATAAGAACCTGGTAAATGAGGAATTAATTTTAGTTTTTCTTTAAACATTATAATCACCTAATAATATTATACTACAAATTTAATAAATTTTAAGATATAATTAGTGTAGGTGTTTAAAATGAAATTATTAAATGAATATACTTTGGAAATTAAGAAATCTAAATTTATAGGCTATTGTTATCAAGTTGAATCAATAGAGGAAATAGAAACTATCTTGGAAAATTTAAAAAAGGAACATAAAAAAGCTAAACATTTTCCTTATGCTTATAAAATAAATGGTCAAATAAAAAAATCTGATGATAAAGAACCATCAGGAACAGCGGGTATGCCTATTTTAAATATAATTGATAGAAATGATTTGAATTATACTCTCATTGTTATAGTTCGCTACTTTGG
>CAJUNE010000041.1 GCA_910587745.1 uncultured Bacilli bacterium
GGCACGCGAGCTGGGTTCAGAACGTCGTGAGACAGTTCGGTCCCTATCCATCGTTAGCGCAGGAAAATTGAGGAGAGCTGATCCTAGTACGAGAGGACCGGATTGGACGTACCTCTGGTGTATCTGTTGTAACGCCAGTTGCAGTGCAGAGTAGCTATGTACGGACGGGATAACCGCTGAAAGCATCTAAGCGGGAAGCCTCCTCCAAGATGAATTTTCCCATTCTTCGTGAAGTAAGATTCCTTGTAGACTACAAGGTTGATAGGCTGGGTGTGGAAGCGTAGTGATACGTTGAGCTGACCAGTACTAATAGATCGAGGATTTAACTTTAATTATTTTAATAATTTAATGAGTAAAGCATTATCAAGTTTTTAAAGGACAAAATCCTTTGCTAGTGACGATAGCCTAGTGGACACACCTCTTCCCATCCCGAACAGAGAAGTTAAGCACTAGAACGCCGAAGATAGTGAATGCGAAAATAGGAAGCTGCTAGCTTTTTTTTTTGCGTTAATTTATTTATAATAATTGTGAATAAATCTAAATTTTTATAAAGTTGAATAATTTATTACGATAATAAAAAAAAAATCTATTGTTTTATAATTCGACAAGCTTTGCAAGTATAATATGATATTATAATCTCTTAGAGGTGATAATATGCAAAAAGGATTTATAAACGAAAAAAATTTTGCTAAAATGATAGATAAAAATAAAGTAAAAGAACTAAATGTAAATATGCAATGTTTAATATATGCAATATTTAAAGATATTGGAGAAAATGATATTGTGGAGTGTTGGAAAAGTAGGTATTTTGAAAAAGCAGATATTAAAATAAAAATAAACAATGAAATAAAGGGAATTAGTATAAAAACAGGCAAGTATTGTTCGGTACATCAAGAAAGTACAAAAACTTTGTATCCGTTTTTTAGAAGAATAGGAATAGAAGAAAAAATAATAAAAGCTTTAGATAGTTTTTTAATAGGAAAAGTAAAAAATAAGAGAGTAGATGCAATCACTTACATATTCCATAATTATGAAGAAATCAAAAAAATAAAAGACAGCTTAAATAAAGTTAATTTAATTTTAAGATTTTTATTTCTAGGAACAGAAAAACAGAATTACGGTTGTGATGCTATAATATATGGCGTTCCAGATAGTTTTATATGGGCTACAAAAGAAGAAATATTAGAATATTTAATAAACTATGATAATAATCATGAAATTTTTATAAAGTTTAGTGCTTTAAATTTAAAGAGTTATGATAGAAATCTTAGAAATAATGAAGAGAAAAAATCAAAGCAAAATGAGATTCAAATCAAATGGAACACAATAAAAATAGACTTAGAAAATATAGAAAAATTAAGAAAATATAAGAAGAAATTTGAAATAGAGGATATTTTTTTGAATAAATAGTTCTTTTTTTTATAAAAATGTGATAAAGTTATATTAGTGATGTAAAATGAAGAAAATAGTTATTTTTGGTGGTGGCTCAGGGCTTTCTCAAATGTTAAAAGGCTTAAAATTATTTCCAATAGATATTACAGCAGTAGTATCAGTTTCTGATAATGGAGGCTCAACACTAAGATTACGAAAAGATTTTAATATTCCAGCAGTAGGTGATATATCAAAAGTATTAATTGCAATGAGTAATACTGATAAGGATATAATTAATTTAATGAATTATAGATTTAAGCAATCAAAAAGTTTAGGAAATCATTCTATTAAAAATCTTTTATTAACTGCTTTACTAGAACAAAAAGGTGATTTCGCACACGCTATACCTGTTTTAGCTAAATTGCTTGATGTAGAAGGAAGAATTTTACCAATTACAGAGGATAATGCTGAACTAATGGGAATTACCGAAGATAATAAAAAGATTTATGGTGAAACGAGTATAACTAAAACAAAAAAGAAAATAGTTAAAATAGCATATGATCATGAAGTCAAAGCAAACCCTGAAGTTTTAAATGCAATAAAGGAAGCAGACTTAATAATTTTCTCTTCAGGAAGCTTATTAACAAGTATCATTCCAAATATTATTATAGATGATATAGTAAAAGCTATTAAAAACAGTAAAGCATCAAAACTATATATTTGCAATTTAGTAACACAACCAGGCGAGACAGATGAATATAAAGTAAGCGATCATATTGACGAGCTAGAGAATTATTTAGGGAAAGGAACAATTAATATAGTTTTAGCCAATAATGTTGAGATACCACCAGAATTAGTAGAAAAATATGCTACAGAAGAGCAAAAAGATCCTGTTAAACTAGATGAAGAAACATTAAGGAAAAGAAAAGTAAGAATTATAAAAGACAAAATGTATACAATTGAAGATGGTTATTTAAGACATGATACTTTAAAAACCGCATATCTAGTATTTTCGATTTTAATGGAGAATGAATAATGACTTATACAACAAGAGTAAAAGAGGAAATAGTAAAAAGTGATATAAATAAATCCGAGAAAATATGTGAGTTATCAGGATATATAAGATTCGCAGCAGTTATAAAAGATAGTATAAATATAACATTAGAAAATGCAAGTGTAACAAGAAGAATATATAAACATATAAAGGAAATTTTTAATATTCAACCTAGAATAACAATCCGCAATCAAAAACGTTTTAGAATAAAACAAATATATATATTAGAGATAAATGAGAAGGTAGAGTATATTCTACATTTTTTAAACATTACAGAAAATAAAAAGAAAATATTACCAACTGAGTATTTTTTAACTAATAAAGAAGAAAAAATAGCATATCTTCAAGGAATATTTTTAGCTTCTGGGACAATTAATGATCCAGCATCTAGTGGTTATCATTTAGAAATAGTTACTAATATGAGTAGGGAAGCAATATATGTTACTAATTTATTTCGAGAACTAGGAATAATGGCTAAACATATAAAAAGAAATTCAAAATATATGGTATACATAAAAAATGCCGAGATTATTAGCGAGATTATTCGTATGTTTAAAGCAACAACTTCATACTTTTATTTTGAAGATATAAGAATATATAGAGATCATAAAAATATGGTAAATCGTCTCAATAATTGTGAGATAGCAAACCAAGAAAAAACAATAAACACAGGTTTAAAACAATTAGAAGATATAAAATACTTAAAAGAAAATGACTTATATAGCTTATTAGAAGACTCAACCAGAATAGTATTAGATTATCGTGAGAAATATCCTGAAACATCATTAAAAGAACTAGCAGATATTATATCGCTAGAAACAGATTATACTATTGGAAAAAGTGGCGTTAACCACCACTTTATAAAAATAAGAAATCTAATTAAAAAGCACAAAGAAAAAAAGAATTAAATTATTTCGTCTATTAAACCATATTTCAAAGCTTCTTTAGCACTCATGAAATTATCTCTTTCGCAATCTTTAGTAATTTTATTAATAGACTTTCCTGTATTATTAGCTAAAATTTGGTTTAGCTTTTTTTTAAGTTTAAGGATATGTTCAGTATGAATTTTTATATCTGTTGCTTGGCCTTGAGCGCCGCCTAATACTTGATGTATCATAACTTCAGCATTAGAAAGGGCACATCTTTTTCCTTGAGTACCACTAGAAAGAAGGAAAGCTCCCATTGATGCAGCAATACCAATAACAATTGTTCTAACATCGCTTTTAATATAATTCATAGTATCATAAATAGCCAGACCAGAAGAAACGGATCCACCAGGACTATTTATATAAAGAAAAATATCATCATGATTTTGAGCATCCAGATAAAGAAGCTCACTAACAATAATACTAGCAAGATTATCATTAATCTCACCACTTAGAAATATAATTCTATCTTTAAGCAAACGTGAATATAAATCATAAGCATATTCTTTATTACTAGTTTTTTCTATAACAGTAGGTACAATATTCATAAAAATCTCTCTTTCTAACAACAACATAATCATTCTATATATATATAGTAATAATATAGATATTTTATTCACAAAAAATAAAAAAGTATAATAAAATTCAAAAAAATTATGACAAAAGCTTAATTTTATGATAATATATAATAGAATATGGGGAATTGACATGAAAAGTGAAAAAGATGATACAATAAAAATAACATTTGATAAAAATAAAACAGTTCAAGTTAAAAGAGGAACAACATATTTAAATATAAGTGAATTATCAACATTTAAAGAGCGAGCTTTAGGTGTTATAAAGAATAATGAAATTTTCTCTTTAAGTGATAGAGCTATAGAAGATGAAACTATAGAATTTTTTGATGCTAGAAGTATAGAAGGAGCTAAAATTTATAAAGCTGCAGTCAAATTTATTTTTGAAGTAGCATTAAAAACAATAATACCAAATTCTGATGTTCACTATCTGCATAGTGTTCCAGGAGGAATGTTATGTGAAGTAGAATATAAAGATACATTAACTATTGATGATTTATCAAGAATAAAGCAAGAAATGGCAAGTATAATTGATCATAATGAACCATTTATAAAATATAATATTTCTAAAAAAGATGCTATTAAATTTTATAAAGAAAATGGCACATTAGAAAAAGCCGCTAATGTCAATATATATGATAACATAGTAACGATATATAAATTAAAGAAATATCTAAACTATTATTATGTAAATATGCCTTATAGCACTAAATATATTAAACAATTTGATATAAAATATTTAGGAGATAATCGTATCGTACTATTATATCCAAGCAATTTTACAAATGGCCGTTTACCAGAATATGTTCACCATGAAAATATAATAAAATCTTTTTATGAAGGTCAAACATGGCTAAAAAGACTAAATACTCCATATGTATCTGATTTAAATAATTTAGTAGCTACTGACAAAATTAAAGGGTTTATTGAATCATGCGAATTAAAATTTACAGACCAAATAAAAAAAGCTTGTGATGAAATAATAAGGAATAATGAAAAGAAGTTTATTATGATTGCAGGACCATCTAGTAGTGGGAAAACAACAACTACAAGAGTTTTAGGCGCATACTTAAGAAGTAAAGGATATGACCCAATATGTATATCTACGGATGATTATTTTGTTGAAAGAGAAGATACTCCAAAAGATGATAAAGGGAATTATGATTATGAGTGTTTAAATGCGGTAGATATTAACTTATTAAACAGTCAGTTATCAAGTTTATTAAAAGGGGAAGAAATAAATGTTCCAACATATAATTTTGTAACTGGCAAAAAAGAATACAATAATAAATTAATAAAGTTACAAGAAAACAGTATAATATTAATTGAAGGTTTACATTCATTAAATGATGATTTGACACCTTTTATACCAACTAGATATAAGTACAAAATATATTTGAGTCCATTTATTCCGTTAAATATTGATAGACATAATTATATATCAACATTAGATTTAAGACTGATTAGAAGAATAGTAAGGGATAGTAAAACTAGAGGACATGATGTAACAAGTACTTTAAAAAGTTGGCAAAGTGTACGAAAAGGTGAAGAAAAATATATTTTTCCATATACTCATCAAGCCAATTTTATTATTAATACAGCTTTACCATATGAAATAGGTGTATTAAAAGTATTTGTGAGACCTCTATTATTATCAGTAACAACAGAATCGATTTATTATGAAGAAGCAAGAAGAATAATGAAATTTTTACAAAGTTTTTATTCAATAAGCAGTGAATTAGTTAGTAAAGGTAGTATATTAAGAGAATTTATAGGAGGAAATAATAATGATTAGAGTAGCAATTAATGGTTTTGGGAGAATAGGAAGATTAGCATTTAGACAAATAATAACAGCTACCGACTTTGATATTGTAGCCATAAATGATTTAGGAAATGCAGAAGAACTATCTTATCTTTTAAAATATGATACAGTTCATAGAGCTTTCCACGAAGATTTAATAAGATTTATAAATAATGATATTATAATAAATAATGTTAAGAAGGTAAGAGTATTTAACGAATTAGATCCTGAAAATCTTCCTTGGGGAGATTTAAATGTTGACTTAGTACTTGAGTGTACTGGAAAATTTACAGAATATGAAATGGCTTATAAACATATAAAAGCGGGAGCTAAAAAAGTATTAATTTCTGCTCCATCAAAATCAGATAATGTTAAAACAATAGTATATAATGTAAATCATAATATATTAGATGGTACAGAAGAGGTTATTTCTGCGGCAAGTTGCACTACAAATTGTTTAGCGCCTATAGCTAATATATTAGAAAAAAGTATAGGTATTGAAAATGGTTACATGTCAACAATTCATGCTTATACTAATGACCAAGCAACACTAGATATATCTCATAAAAAAGGAATTAAAGCACGAAGGGGAAGAGCTTGCGCTGCTAATATTATTCCAGCTTCTACAGGAGCAGCATCTGCTATAGGCAAAGTTATACCAAGCTTAGAAGGAAAACTAGATGGTATTGCATATCGTGTACCAGTAGAAGATGGATCGATGATTGAACTAACATTTATACCTAAAAGAGAGACTACAGTAGATGAAATAAATGGACTATTTACAAATAATCAAAACGAAACATTAGGCATTACATATGATCCAATTGTTTCTAGCGATATAATAGGTAAGAAATATGGTGCATTAGTAGATGGGTTATCAACATCAATTAATAATAAATTAATAAAAGTAGTTGCATGGTATGATAATGAATATGGATATACAGCACAAATGCTTAGAACAGCAAAGACACTATTTAAAAAATAAATGATTAATTAAGAAAGAGTATTCAAATTGCTTCTTAGTTAATCTTTTTTTAGGTTTTGGTAAACGTAAAAAATAATATTTAAAATATACAATTCATAAAAAATATGTTATTATTTAGTATATAAAAGGAGTAAAAAAATGAAAGATATTTTAATAGGAGTTATCATAATATTCGTAGTCTTTTTAATAGGAGACTTTATCTATGCAGAAAAAAATACATGTATTAGAAATGAGAAAGAGCATATTGGTGAATTCTGTAAGTGTGGTTTAATAAAAAATCAATTTGATATAAATATTTATATATTTGATAGATATTGGTAATAATAATTTTTACTTTTTATTGTTTAAAATTAGTAAATGTGATATTATATAAATAGTAAAAATAAAAGGGAGTAGGTTAGTCGTGGCTAATTTAGATGCGCATTTTAAAGTAAATTACCAGGATGCCTTAAGCAATGAAAAAGCTATATTTAGGGGAAATAAATATCGTATAACAATATTAAGTGAACGATTAATTCGATTTGAGTATAGTGAGAAAGGGGTATTCTTTGATCATCCAACGGAATTAGCAAGATTTCGAAATTTTAATGTACCCAATTTTAAAGTTGAAGAAACAGATAAAAATCTAATAATACAAACTAAATATTTCATTCTTGAATATATTAAAGAAAAGCCTTTTATTGGACCTAAATATGCACCCGATCAATTTTTAAAAGTCGGATTAATGAATAGTGATAAAGTTTGGTATTTTAATCATGCTGAAGCCAGAAATTTTGGTGGAACTAAAATATCTCTTGATAAAAACATGAAATCTTCATTAGAAAAAGGTTTATATTCTACTGACGGTTTTGCATCCATTGACGATTCCAAAAACTTAGTATTTATGGAAGATGGTTTTTTAGTTAAACCTACAGAAAAAAGAATTGATACATATCTTTTTATATATAGAAGAGACTTTGGTTTATGTTTAAAAGATTATTTTACTCTTACAGGTTTACCACCATTATTACCAAGATATGCATTAGGTATTTGGTGGAATAGAGATATGATATATTCTTTTGAAGATACCAAGAAATTATTAAAAGCTTTTAACAATCACAGCATTCCATTATCAGTATTATTATTAAATGAGTTTTGGCACTTAAAAGATAAACGAAACTTAAGTCTACATAAAACAGGATTTACATTTTCTAAAGAATTGTTTGATAATCCCTTTGAATTTACAAATTATATGCATGATAGAGGAGTACGAATTGGCTTAAATATGGATCCTATAGAAGGGGTAGGAGAACATGAAGAAAAGTTTAGAATAATTGCCACTGAGTTAGGATTAATTAACACTAAAAAAATACCATTTAATGTATTTGACAAAACTTTTATAGCTATATATTTTAATCATTTAATCAAACCTTTAGATAGTTTAGGTGTTGATTTTTATTGGATTGACTATAATTATGATTTAGACTCTTTAAAAGCCTTAAACCATTATCATTTTATAAATTACTATAAAGATAATAGATATCGACCATTAGTATTTTCTAGAAATAGTGTAACAGCATCTCACTTAAATGGAATTCATTTTTCTGGTAAAACAGAGGTGAGTTGGAACACATTAGATTATTTACCATCTTTTAATTCCAGTGGTAGTAATATAGGACTTTCTTGGTGGAGTCATGATATTGGAGGCTTTAAAGGTGGTATGGAAGATTCTGAACTATATATTAGATATGTTCAATTAGGAACTTATAGTCCCATATTTAGATTTGCCTGTGAAAGAGGTCATTATTATAAAAGAGAACCATGGAACTGGGATATAAAAACATATACTATTGCCAAGGAATATTGTTTATTAAGACATAGCTTAATACCATATTTATATACTGAAAACTATAAGTATCATAAAACGGGGTTACCTCTTATTCAACCATTATACTATAGTTATCCTGAGATAGTAGATGAACCAGCATATAAAAATGAATACTATTTTGGTAGTGAATTATTAGTTAAGCCAATTACTAAGAAACAAGATAATGTTATGAATAGATGTGTAGAACAATTATTTTTACCTAAAGGAACTTGGTATGATTTTAAAACAGGTAAAAAGTTTCCCGGAAATAAAAGATATGTAGCATTTTATAAAGACGAAGATTATCCAGTATTTGCCAAAAGTGGATCAATTATACCACTAGCTATGTTACCTGAAAATATTAATGATACGAATCCACCAACAGGATTAGAAATACATGTTTTTCCAGGCAGAAGCAATATATATAAACTTTATGAAGATGATGGCATATCAAGATTAAATGAAGAAGGGTATTATATTATAACAGCAATTGATTATAACTATTTAGCTAATAATTATACTTTGATTATTAGACCAATTGAAGGTAAAGCAGGAATTATTCCTAAAAATAGGGATTACAAAATAAGATTTAGAAACACACGAGAAGCAGAAGGAGTATCAGCATTTATAAATGGAACTGAAATACCAATAGAATCTTATTCAGAAGATCAAGATTTTATAGTTATTGCCAAAAATGTTCCTACAACTAGCCAATTAACAATTAATTGTAAAGGTAAGGATATAGAAATAGATGCAATACGTCTTATCAATGAAGATATTAATTCTATTATAAGTGATGCCAAAATAAAAACAAATTTAAAAGAAAGTATAGCTACTATTATGTTTAGTAACTTAGACATTAGTAAAAAACGTATTGAAATACGAAAACTAAA
>CAJUNE010000042.1 GCA_910587745.1 uncultured Bacilli bacterium
AATAAATGAAATGCCAGGAAAAAACTATAAAATAAATGAAAGTAAAAGTTATTGCTCCTACTTTTAATGTATATACATCTCCTGCAGTGCAACTTAGTGTTGGTGTTGCAGTCGATACGCTTTTAGCTCCTGAATGATTATATCCTACATAAAGTAATGTACTATTTGGTTGTGAGCTCCAACTATACCCTGATGCTACATCTCTATCATTACAGTACTTTCCATCTGCTATTCTTTCGGCATAACTTGCTAGATTGCTATTATACCATGTTTCATTTTGTGTCTTTAAGTTCGATGCTGTTCCACTTGTTGTTCTTTGACTTCCTAATGTATAAGTATATCCTACATATTCTGATCTATCATAACTTGCATTATACTTTTGATTTGTTACTGCTAAGCTTTCTGTTGTGCTTGTTCCATTTGCATGACAAGTTTCTCCATCATAGATCATTCTTATTGATCCATCACCATTAATTCTTACTATTCGCCAACAAAATCCTCCAAATTTTAAATAATTAGTTGTTGTTGCTCCCCTCCAGTAATAACTTACTCCGTCATTATCTTCTGTCTTAAAGAGGCCTTCGTCTGTTGTTGCTATTTTACTAAAATCTGGTTTATAGTTATTTACTTCTATATCTCCTAATGCTGTATTTACTACTTCTGTGTTCTTATCAAAATATAGATAACATTTATCTGTTTTTTGTAAATTATCTATTATATGTTCTCCATATTTATTTGTATATGTTTTAGCTTTGTCATCTTTATTTATATTATCTATAGTGCAATAACTTTTACTTTCATTTATTTTATAGTTTTTTCCTGGCATTTCATTTATTTCTGTATAGTTTGTTTTATCTTCACTTTGATACATTGCCATTATTTTAAAATCATATGGCTTATAGTTTATGGTTCCTTTTACCAGTGGTATATCTTCTGTTAATTTATATTTAGCTCTAGTTGTTGTTATAGTTATCACTGAAGTGATACATACTAATATCAAACCTCCTATTATAATTTTTCTTTTATGGTTCTTTTTTATTCTTTCAAATTGCATTATTTATCCCTACTTTCTAGTTCTAAATAATGAGCGCTCAATTATATTAGAATTTTATCATTTATATTAAAATTATAATATTTTCTATAATGAAAGTCAAGAAAAAGTTCCTTATTTTGCCGTTTGAGCTATTAAAGCGATATTTTATGAGAAAATTAATGTGGTGAAATATATATGAATATAACTGAAAGATTAAAGAATTTAAGAGAAGAAAAAAATTTAAGAATCTATGATATATCAGAATTTTTAAAAATTGATAAAGATTTATATGGAAAATACGAAAGACAAAACGTTATTATACCAATAAAGCACTTAATAAATGTTAGTGAATACTTTGATGCATCTCTAGATTATATTTTTAATTTTAGTAATTTAAAGCATTATAAAAACAGCACTACTATAAATATACAATTAATGAGCCAAAGACTAAAAGAAATTAGAAAAGAAGAGAAACTAACTCAAGAAAAACTAGCAAACGAAATAAATACAAATAAATCTGTTATATGTTCTTATGAAAAAGGAAAAAGAATTATCCCAACTCCTTTTCTATATGAAATATGCAAAAAATATAATATATCAGCTGATTACCTATTAGGTAAAATCGATAGTCCTAAATTTTTAAAATAAATTATTGTATTGTATTTAAAATTATGTTAAAATCAACTTAGTAGTGCGTTAGGACATAAATGCCTACTACTCAGTGTAGTTGACATTAACTTCTATTCTATCAATTTGGATATCTCCAAAGATAATAATAGTTGTTGATGTCTTTTTGTTTTCTCTAAAGAGAAATTACTTTCCTAATCACTAATAAAGAAACACCTACTTCCTAACCAAAACCCCACTGGATTAAGGGAGACAATAAAATATCCTTTATTAGTAGACATCAGTCCTAACGCAAGCTTTACTTTATCTTAAAAAATAGAAATATTCAAGCTATCTATTAATTTAGGGTAAGATTTTGCTTATCCACGACAAAACATAACAATATTCGACAAATAAAAAAGATATTGTTAAAGCCTTAAATACTTGATTTAAAACATCAATATCAATTGTTTAAGAAAACTAAGGATTAATCTTGTACCTTAATACTACTATATCAAACCATAATCAAATATGTGAGTTCCAAAAAGGTATTGGGCGCACACCATTAGTGCCATGCACGCCGTTGTTGTTGAGGTTGCCATTCGAATCCACACGGAACACGATAACGCGACTGCCACTCCAGCAAAGTTGAATAACACTTCATTTTATAGATTAACCCTAATTAGTCAAGTTAGCCATTTCTCTTTTAGCTTTTATAGTTTTATTTTCAATATTAACTCTTTGAACTACAAATAACATTACTACAATATTAACTGTAAATGATCCTCCATAACTAAGAAAAGGCAGAGGCACTCCTGTAAGCGGAATTAAAGCAAGAATTCCAAGCAAATTAACTAGAATATGAAATAATAGATATAAGAATACTCCATAAGCTAAAATACTAAGTCTTAAGTTTTCAGCTTGTTTAGCTATTCTAAAGATCCTATAAAGCATAATTACATAACCTATAATAATTAATACACCAACTAAAGCTCCAAGTTCTTCAACTATAATTGGGAATATAAAATCGGTATGACTTTCTGGTAAATATAAATATTTTTGACTACTATTTCCAAGACCTACTCCGAATAAACCGCCATTATGAATAGCAATAAACCCATTACAAACTTGATAGCCCGTATCTTCTGTATATCTATTGCAAGGTTCTTTAAATTGAAAACGTTGTAATTGTCTTGAGTTAAGAAGTTCTTTCCCACTAAACATTAAAAAAGCTACTCCTATTATTCCAATTATTGTACAAACTTTAAGAATCTTTCCAAAGTTTTTTCTTACAAAAGGAATACTAATAAAAACAAAGAAAATTATTCCACTTAATATAGCAAAAGTTCCAAAATCAGGCTGTAGAGCAATTAATATAGCAACTAAGCCGCCTATTGCCGCTGGTATTAAATATGTTTCTATTTTAACATTTTTTATTTTTTCTAATCTACTATAAGAAACTGCTAAAAAGACAATTACAATCGATTTAGCAAACTCACTAGGTTGCAAAGCAAAAAAGCCTAAATCATACCAAGAACGTACATTATTAGTTAATTTTCCATAAACAAGTAATCCAATTAATGCTACTATTATTGCGAGTATTGCTAAAGGAGTCAAATATTTATACTTACTTGTTGGAAATCTTATAACAATTAAAAATCCTGCAATAAATGAACTAATTAAAAATATTGCTTGTCGCAAGAAAAAATGATATTGAGGAACATTATAACGGAGAACAGTTGAAACACTAGAAGCTGAAAAAATCATGATTAATCCAAAGATACTAAAAATTAGCATTAAGATTAATAACCAAATATCCATCTTTCCAAATATCTTTTTCATTAGGCTCACCCTATCATAATTTTAACATAAAGAATGAAACTTGTGAATATTTTTTAAAAATTAGATTTTATAAGTGTCAAAAAATTGCCTAAATGAGTAAACTATAATAGATACATAAAGGAGGTATAAATATGTATTATTATGGAAATAATGGCTACTATGGTGGCGGTTATGGTGGATACCAACCTTGTTGTAACACAGGTGCAAGTTATGCTGGATACACTAGTGGATATGGTATAGGAGCTGCTATCTGGATAGTTTTATTCATATTACTTGTAATCATTATTGGTGCTGGCTGGAGCTGGGGCAATAACAATAATAACTAGGAAGAACACTCTTCCTTTTTTCTTTCTCTTAATAAAAATTAAAAAACTCTAATGAAGAGTTTTAAATTTTATATAATTTACTATTTTTTCTAACATAATTAATTATGCCAACAATTAAGAGTATTGCACAACTTATGCCAAGAATACTTAAAACACTCCCAGTACTAGGATTATCTGGCAAATTAGGATCATCAGCTGGTTCATTAGGCTCTACAGGCGGATCTTCTGGAACTATAATTGGAATTTCAATTTCTTTACTAGGTATATCCTTATCTTCAAAAGTTATAATTGCTTGATTGAATACTTTATTTGTAGTAGGATTATCTTTAACTTTTACTATAAAAATAAATTCTTTAGTTTCATTACCTTTCAAATCAAAAATCCATTTAATAGTATTTCCGTCTAAACTTACTTCATCTTCTGAAGAAATAAATTCTAAATTAGAATCTAAAGTATCATTAATAATTAAATCAATCAAATTAAGTTCATTATTATTTTTAACAGTAATAATATAAGAAAACTCTTCGCCCAGTTTGGCCTCACTTAATGAAGCTCTTTTACTAATTGAAATATCAGGTAATATAACTTTTTCTATAATCTTAACTTCTTCACTATCCTGAACTGGATCTTTTCCGTCTTCATGAGCTATCGCTGTATTTAAAATAGTTTCCTTTTTTGTTGTTTCTAAAGCTTTCACGTTAATTTTAATAGTTTTAGTTTGATTAGGTTCAAGAGTACCTATATCAAATAATAATTTACGTCCTATCATTGTATTAGGCACAGATGAAGAAATAAATTCTAAATCCAAATCTAAATTATCTTCAATAGTAACATTGTTAGAAGTCCCTGTTCCAATATTTTTCACATGAATTGTATAATAAAATTCCTCACCTTTGGTAACTTGTGACCTACTAACCTTTTTATCAATAGTTATATGCGAATATAAGATATCTACAGCTTCTTCATCTTGAAACTTATTATCTCCAACAGTTAAAATTGCTATATTATTAACCAAACCTTTGCTATCTTCTTTAGCTTTAACATTAACGGTTAGAATCATTTCTTTTTCACCCGGACTAAAGTTTCCTAAATTCCATGTTATTTTTTGACCAGTTATACTACCTCCATTAGAAACACTTAAAATTCTAAGTTCACTAGGTATTGTATCTGTAACCACCACATTATCAGTTGCAATAACATTATTAGCGCTTTTAACTACTATTTTATATTGAAATTCCTCTCCTGCTTTAACACTTCTTATCTGCACATTATCTTTATATGCAATTTTAGTTATAGAAAATGTATTTGTAGGTACTAGTTTATAAGTATAAGGCTCATATTCAAATTTACATTGTAAAGCGGAATTGACACTTTTGACCGTAACTGTTGCATATACTAGTTTGCCATCATTAGCAGTATAGACTTTATTAGAAGTAAGATTATATTCCAAAGAATTATTATTAAAAGAACTTACAAAGTTACTATTCGCTTTAAAATTCAGCAAATCTAAATTAGTTAGCTTTAATCTGCCTTCAAAATGATTAACTTTAGAAGTACCTGTTATTTCCACATACAAATCATATGTATATTGTTTAACCCCAAAACTTTCTGAATAATCTACTAATTCACTTTTATAACTAACGCCGGCCCAAGCTTTTCTATTCATTACAAAAAATGAAACAACTAATAAGCAAATTAAAATTAAAGATTTATATATCAACTTCATAACTATACACCCTATCTTAAATAATTATATCTTTTTAAACAACCAATGTCAATTATAAGAGTCAATTTATTTATTGCTAAAAATACTAATATATGATAAAATAAAGCTGTTTTTGAAAGGTTGATTTACGTGTTATTACCAGATATTAAAATATTAGATGAAAAAGATAAATTATTAAGAAAAGTAAGTGCAAATATTGAATTTCCCCTAAGTGAAGAAACAAAAAAGAATATTCAAGATATGATTACGTATTTAAAAATGAGCCAAATGGATGAATATATTGAAAAGTATAACTTACGAGCAGGTATGGGTTTAGCTTATATCCAAATAGGTATCCCTAAAAGAATATTTGTAATCGTTGAAGAACTAGAAGATAAAACTTTTAAAGATTATATTTTAATAAATCCTAAAATAATTAGTCATAGTGAAGAAATGATTTACGTTGGTGAAGGCGAAGGCTGTTTAAGTGTTAATCGTGAAGTTGAAGGCATTGTCCCAAGATATGCTAGAATTACTGTTGAATCCCAAGATTTAGATGGAAACACATTTAGGATAAGAGTTAGAGAAGATATAAGTATAGCTTTCCAACATGAATTAGATCATTTAAACGGAATTTTATTCGTTGATAAAATAGATTCTAAAAATCCTTATAAAAACGCTAATAAATATCGTGAAATTTAAAAAAAGAGTTCTAAAGACCCTTTTTTATTTTTAAATACTTTCTAAATTAACACTAACGATTTTACTTACGCCTGACTCTTGCATTGTAATGCCATATAATACATCAGCATATTCCATCGTTCTTTTTTTATGTGTTATCAAAATAAATTGACTAGCATTTTTCTTTTCTTGTAAATATTTGCCAAAAGTATCGACATTAGCTTCATCTAAAGCTGCTTCCACCTCGTCTAATATACAAAATGGACTAGGTTTAATATTTAATATCGCAAATAAGACAGCGATAGCCGTTAAAGTTTTCTCTCCACCTGATAATAATACAATTGAATTCAGTTTTTTACCTGGCGGTTCAGCCTCAATATCAATACCAGTATTAAGTAAATCATTTGGATCCGTAAGTTTAAGAGTTCCTCTACCACCTTTAAATAATTTTTTAAAAACCAAGTTAAATTCAACACTAATTTTATCAAAAGTCTCTTTAAATCTTTCAATCATTATTTTATCCATTTCATCGATAATATTGTTTAATTCTTTACTTGATTCTTCCAAATCACTACTTTGTTTAAGCAAAAACTCATAACGTTCATTTACTCTTTCAAATTCCGCAATCGCCCCAATATTAACTTCTCCAAGTTTCATTATATCTCTTTTTAAAGTATCAACCTTTGTTCTTGCAAGTTCCTCGGGTATCTCAAGTTCATAATTACTAGTTGCATATTCATAAGTAATAGAATAATTCTCTGATAATTCTAACAATAAATTATCAAGTTTAACATCATATTTACCCAATTTAACTTCTTTTTCTTTCAAATTATTTTGAATACTATTATAAACTACATTAGTTTTATGATATTTACTTTCAACTTCATTAATTTCCAAAGCCAATTCTGATTTTTGTTTTTTAAGATTATTTAGTTCCTGAGATAATATTTCTTTTTCACTAGCAACCTCATTAGCTTCTTCTAAAATACTAATTAACTTTTTATCTAGCTTTTTATCCCCAATATCTTCATTGCCTTTAATCTCTAATTCTTTTTTATTTAAAGCCTCTTCTAAACCTCTAATTTTATTAGTACGAGTGTTAAGTATTTCATTTAATGCAATTAATTGTTTAGATTTTTCTTCTTGGCTTTTCTCTAATTCTTCAAAACCATTATTAAAATCTCGATAATCTTTATTTAAATTTTCTAATTCAATTTTTGTAAGTTCTAGCTTTTCTTGTAATTCATTAAGTCTAAGTTTATCATTTAAACCATTATTATTTTGTTTAAAAGAACCTCCTGTAATTGAACCTCCAGAATATAATATTTCTCCATCTAAAGAAACAATTCTATATTTATAATCTAATATTTTACCAACTCTATTTAAAGTATCGATATTGTCAACTACAATAACATTACCTAGTTGATTTTTAACTATATTATCATATTCTTTATCATATTTAACTAACTCACTAGCAATATTTATTATACCTTTTTCATTTCTTATTAAATTTATATCTTTATCAGGAATATCTCTTGGTTTAATAA
>CAJUNE010000043.1 GCA_910587745.1 uncultured Bacilli bacterium
GAGAGGAGCAGTAACAAACAACTATGTAAAGTTTGCTGGAAAGTGTTGGAGAATTATTCGTATAAACGGTGATGGCTCAATAAGATTAATCTATGATGGAGCAACATGCCATGCAAATGGAACATCAACAGCAGAAAGTATAGCAAAAGCAAGCGTAGCATACAATACAAGTTATAATCAATCAAACTATGTAGGATGGACTTACAGTGGAACAAGCCAAAGGACAACAAGTGGAACGTCTAGTAATGCAAAAACACAATTGGAGAGTTGGTATTCAAGCAATCTAGCTAGCTATGCCGAAAGAATAGCAGATGGAAAATATTGTAATGATAGAAGTGTTCCAAATGGAGTTTCATGGGCTATAAATGGAATTAGCTTTTCCTATGCAGGGTATAAGAGATTATATTCAGATTATGTACCAACATTAAATTGTAATTCAGGAGATGTATATACATTAAAGATAGGATTAATAACAGCAGATGAAATAGAGTTTGCAGGAGGAAAAGGAGTAAGTAATATATCATACTATCTTTACAATGGTCAGAATTATAATACTATGACTCCATTAAATTGGGATGGAACTCGCGCTTATGTTTTCTTTGCGAATAATACTGGGACTCTAGGCGCTGGCAGCGTGAACGGCACTAAAGTCGGTTTGCGCCCAGTAATAAATTTGAAGTCTAATGTAACATTCTCAAGTGGCAATGGAACACAATCAAATCCATACGTAGTACAATAATAAAAGTGAGGTTTTGGTAATGAAATTTAAGATAGAAGAAAAAGAAGAATATATTTTTCGAAATATAAGATTTAGTAAAGAATTATTTGATAAAATAAATGAAGAAAAAGGTAATAATAGTTTTACTAGGTTTGTAATAGAAGCAGTCAAATATGCATTAGATAATATGGAAAAATAAAAAAAGAGGTTAGTCCTCTTTTTTTAAATTAACAAACGCAATCTACATAAGTGTCTGATAAACATCTAATAGCACATAAGCAATCACAATCCATTGTAAAGAAAGAATTTGTAGCAATATATGGATTAAGACTAGTTGTATCTGGATTATCAGCTAAAACTCTAAATGTAGCACAGTTTCCTTCAATTTTTTCTACTCTAAATACTCTTGAACATTCAGCTGATTCAGTACCAGCACAGGTAACAGTAGTGTCTTTTGTTGTTGGCATACTCCAAGGAGTTCCATTACCACAACATGTATAAAGCATTACAGGTCTAGTATTACATATTAAGCAATTTGGCCCTCCACCTAAAACTGGTCGATCGCAAGAATCTAAACATGATTCTGGACAAGCATTTTGTTGAAGAACTAAAATTACGCTTAATATTTCATTGACACAGTTTCCAGAAGTATTATTTTCACAATTATTCATATTATTCACCCTTTCATGTATTCTCACTATTAATTTATGACAAAACTTTAATTTAGTGTCTTACTTTCTTTTAATTTATTAATCTTTATGATATAATTGAATGTAGAATTCATGATTTTAAATGGTGGTTTTATGAAAAAATATATAGAAATAATTATTGGGGGTAAAAGATATCGTTTTTTAGTTGATGAAGAATTAGATAATGTTTTAAAATCTTCACTTAAAGAACGTTATAGATTTGATGCTAGTAATACTCTTGTTGTAGAAAATAATGATTTAATTAATTCTTATAATTTAAAACAGCTTCTTTTAAAATCAATATTAAAACAAATTGATACTTATGATTTAACTCCGGATTTACAAAAAAAAATCGATTCTTTAAAAAATTATGTTGGAAGTAAAAGTACTGTTTATAGTAGTGATTTATCTAAATTAGATAGTATCTTAGGAGAGGCTAGCGAAATATATGGTGGGGTAAGAAATACTCTCCCAAAAAAGGAAAAAGCTCAGGAACAAAGAGAACAAGTTAAAGAAAGCTTAGAAGAAATACAAGATATTATTCAAAAGACAGATTATGAAAATGATAATTTAAGCGAAACAACTAGCTCAACAGAGGATAAATTAGAAGAGTTTAAAGCTTTAATTGAAGAAGTTTCTCATGAAGAAGAACTTAAAGATAAAATTCCTGTAAATGAGATAAATGATGCAATGGATAGAGTTATAATTTGTTCTTCAATGGAAGAATTTATAAATAAAACAGGAAATAATGTGGGCTCTTATGATGTTGTAAATGCCATTAAAAATAAAAATGAAAAAATAGTTTTACCGCCTAATTCGAAATTAGAGGATGTAGCGGTAGAAATATTAAAAACTTGTATTAATGATAAAACATTAATGGATAAAGTCGTTACTTATGTTGAAAGGAAGGCTGTTTATAAAAGTAAAGCAGATGCTGCGTTCGAATCTTTACGTAGTAGTCTTAAAGTATCTGGTTTAAACTCACGTAATTTGAATTATTTTGGAGATCAATTTTTTTCCGCTTTTGAATCAATATGTAGTGAATCTGGTATGAGTTTTGAATCTATGTTTGCTGATTATTTTAATAGTTATTCTGCAAATAGAAAATATAATTCACCAATGGATAAATTTATTAGATTGTTTAATAAATATAATGGTGGAAATGATGATACTAGAACTTTGCTAGAGGCCATGCTTGTTAAAAAAGCTATTTCTAGAGGATTAATATCACGTAAATACAATAACTATTTAAAAGATGAATATCGTAATTTAAATGTTAGTAGTGGAGGTTATATTAATTTTAACGAAAGTTCTTTTAGTAATATCACTGGAGGAATATCTTCTAGCGCACATTCTGTTAATATAGCTAGTGAAGGGCACTTAGGAACTAATAATAATTCTTATGAAGGCGATCTTCAATATGATACAATTGTTTCTAAAACAGGATCAGAAGAAAACTTAGAAAATGCAGCGTTAAATAATAAAGGTATAAGTTCTACTACTGCCAAAGCTAATTTAAACACTTCTATGAATGTTAAAAGGAATGGAGCAAGAGGGGGAATCATAGATAAAAAAGAGTCTGGCGTAATTACTACTCAAACTCAAACTGGTTTCTCAGGGCGCTCTTTAAATGGGCGAAGATTTACTTCTAATGGTATGCTTAATCCTGCTTTATTTTCAGAAGATGAAATTGATGAAGAGGAAGAGTCTAATGAAGATTTTGCTGAAACTGGATTTGATGAAAGTAATGTTGATAGCGAAAATTCAAATAATTATGGAGATAGTGATTTCCAAGAGAATGAAGTTAATAATAATAGTTTATCTTCCAATGTTCAAAATGTAGCACAAGAAGCTGGAAATAATCTTGCGGATAATGCAACTGAAGCAGCAAAAGATGCGGCTAAAAATGCTGTAAAAGATGCTGTTAAGAAAAATGCTAAAAAAGCAATTATAGAATTTATTAAGAAAAATCCTTGGACATGGGTAGTTATAGGTGTTATTTTATTATTATTGCTTATACTTTTTATTGTTTTAGCTTCTAGTGACGATAATAAAAACCAAGGCTTAGGATATTATGATTCTGCTTGTAACTTTAATGCAACTAAAGTTGTAGTTTCAAGTTGTGAGACAACTGGTACTTTACAAAATTTAGATTTAAAAGATTATGTTACAAGAATGACTTATCTTTATACAAAAGAAGGAAATTACTCTGATGAAACTATTAAAGCTTTAATGATAATTTTAAAAACAAATGCACTTAGCTTAGGCGGCTATGTTAGTGGAAGTAAAAATGTAAATGTTAGAATATGTGATGTTTATGACGGAGTTATTAATGAAAGCTCTTTATTTGATGGGGTAGATGAGTCATTAGATAAATTAAATTCATTATATGAACAAATTAGTGAATACTTATTTATTTCTTCGTCTTATAATTCAAGTATTACTTCTTTAGGAAGCGCAAATGCAATAACTATTAATGGTTCTATACTTGAAAATTTAGAAAATGAAGCATTGGCTGGTTCGAACTATAGTGAGATTCTTAATAATGTTTTTAAAGTTGATACAGAAGAAAATATTACTATTAATGAAGCTAGAGAAAATATATTTTTAGGAGATTCTAGAACTCAGGGAATGTTACTTACATCTGTAATTAATGAGAGTAATACTGTTTATGGAGTTGGGTATGGTTATAACTGGTTAGTTGGTAATAGTGGTTTTACAGGCACTACTAATGCCTCTAATGGTGGAATTAATGCTGTTAATTCTAAAATAGCAAATGGTAAATTATATAACATAATTATTTGGTTAGGAGTTAATGACTTAGGAAATGTAAATAGCTATTTAGAAAAATATATTGAGCTTGCTAAAGGTGAATGGAGTAACCATAATTTATATATTGTTTCTGTTGGTCCAGTATTAGATAGTAGTTCTTTATATGCTAAAAATGAAACCATTAATGAATTTAATAATGCAATGAAAGATGGTATTAATAAAGCTGGTTTAAGTAATTTAAAGTATGTTGATTTAGGATATACGGAAAGTTCTATAAAAAGTTATGATAGTGCTGGAGTTCATTATAGTAGTGAAGACTATCGAAATATTTATACAAAAATGACTAGTAATATTGTTAGTGGTCCTAGCTCAATTAGCACGAAGCTAGCATTATATAGATTAAGCGATTATTGTACTTATTATACATTAACAGAAAATGATGCTTATTGGTGGCCTATTGGTAGTAAAGATCCTACGCAAGGAAATATTTATGGAGGAACTCCTACAGCCACAACAATTACTTCTCCATTTGGTCCAAGAATTATTAATAATATAAAAAGTAATCATAAAGGTATTGATATTTCTGGAGGAACAGCATGTTTTTCAAATGTTATTATTGCCTCTAAAAGTGGTACAGTAACTACTATGAATGATTCATGTCCAACAAATGGTTCTTATGGCAGTTCTTGTGGAGGCGGCTATGGTAACTATGTTATTATTGATCATGGTGATGGTACTTCAACTGTTTATGCTCATATGTCAAGTGGTACAGTAACAGTAAAAGTCGGAGATACAGTTAGCCAAGGACAAAAGATTGGTGTTATGGGTAGTAGTGGGTCTTCAACTGGTTGTCATTTACATTTTGAAGTGAGATTAGAGGGAACAAAAGTAAATCCTTCAAATTATGTTAAAGCAGATAATCCAAGACCTATTAATTCGATTAATGCTAATATATCTGGTAATGATGGTGATGACAAAAATATGGTATGTTCTTCACTTCTTGCTTCTGGATTTTCAAAAGAGGCTACAATTGGAATAATGGCTAATCTTTATGCAGAAAGTGGTTATAATCCTATAAATCTACAAAATTCTTATGAATCAAAACTTGGTTATACTGATTCAAGTTATACTTTAGCGGTTGATAATGGTTCTTATAAAAATTTTTCAAGTGATAGTGCAGGCTATGGACTGGTACAATGGACTAGTGGTGGGCGAAAGCTAAATCTATATAATTATGCTAAAGAAAGAAATGTTTCAATTGGTAACTTTGAAATGCAATTTAATTTTATGTTAAGAGAGTTGGAAAGAAGTTATTCTAATACTTATAAATATATAACGGGAGGACATGATGCTATAGATACTGGAGCATATTGGTGTGATCATTATGAGTCTCCAGGAGGAAGTGAACCTTGTAGTATTCATGGTAATTGTCCTTCTCAGCATTGTATAAATAGAACTAAAAATTCTATTTTAAGTGATAAAATTGAAGAGTATGTTAATAATGGGTGTAAATATTAAGGAGTTGGGATAAGTGGAAGAGCATAAGAAGAAAATATTAATATTAGTCGGCGCAATAATGATTGTTATTATATTATTAGCAATAATTTTAGGCATAGTTTTTAAAGAAGATAATGAAAATAAACCTTCGACAGATCCTGGGAACGTTGAAAATAAAAATATAATATCTAAAGAAATTGAAGAGCTTAAAAGCGATGAACTGTTTTTTGCTCTTCAAAATACTATAAATAGTTATTATAATATGCTTTCTAATAAAAAAACTGATGATCTATTAAATATATTAGATGATGACTTTAAAAAGGAAAAAAAGATAACAAGTAGTAATTTATATAGTATTATTAATTCAGAGTATGAAACTGTTAGTTTTATAGCTAAATCTATTTATTATAATCCTAATAGTTCTATTACTTATTATTTTGTTAATGGTTATTTAACAAACTTAACAATGATGGAAGATGATTATCAATATTATCCAAATATAAACTTTTTAATAGTTGTTGATGAAAAAACTAATTACTTTTGTATAAAACCTCTTGATAACAGTATTAATGTAAGCGATTATTCAAAATCTTATGATATAAAAGAAAAAAAGATAATTAATGAGTATTTATTATCTTCTTATACAATGAGTGAAAAAAATAAACTTTCAGTTTATATAACGGAATTTTTAGATTTAATGGTCTATGATAATAATAGAGCTTATAATATGTTAGATGAAACAACTAAGAAAAAGTATCGAGATAGAGGGGATTTTGAAAATAATTTATTTGATATTTATAATAATATTTCTACTATCATATTTGGATATTCTGTTAAAGAGAATAATGGAGAGAAAGTATATAGTATTGTGGATGATAAACAGAATAAAATTACAATTTATGAGAAAAATACGATGAACTATAAAATAGGATACTAGGAGTTGAATTAAATGTTACTAAATATTTTATTAATTATAATTGGTTTTATTTTATTAATTAAGGGAGCAGATTTTTTAGTTAGTGGCTCTAGTAAGATAGCAAAGAAGTTTCACATTCCAGAAATAATTATAGGTCTTACAATTGTTTCTATTGGTACTTCAATGCCTGAACTTTTTGTTAGTATAACTTCAGCGGTAGAAGGTTATAGTGATATGGCACTAGGAAATGTAATTGGGAGTAATATTTGTAATCTTTTATTAATTTTAGGCTTATCTTCAGTTATTAGACCGATTAAGTTTCAAAAAGAAACAAGAATTATTGAACTACCTTTAAGTTTGCTCTTAACTATTATTTTTTGGATTATTTGTTTTTCTAATAATTTTATTAGTAAAGCAGAAGGGATTTTATTATTAGTATTATTTTTAGGTTTTATTATTTATACTATTTACATGGGTTTGCATGGAGATAAGAGTGAAAAAAAATCTCAAGAAGTTTTAAAGGAAGAGAAAGGAAAATTCTTTATCTTTAAAAATATAGTCTATATTATTATTGGGATTATAGCTTTAAAATATGGAGGAGATTTTGTTGTAGATAATTCAGTGGAGATAGCTGAATTGTTTAATATTAGTGATGCTATAATTAGTCTTACTATACTTGCTATTGGAACTAGTTTGCCAGAACTTGTTACAAGTGTTACAGCAGCTATAAAAGGAAATAGTGATATAGCAATAGGAAATATTATTGGTTCTAATATATTTAATATGCTTATGATAATTGGTGTATCAGCTAGTATAAAACCTATAACTTATAATCCTAGTTATAATATTCA
>CAJUNE010000044.1 GCA_910587745.1 uncultured Bacilli bacterium
ATCAGCATTCGATAATATGTTAGAAACTATCATACTAAGTCTACCATATTTATTTTTCACAAAAGAAGGATATAAATATATCCCCTCAGAATTTCATATAATTGATGAAAAACTAAGGGAAGAGTGCTTTAACTATTATCACGATTTAATATATAGTTTTTATTCATATCATATTGAATATGGTAAAGAAAAAGTTTTTTGGTTAATAATGATTAAGATTTTAGAATTAATACTTTTATTTATATCTCAAAAAGATTATTCAAAATTAAAAAGATTTATTGAAATTGACAGTTCTATGTTTTATGAAAAAAATGATTGTTTAATAAACTGCTTAATGTCATTTCCAAAAGATATAGAAATAGATTTAGAAACAAAGGCTTTTGAAGCCACAACTATACCTGAATTTTTAAATTTATTTATTAGTGATAATACTATGTTTAGCGAGTTTACACCTTATCAAATTAGTATTATTGTAATAGGTTATTTTAGACAAGTAAGAAATAAAAACAAAGCAATGAACCTTTTACTAGCAAGAATATCTCAAATTAAAGAAATTTTTGCTAGCCAAGAAAATGAAAGTCAAAAAAGAATAAGAGTTTACAAATCAGCATGGAAAGATGAAGAAATATAAAGAAATTAACCAATATCATATTAACTCTTAACATAAGTCTTATAAATAATTTAGGGAGCATTCTCTAATTTTTTTATATTTTTCTAGTATTTATATTTGCTTTATAATATAATAAAAATATATTAATAGGAGGTAAAAAATGTTTAAAATAGATAAAAAAATAAGTGCAGAGATTATAAAATTAACAAGAACCATTAGATGTAATTCCTTGGCTATTTCAGGTAGTCTCTATTATGTAAAAAAAGATGAACGTTTAAAAGAATATTTAGGATATAAACTAGCAAAGTTATGTGGTCTTAATTGTTTTAAATATAAAGTTTTAAAAATTAATGGTATTTTCTATATCATATCTCGTGATATTAATGAAACATTATCATTTAATAGTGCTAGTACTTTAGTAGGAGCGCATCATGAAATATATTTAATTATTGAAGATTTAAAAAAATTACCTTTTACTACAAATAATACAATTCAAGACTTTTTAAAAATGTATTTATTTGATATGCTATTTATAAATGGAGATAGACATTATCGCAATTGGGGGCTTGTTGAAATTGACAACGAATATCGGGTTATAATTTTTGATAATGAAAATATATTTTCTATATTTTTACCCTATATACGATTTAGTAACACCATTTTTTCTAATACTTCAAAAAGTTATTTAAGTCGCATTTATGAAGATTTAAGAGAGTTTTTAAAAAAATGTCCTAATGAATATTTAGCTGAACTTTATAAAATGATTGATAAAGCTGAAATCGAAAATGTTGCTGCTATTATTAAAACTATTGAAGAAGAAAATAATATGCAAATGAATCCTAAATTTTTGCAAACTTTTACTACTCATTATAAAAAAATAAGAGATATAATAATAGCACATCAAGAAGAGAAAAGAAGCAAATAAACCAGAAATTAAGTAAAATAAGAAATAAAAAACTAGTATTTTTGTTTGTTTTATAATATAATTAAAAAAGGTGATTTATATGTCTTTAACAAGAAGTGAATTAAGAGAAAAAATAATGATTATTTTATATCAATATGATTTAATGAATAGCAACAAATTGAATTGTAATATCGAAGATATTTTAAAAGATAACTTAGATGTTGAAAATGATTTTGTAAAAGATATTGTTTATGGAGTTATCACATACCAAGATGAATTAGATAAGATAGCTAATGAAAAAATGGAGAATTGGGATATTAAACGTATAGACAAAACTGGCGCTGCTATATTAAGACTGGCATTATATGAATTAAAATACACTGATACACCAGAAATAGTAATTATAAATGAAGCCATAGAACTTGCTAAAAAATATAGTGATGATAATGTGAGAAAAATGATTAATGCTGTATTAGATAAATATATTAAGGAATAATTATGATAAATCTAACAGAAAAAGATAAAGAAATAATAAGACAAATAAGATATCAAAAAAAAGCCGATCTAAGTATAGGCAGTTATTATATAAAGTCAGTTAATCCTGAACGTGGATTAAAAGAATTAATAGGCTTAGAAGTAGCTACACAAATGGGGCTAATTTGTCCTAGAGGAAATGTAGTTGAAATAGATGGTTGGGAGTATTTATTAAGTGAAGATTTAGATAGTTATGGTAGGTTTGTTAATGCCGAAGATATGGAAATAGGTGACCTTATAGAGGAATACTGTTCTATAGAGGAAGCGAGAAATACGTTAGAAAGTAAGTATAATATTGGTAGCGAAGTAAACAACTTAATAAAAATATACATTTTAGATATTATATTTAAACATTTTGATCGCAACAAAAGAAATTGGGGATTAATATTATTACCAGATGGTTCTAGAAAGTTAGTTATATTAGATAATGAGTATCTTTTAGTAGACAACGATATAAAAGAAAAATTAAAACTATATTTTAGCCCAAGTATTCCTCCATCTTTAGAAGAAGACTTTACAAAATTTTTACTTGAGGCAAAACCTGAAGATATAGTTTTATTTGAATACTATTTTAATTTATATAAACCTGAATTTATAATCAGTTTAATCAATATTTTAATTATGAGACATGATATAAAATTCGAAAATGGAGAAAAAGAAGAAATAATAGAGACCTATCAAAGTCATTATTTAAAATTACAAGATTTAATTAAAAAAAGTAAAAATGCACACCCAGAAGAAGACCAGATTATTAGATAATAGAAACCTAATATATAAGAAGGGAGATAAATCATGCAAGATAAATATATGAAAATAAGTGATTTAAATACATATATAAAAAATATCTTTGATGAAAATCCTTATTTAAAAAAAGTATATCTTCGAGGAGAAATATCCAACTTTAAGAATCATACAAGAGGACATTTATATTTTACCTTAAAAGATGACAATTCTAGAATAAGTGCCGTTATGTTTTATTCAAGCGCTATGACTTTGAAGTTTTCCCCAGAGGATGGTATGAATGTTTTAGTAGAAGGTAGAATCTCTTGTTATCCCGCTCAAGGAACATATCAAATATATGTAGACAAAATGGAACCAGATGGTTTAGGAAATTTATATATAGAATTTGAAAAATTAAAAAAGAAATTATCTGAAGAAGGTTTATTCAATCCTGAATTTAAAAAAGAAATTCCTAAAATACCAAAGAGAATAGGTATTATAACTGCACCAACTGGTGCTGCAATAAAAGATATATTGTCTACAATTAAAAGAAGATACCCGATTTGTGAAACCATTCTTTTCCCAAGTTTAGTTCAAGGAGAAAATGCTGCTCCTGATATTGTAAGACAAATAGAAGAAGCTGATAGTGGAAAATACGATTTAGATTGTTTAATCGTAGGCAGAGGAGGAGGCTCTATTGAAGACTTATGGGCTTTTAACGAAGAGATTGTCGCACGTGCAATATATAATGCAAGAGTACCAATTATAAGCGCAGTTGGTCATGAAATAGATTTTACAATCGCTGATTTTGTCTCTGATATGCGTGCGCCGACTCCAACTGGTGCCGCTGAAATGGCTGTTCCAACTATTAGTGAAATTAACAATATGTTAAATTCTTATCAAATAAGATTAAATGAATTTACAAGTAATTTGCTACATAAATCAAAATTAAGATTAGATAGTATTACTAGTTCTTATATATTAAAAAATCCCTTATCATTATATGAAATAAAGGAACAAAGATTAGACAATTTAATAGATACGATAAATAATTTTATTAATAAAAAGATTGACAATAATAGATTAATATTAGACAAAATAAAAAGCAGTTATGTTTTAAAAAATCCAATGAGTTTATTTGAAGTAAAAAAAGAAAAACTTATCTTTAATGAAAAAAGTTTATATAGTAATATCAAGAATATTATTTTAAAAAATGATCATGAATACAAAATATTAGTTAATACTTTAAAACTAGTTAATCCTTTAGGAATACTAGAAAAAGGGTATTCATTAGTTACTAAAGATAAAGAGCTTATTAAAGATAGTACAAAATTAAAAGAAAATGATATTGTAAATATTAAATTACACAAAGGAAGTGTAAGCGCGAGTATCAGGGAGATAAATAATGGATAAATTTAAAGGTTTAGAAGAAAAATTAAAAGAGACAATTAAAAGCTTAGAAAATCAAATTGCTCTTAATCAAGAAAAGCAAAGACAAAGCGAACAAGAAAGATCTGAAGTTGTAAATGAAAAAAATAAGCTTGAAAATAAATTAAATGAATTAGTGAAGAAATTAGATTTCTTAAAGTTTTTTAATAATAAAAGTATATCTCTAGAAACTATAAAACGCATTTGGGTTCAATTATGGAATGAAATTAATAATCAAAATACTTTTCAAAAGATACTATCTATACTAGCCTTTCTAGTATTAATAGCTCTTTCTTGTATAGATTCAGTATTAATGTTTACCATTATAGGTTCAGTAGTTTTTTTAAATGTTCTTGCCTCTGTATTTATGATTTATACAGTAAAAAAAGAAAGAAAAAAACACTCTATTGAAGAATTAGAACAAGAATTAAAAGATACTGAAGAAGAATATGAATTAGCAAAGGAAAAAGAAAAAAAATTAAATAAAAGAATATCTGAAATAGATGAAGTAATGAAAAAATTAGAATCAGAAAAAAACAAATATGCAATAGACTTGCAAGATATAGAAACAGAAAGAATTAAAGCTATTGAAAGTCTAGTTTCAGAAAATGACTTAAATGATAAATTTGAAGAGCAAAAATCTAGTGGAACAATAGCAAGAATTAGAGCAAGAGAAAAGAAAGAAGGAGAAGAATAATGGAAAAATCATTTGAAGATGCTTTAAAAGAATTAGAAGCAATTGTAAAAGAATTAGAAAGTGGGAGTGTAGAATTAGATAATGCCATTGATAAATATACTGAAGCTATGAAATTAGCTAAATATTGTAGTGAAAAGCTAAATACTGCAACCGAAAAAGTAAATAAAATATTAACCGAAAACAAAGAATTAGTAGATTTTGAAATAAATGAATAGGAGGCCTAAAAATGAAAGGATTAGAAGATATAACCAGTCGTGATGTTGATTTTGCCAAATGGTATACTGACGTTGTAACTAAAGCGAACTTAGTTGATTATTCAAATGTTAAAGGAAGTATGATTATCTGTCCTTATGGATATGCTATATGGGAAAGTATGCAAAATGTCTTAGATAAAATGTTTAAAGAAACAGGACACGAAAATGTTCAAATGCCAATGTTTATCCCTGAAAGTTTATTAAATGTCGAAAAAAATCATATTGAGGGTTTTGCACCTGAAGTAGCTTGGGTAACGCATGGTGGTAAAGATGAATTAGAAGAAAGAATGTGTGTTAGACCTACCAGTGAAGTTTTATTTTGTGATTATTATAAAAAAATAATCAAATCATATCGTGATTTACCAAAATTATACAATCAGTGGTGTACTATTGTCAGATGGGAAAAAACAACTAGACCATTTTTACGCAGTAGAGAAATATTATGGCAAGAAGGACACACAATGCATGCTACAAAAGAAGAAGCGATTGAAGAAACACTTAGAATGCTACATGTATATGAAGATTTCCAAAGAAATTATCTAGCTATACCAGTAATAATTGGTAAAAAAACGGAAAAAGAAAAATTCGCTGGAGCCGAGGCATCATATTCACTTGAAGCAATGATGTATGATGGCGTTGCCTTACAAAATGGAACTAGCCATTATTTTGGTGATGGTTTTGCGAAAGCCTTTGGAATTGAATTTTTAAATAAAGAAAACAAATTGGTAACACCTTTTCAAACAAGTTGGGGAGTAACAACCAGAATGATTGGTTCATTAATTATGGTTCATGGTGATGATCGAGGATTAGTAATACCTCCTAATATTGCGCCTACTAAAGTTATGATTATACCAATCGGTGATAAAGAAGAAATAACTGTTATTACTAATAAAATTAGTGATGATTTAAAAAATAATAATATTAGCTTTAAAGTAGATAATAGCAATAAAACTCCAGGTTTTAAATTCGCTGAAGCTGAGGTTAAAGGATATCCAGTTAGAATAGAAATTGGTATGCGTGATTTAGAAAATAAAGAAGTTACGATTGTAAGACGTGATACATTAGAAAAAATAAAAGTAAAAACTGATAATGTAATAGAAGAATTAAATGAATTATTTCCACAAATTCAAGATAATATGTATGAGAGAGCTTTAAAAAGAAGAGATGAAATGATTTATGATGCTAAAAATTATGAAGAATTTACAGAAATTGCCAAGAATAGACCAGGTTTTATCAAAACAAACTGGTGTGGGGATATTGCATGTGAAGATAAAATCAAAGATGATTTTAGTATGAAAAGTCGTTGTTTAATTGAAGATGAAAAAATAAG
>CAJUNE010000045.1 GCA_910587745.1 uncultured Bacilli bacterium
TAGGAGCAATAACAATGGACGAAGTAGTAATGGCAGGAGGAAAATGGGGAACAGCAAATAGTTCTTACTACCTATATAATGGTAATTACTACTGGACCATGTCTCCGTATAGCACTTCTAGCAATCCGTACGCTAGCGTGTTCATTGTGTATAGCGATGGCCACCTCGCCAGCGCCAACGCTAATGGTGTGCGCCCAGTAATAAATCTGAAAGCTGATACAACATTTTCTGACGGTAATGGTACTTTGGATAATCCTTATGTAGTATCTTGATAGTTTGTTAATATTACAAACTTATTTTTGAAAGGCTTTTGCTTTTCTTTTTTTGTTATATTTTTGTAAAGTATTTAGTTTTATACTTGTTTATTATCATTGCTTTTGATATGATAAAATACAATTAATTAGGGAGGGATTTGGTTATGGGTGAAGCTTATATATCAATTCAAAATGACTTGAATAAACGTCTAGGCTTGTTACAAGAAGCTGAGGCTTTAGAAGCACAAGCTAAGGTATTAAGAGATAGAGCTAGTTATAATAATTTGGATTTAGAAATAGAAAGTGTTCATAAAGAAATATTTATGCTTTTAGATAAAGTTGATTTGTTAAAAAAACTTCTTTCTTTAGCTTTTAGTTTATTTGGTGATGTTGAAGAAAAAGTTTTAATTTCTTTACATGATTATCAAAATTGTACATTTCAGGGAAGAAGTATTGAAATGATTGAAAAAGAGTTAATAGATTTGACTAAAAGAATAGTTTTTTTGTGTGATCTACTGGGTCAAATATGTAGTTATGTTGGCCATGATTATAAATTTATGAAAGTTGATTCAATTTTTGATTTTAATAGTTTAGAAATTGGTTTTGAAGAAAAACAAATTAATTATTGTGCTATATGTGGAGATGCAAAATATCTAGATTTAAATGAAGATAGATATTCTTGTAGTCTAAATTGCAGTGATTTAGAAAAGCTTAGAAAAGCTCGAAAAATTAAAGTTTATGAAAGTAAATTTATGATAGAAGATAATTTACATCGCTAATTATCTTTTATGTTATATTTTCTTGGAAAAATAGGCTTTTATATGTTATAATTTAGTTTGGAAGGTGAATTATATGGGATTATTTCGTAAATTATTTGATACTGAATATAAAGAACTAAAAAGATTTGAACGTATTGCAGATGAAATTATGGCTTTAGATGAATCTATGGCTAAACTTTCTGATGATGAATTAAAAGCTAAAACTGAAGAATTTAAAAAAGAATTAGAAAATGGTAAAAATTTAGATGATTTAATTGTTCCTGCTTTTGCTGTTGCTCGTGAAGCGGCTTATCGTGTTATTGGAGAAAAACCTTATTATGTCCAAATATTAGGTGGACTTGCAATACATTTTGGTAATATAGCTGAAATGAAAACAGGTGAAGGTAAAACTTTAACTGAAACTATGCCAACTTATTTGAATGCGTTAACAGGTCTTGGTGTACATGTTGTAACTGCTAATGAATTCCTTGCTAAACGTGACTCAGAATGGATGGGTAATATTTATCGTTTTTTAGGCTTAAGTGTTGGTCTTAATATGAGAGAACTTAGTCCAAAAGAAAAACAAGAAGCTTATAACTCAGATATCCTTTATTCGACTAATAATGAAATTGGTTTTGATTATCTTCGTGATAATATGGTAGCGCAAGCTAGTGAAAGAGTACAACGTCCTCTTAACTTCTGTATTGTTGATGAGGTAGACTCTATTTTAATCGATGAAGCTCGTACTCCTTTAATTATTTCTGGTGGTAGAGCTAATAGCGGAAACTTATATGTTGATGCTGATAGAGCTGTTAAGAAACTTAAAGAAGTGGAAGATTATGATGTTGATGTTAAAACTAAAAATGTTTCTTTAACTGAAGAAGGTAGTAAAAAGATTGAAAAAATATTTAATTTAAGAAATTTATATGATTTAGATAATACAGCTTTAGTGCATCATTTAAATCAAGCTTTAAAAGCTAATTATGGTTTTAAAAAAGATGTTGATTATGTTGTACAAGAAGATGAAGTTATTATTGTTGATCAATTTACTGGTCGTTTAATGCAAGGACGTCAATTTAGTGAAGGCTTACATCAAGCTATAGAAGCTAAAGAAGGCGTTACTA
Organism: uncultured Bacilli bacterium; assembly: GCA_910587745.1. Lineage (GTDB taxonomy): Bacteria > Bacillota_I > Bacilli_A > RF39 > UBA660 > Caccenecus. Next base: position 2,137 of record CAJUNE010000045.1, read on the forward strand.
TTAATGTTGAAACTAAAACCATGGCTACTATTACATTCCAAAATTTATTTAGAATGTACAATAAATTATCTGGTATGACAGGTACAGCTAAAACTGAAGAAGAAGAGTTTAGAAGTATTTATAATATGTATGTTATTCAAATACCTACTAATAAACCAGTAGCTCGTGAGGATTTGGCAGATTTAGTTTATGCTAATGCAAGTGCTAAATATCAAGCTATTATTAATACTGTTCGTGAAGTACATGAAACAGGTCAACCTATTTTGATTGGTACAATAAGTGTTGAAGTAAATGAATACTTAAGTAGTTTACTTAAGAAAGCTAATTTATCGCATGAAGTTTTAAATGCTAAAAACCATGCTCGTGAAGCAGAGATTATTGCTAAAGCCGGAGAAAAAGGCGCGATAACTCTTGCTACTAATATGGCTGGTCGTGGTACCGATATTAAACTTGGTGAAGGTGTAAAAGAACTTGGTGGGTTATGTGTTATAGGTACAGAACGTCATGAATCACGTCGTATTGATAATCAGCTTCGTGGTCGTGCTGGTCGTCAAGGAGATCCTGGTATGAGTCAATTCTTTGTTTCTTTTGAAGATGATTTAATGCGTCGTTTTGGAACTGAAAGAATTAAAGGTATGCTTGAAGGCTTAGGCGTTGGTGATCAAGCTATTAGAAGTAAAACCTTAACTCGCTCAATTGAGTCTGCACAAAAAAAAGTTGAAGGAAATAACTATGATATTCGTAAAAGTTTACTTGATTATGATAATGTTTTAAATGAACAAAGAGAAATTATCTATTCAAGACGTAATGAAGTTTTAGATATGGAATCTATTCATGATAGAGTTCTTGATACTTTTAAAAATGTTATCGCTGATTTATGTGAAGCGCATTTAGAACCAGAAGGTTATTTAACAGAATCTGATAAAGATGAAATTACAGAATATGTTAATAATAATTTCTTAAAATCTACTGAACTTAAATTTGTAGATATTAAGGATTTAAAAGATGAAGATACTGTAAAATATATTACAGATTTAGTTATTAATGATTATGAAGAAAAAATTAAAGATGTGCCAGTTAGTGATGATTTTGAAAAAGCTATAACTTTACGTGTAATTGATTCTAATTGGGTTGATCATATGAGTGCTATGGAACATTTAAAAGAAGGTATTGGACTTCGTGGTTATGGTCAAGTTAATCCAATTCAAGCTTATACAATGGAAGGTTTTGAATTATTTGAAAGTTTCTTAACTAGAATAGATAATCAAATTGCTACATTCCTGCTTAATGCAGAAATACGTCAAAATATAGAACGTAAACAAACTTTAGATGGAAAAGCTAATGATGGTAAGGAAAAAGAAAAAAGACAAGTAAAATCTAATAAAGTTGGTAGAAATGATCCTTGCCCTTGTGGAAGTGGCAAAAAATATAAACAATGCTGTGGAAAGTAATATAAAATAAAAAAATTAAAAAAGTGTAGTAAGGTGTGAACAAGAATAATGTGTTGACACCTTTTAAAATGTAAAATAGATGGAAAAGATAATTTTAAAGAAAATTTGTTTTAAATAGAAATCATGTGGCGAGATTTAGCAAAGCAAGCAAATAAAAAATAGCTAATTATATGATTATAATATTTTATAGATTATTATAGGTTAACTACTGTGGATAATTTATATTTGTTATAATTATATTAATTAAAGGAGATTTTAAAAAATGACTAAAAAAGAGTATAAGAAAAAATGTAAACAAGAAAAAACTACAAGTTATAAGTTAATGTTATCAGGGGCAATTGTTTCTTCTATAGGTTTAATAATTATTGCATTATCATTTTTTATTATTAAAGAGTATATGCCTCAAATTATTGGCTTTGTAGTAGGTGGAATTATTGCATTTATTGGAATGATATTAGATTTAGTCGGAGAAATAATTTTATCAAAGAATTACAAAACGTATAATAAATTAATAATAAATGAGACAGGGATTAAGTATTAAAAGTTTTATTTCAATAATTTGTATAGTTGGAATTATATATTTTTTAATAGATAAATACTAGATGTTAATATGCATTGCTTGTAGCAACGGTCTATTCTTTATATAATTATTTGTAAAGAAAGGAGTTGTTTTATTTGTTAAAAGACAACATTAAAGCAATAAGGAAGTCAAAAGGGCTTTCGCAAGAAGAACTGGCTATAAAGTTAAATGTAGTAAGACAAACTGTTTCTAAGTGGGAACAAGGATTATCAGTCCCTGATTCGGAAATGTTAATTTCAATATCAGAAGTTTTTGAAACACCAGTTGGTACTTTACTTGGAGAAAGTATTTCGGAGTCTAAAACAGATGATTTAAAAGTAATTTCAGAAAAATTAGAAGTTATAAACTTACAGTTATCACAAAAAAGACGTACAAAAAGAAAAATGATTAGATGGCTATTAATTTCTCTGTGTTTAATTATTGTTTTGATTTTTATTTTCTTGTTTTTATTAAATAGTCCTTATTTTAATTGGGATTATGATATTCCAGAAAATGCAGTTTTAGGAACTTTTTTTCATTCTTTTGAATGGTTATTTATTAGGATAGCACCAGTTATTTTTATTATAGCTATTATTGGAATTATACTGATGCTTAAGAAAGATTAAAATTTAAGAGTATTAACATATAATGTTAATGCTCTTTTGTTTTTATGGTATAATATTATATATTATTAAATTGTGGTTAAAATAATAGTGGTGGTTATAATGAGAAGAAAGATTGTAATATTTATAGGTATTTTAAGTGTTTTATTAATAAGTATGTTCTTTTTAAATTTTAAAAGCGAAAAAAATCCTGATTTAAAAGTAGATAAATTTATTAATGTAGATGTTGATAAAGATGAATTATTAGAAAAAGTAAATAAAAAGCTTAATAGTATGTCTCTTGATGAGAAGATAGCGCAATTGTTTGTTGTTGCTTGGAGAGATTCTGATACTTATGATGATTTATATAGATTATTTAGGGATAAAAAGTTAGGTGGCTTTATTCTTTTTAGAGAAAATATGGCTACTTATGATAAAACTAAAACTTTAATATCTAATTTACAAGCTTATAATGATATGCCTTTAATTATTGGCATGGATCAAGAAGGTGGGCTTGTTCAAAGACTTAAATATTTAAAAGATGTTAAAGTAACTGACATACCTTATATGTATTACTTAGGTAAAACTAAAGATGAGAATCTTGCTTATCAAGTTGGTAAAGTTATGGCAAGAGAACTTAGAACTATTGGTGTTAATGTTGTGTTTTCTCCAGATATAGATATTTATTCTAATCCTAAAAATACAGTTATAGGAAAAAGAAGTTTTGGCAGTGATTATTTATTAGTTAATAAAATGGCGGGAAGTTTAGCTAAAGGATTAGAGGAAACAGGTGTTATTCCAACTTATAAACACTTTCCAGGGCATGGGGATACTGACGTTGATTCACATGTAGATTTACCTATTATTAATAAAAGCTATGAAGAATTAAAAGCTTTGGAATTACAAACATTTTCATATGCAGTAAATAATAATGCTAAATTAATTATGGTTGGTCATATAGCTTTGCCTAATATTACTGGTGATAATACACCTGCATCTTTATCAAAAGTGTTAATAACTGATATTTTGAAGAAAGACTTAAATTATAATGGCCTTGTCATAACAGACGCTCTTAATATGAAAGCTTTAACTGATAATTATACACAAGAAGAAATAATTGTTAAAGCAATAGAAGCTGGTGTTGATATTTTACTTATGCCTGATGATATAGAAAAATCTTTAGATTATGTAAAAAATAATATAAGTGAAGAAAGAATTAATGAATCTGTTAAAAAGATATTAATGTTTAAATATAGTTATT
>CAJUNE010000046.1 GCA_910587745.1 uncultured Bacilli bacterium
GATATGGCTCAAAAAGCTCAAGAATATCGTACTATTTTAATTGAAGCTGTTGCAGATTTTGATGAAGAACTTATGATGACTTATTTAGATGGAGCAGAAATAACTGTAGATGCTTTAAAGAAAGCTATACGTACTGCTACTTTATCAGTAGGATTCTTCCCAGTATTATGTAGTGATGCACTAGATGATAAAGGTACAAGAGCTTTACTTGATGCAGTTGTTGATTATTTACCTGCACCAACAGATATTGAAGCTATTGACTGTACTGATAAAAATGGTAATGATGTTAAACGTCATCCAAGTGATTCAGAACCATTCACTGCTTTAGCATTTAAAATTATGACAGACCCATTTGTTGGACGTTTATCATTCTTTAGAGTTTATTCTGGAGTGCTAAAGAGTGGTTCTTATGTACTAAATAGTACTAAAGGTGAAAAAGAAAGAATTGGTCGTATTCTACAAATGCATGCTAACCAACGTAAAGAAATTACAGAGGTTTATGCTGGTGAAATTGCTGCAGCAGTAGGTCTTAAGAATACAACAACTGCGGATACATTATGTGATGAAAAAAATTCTTGTATCATGAAAGGTATGGAATTCCCAGACCCAGTTATTGATATTGCTATTGAACCAAAAAGTAAAAATGACCAAGATAAAATGGCTTTAGCTGTTCAAAAATTAGTTGAAGAAGATCCAACTTTACGTGTTAAAACTGACCATGAAACTGGACAAACAGTTTTATCTGGTATGGGTGAACTTCACTTAGACATTATAATCGATCGTATGAGAAGAGAATTTAATGTTGAATGTAATAGTGGTAAACCACAAGTTGCTTATCGTGAAACTATTAAGCAAGCTGCTGAATGTGAAGGTAAGTATATTAAACAATCTGGTGGACGTGGACAATATGGACATGTTTGGGTTAAATTTGAACCAAATCCAGAAAAAGGTTATGAATTCGTTGATGCAATCGTTGGTGGTGTAGTTCCTCGTGAATATATTCCAGTAACTGATAAAGGATTACAAGAAGCTATGGCTGGTGGTATTCTTGCAGGTTATCCAATGGTTGATGTTAAAGCAACATTATTTGATGGTTCTTACCATGATGTCGATTCATCAGAAATGGCATTTAAAATTGCTGCTTCTATGGCTTTAAAAGAAGCTAAAAATAAATGTAATCCAGTACTTCTTGAGCCAATTATGGCTGTTGAAGTTATTGTTCCAGATGAATATATGGGTAACGTTATGGGAGATTTAACTTCTAGACGTGGTAAACCTATGGGACAAGAATCTCGTGGAAATGCTTTATCTATTAAAGCAATGGTTCCACTTGCAGAGATGTTTGGATATGCTACAAGCTTACGTTCTAATACACAAGGACGTGGAAATTTCACAATGACTTTAGACCATTATGAAGAAGTTCCTAAGTCAATTAGTGAAGAAATTATTAAAAAGAACAGTGTTAATTAATAATTTAACACAATAAACTAAAATAATACTTGAAAAAAATTCAAGCATTAGATAAAATATATATATATTGAAAGGAGAAAATTAAAATGGCAAGAGAAAAATTTGACCGTTCTAAAGAGCACGTTAATATTGGTACTATTGGACACGTTGACCATGGTAAAACTACATTAACTGCTGCAATTACAAAATTATTTAGTAAAGAGTTCGTTGCATATGAAAATATCGACAAAGCTCCAGAAGAAAGAGAAAGAGGTATTACAATTAATACTTCTCACGTTGAGTATGAAACTGACAAACGTCACTATGCTCACGTAGACTGCCCAGGACATGCTGACTATGTTAAAAATATGATTACTGGTGCTGCTCAAATGGATGGCGCTATCCTAGTAGTTTCTGCTGCTGATGGACCTATGCCTCAAACAAGAGAGCACATCTTATTATCACGTCAAGTTGGTGTACCTAAAATCGTTGTTTACATGAATAAATGTGACCAAGTTGATGATCCTGAGTTATTAGACTTAGTAGAAATGGAAATCAGAGAATTACTTGGAGAATATAACTTTGATAGTGAATGTCCAATTGTTCGTGGATCTGCTTTAAAAGCTATTGAAGGAGATGCTACTGCTGAACAATCAATCCGTGACTTAATCGCTGCTGTTGATTCTTATATTGATGCTCCAGTTCGTGATACTGATAAACCATTCTTAATGAGTATTGAAGACGTATTCACTATTTCAGGACGTGGTACAGTTGTTACTGGTCGTGTTGAAAGAGGTCAATTAAATCTTAACGATGAAGTTGAAATCGTTGGTCTTAGAGATACTAAGAAAACTGTTGTTACTGGTATCGAAATGTTCCGTAAATCTCTTGATTACGCTCAAGCTGGTGATAATGCAGGTGTATTATTACGTGGTGTTGCTCGTGATGAAGTTGAAAGAGGACAAGTTCTTGCTAAACCAGGAAGTGTTACTCCTCATCATAAATTCAAAGCTAGTGTTTATGTATTAAGTAAAGAAGAAGGCGGAAGACATACTCCATTCTTCTCAAATTACAGACCACAATTCTACTTTAGAACTACTGATGTTACAGGTGTTATTGAACTTCCAGCTGGTGTTGAAATGGTTATGCCAGGTGATAATATTGACATGACTGTTGATCTTATCGCTCCAGTTGCTCTTGAAAATGGTACTAAGTTCTCTATCCGTGAGGGTGGACGTACTGTTGGTGCTGGTGTAGTATCAGAAATCATTGAATAATAAAAATTAGGACCTAGAAATAGGTTCTTTTTTATGTTATATTTTATTTTCTTTGTATATAATATATATTGACGATGTATATTCGATGTGATAAAATGTTATTGAAATGAGGTGAGTTAATGGCAAGTTTATCTAATTCTGTTAATATGAGTTTTAGAGTTGATAAGGATTTAAAAAAACAAGCTGATGAATTATTTAAAAGTTTGGGTATGAATACAAGTGTTGCTTTAAATATGTTTTTGACTCAAAGTGTTAGACAACAAGCATTACCTTTTTTACCAGATATGTGTATAACTATTCCATCTAAAGATTTACAAGAAGCATTACAAGAGTTAAAAGAAGTTGAAAGTGGTAAAAAGAAGTTAAAAGGATACCATAATGTTGATGATTTTATAGAGGATATTTTAAAATGAATTTAGATTTAGGGGGAACAAAATATGAAATAAAAGGTTTAGCTAAATTTAAAAAACAAATTAAAAAGGTTGTTAAACAAGGGAAAGATATAAATAAATTTAGAGAGGTTTTGAAAGTTTTAGCTAATGGGTGAAAAATTAGATTCAAAGTATAAAGACCATCAACTTAAGAATAGTAAATACTTTAACAATTGTAGAGAATGTCATATAGAACCAGATTGGTTATTAGTTTATAAATATAATAATGATGAATTAATTTTATTTATGGTAGAAACAGGGAGTCATAGTGAAATTCTTGGTATGTAGAGAGAACTTAGAGTTCTTTTTTTGTTTGGTGTTACATTTACTTTTAGTAGTATAAGTGTTATACTAATATTATCTTAAAGAGGTGACATAATGAAAAAGAAAAGATTAAAAATAAATAAAAAATATCTAATTATGTTATGTATTATTGGTGTTTTACTTATTGGTTGTATTACTCTTGGAGTAGTGATGGGTAATCCTGAAAAAAGAAGTATTTTTAATACGGAAAAAGATAATAATGATAAAAATAAAGAAGATCCTATTATACCTAAAGTACAAGTTGTTGATGTTAATAGTAAATCGAGACCTTATGCAGTAATGATTAATAATCTTGGAACTGCAAGACCATATCATACAGGTTTACAAGATGCTTATTTAGTTTATGAATTAGTGGTTGAGGGCGGGATTACAAGATATCTTGCATTATTTAAAGATAAACCTCTTGAAGTAGTTGGTAATGTTCGAAGTTCTAGACATTATTATTTAGATTATGCTTTGGAAAATGATGCTTATTATGTTCACTGGGGATGGAGTCCACAAGCACAAAGTGATATATCTAATTTAAAAATTAATAATTTGAATGGATTATATGATGCTAAACCTTATTTCTTTAGACAAAATCTACCTGTTAGTACAGAACATACAGCTTTTGTTAATTTAAAAGAAATGCAAACTTTAGTTAAGAAAAAAGGTTATAGAACAGAAACTAATAAAGATTTATTACTTAATTATAGTGCTACTAATATTGATTTAGAAAAACATACTGATAAAAAAGAAGCTACGAATGTTGATATTAAAAATTCTAAAGGGTTTACAACTAATTATGTCTATGATACAAGTATTAATGCTTATAAACAATATGTTAATGATAAAGAACATAAAGATTATGAGACTAAAAAACAATATACTGTAAAAAATATAATTGTTTATCAAGTAAAATATAGTAGTATTGATTCTTATGGAAGACAAGATATTGCTAATACTGGTAAAGGGGAAGGTTACTTTATAACTAATGGTGCTGCTATTCCAATTACTTGGGAAAAGAAATCAAGAGAATCACAAACTATTTATCGTTATAAAGATGGAACGGAAATTACAGTTAATGATGGTAATACTTGGATTCATGTTGTACCAACTAGTGGTAATATAAATATAACTTAGTAATAAATTAAAGAATAAGGAGGAGTTTTATGGAAACATTTATAGATTTTTTGGTAAATAACTATTTATGGTTTTTAATAATATTTTTAATAATAATTTTTGCTTTAATAGGTTATTTGGTGGATTCAGTTACTCCTAAAAGTAAATCAAAAATGAAAACTATGCAAAAAAATGTTTCATATGATAAAAAGGTTCATCCTTCTGTTGAAGCTTATACTAATGAAGAATTTGATGATCCTTTAATACATTAAATACTACTTAAAAAGTAGTATTTTATCTATAGAAAGGAACTAATTAATGAGTTTTGTTGTGGTGCAAGAATTAATTCAATATTTAAATGAAATTTTTCCTAATATTCATTATAGTCTTACACATCCTTATTCTTATTATAGAGATGCTTGTTCTTATTATTTATTTGGACATTGTGCATCTTTTGCTAGAATTTTAAATGCTATTTTTCCTAATAATTCTGAGTTATATGTTTCAAGTTCTCATGTTTTAGTAAAAATTGAAAACTATTTTTATGATGCAAGTGGCTTAGTAGTTGATGTTAAGCTTAGTGATTATCGTTCTTCAGAAATAGATGATTATTATATGAGAAGTGTTCTTAATAAAGAAGATGATTTAGAAAGAAAATTGGAGGATATGTTAATTCATTTAGGAAAGATTAAACTTCATGATTTAATGGAGTTATATACAGAATCTTTAAATCATTAATATACTTTTTGATTTACAAAATGACTTTAATTCGTTATAATTATTAAGGAGGTAATTATTATGGAATTAAAAGGTTCTAAAACTGAAGCTAATTTAATGGCTGCTTTTGCTGGAGAATCACAAGCTAGAAATAAGTATACTTATTATGCTTCTCAAGCTAAAAAAGATGGTTATGAGCAAATAGCTGCTATTTTTGAAGAAACTGCTAACAATGAAAAAGAACATGCTAAAATGTGGTTTAAAGAATTACATGGAGGTAAAGTACCTGATACTTTAACTAATTTAAAAGATGCTGCAAGTGGTGAAAACTATGAATGGACAGAAATGTACAAAGAATTTGCAGAAATAGCTAAAGAGGAAGGCTTTGACCGTATAGCAAAACTTTTTGAAGAAGTTGGCAAAATAGAAAAACATCATGAAGAAAGATACATGAAATTAGTTGGTAATATTAACGATGATTTAGTATTTAAACGTGGTGAAGAAACTGTTTGGATTTGTAGAAACTGTGGATATGTTTATGTAGGAGAAAATGCTCCAGCTGTATGTCCTGTTTGTGCTCATCCACAAAGTTTTATGGAACTTAAAGCAGAGAACTATTAATGAAGTGATACAATAAAAGTAGACAGATAAAAAAAGAACTGTTTACTTTTTTA
>CAJUNE010000047.1 GCA_910587745.1 uncultured Bacilli bacterium
CAATACTTAAAACAATAAATGGAAATCATACAATAGGTAAATTAAAAAAGAATGACAGATGTTATTTATATTTTGATAAGAAAGAGCCGACTAGTGAAGATACATTAGCTAAGTTAAATATCACAGTTAATAATGGAACGCCAGATTTTAGCAAAGTAGCAACAACAGATGAAGGAGTATATAAAGTAAGTGATGGAATGTATGGAGGTTACAGCTATTACTGGAGAGGAGCAGTAACAAACAACTATGTAAAATTTGCTAATAAGTGTTGGAGAATAGTTCGAATCAACGGTGATGGAAGTATGCGTCTAATCTATGATGGGACAACATGTCACAATAACGGCGGAGTAACAACAGATAGTATAGCGGTAACAGATCAAGCTTATAATTCAAATAAAGATCGAAGTGAATATGTAGGATATACCTATACAATAGGAAGTCAAAGAACAACAAGCGGAACAGCATCAAACTTAAAGACACAAAATGAAACATGGTATAATAGCAATTTAGCTAGTTACGCTTCAAAGATAGCAGACGGAAAGTACTGTAATGATAGAAATACAGGATCAGGGTATAGTTGGAGTTCACAACCATCAAGTACATTCTACTATGCAGGGTACGATCGTTCGGGAGCTAAGAGCTCTTCAAGTGTAAGTCCAACGTTAAGTTGTCCATCAGGAGATGTATATACATTAAAGGTAGGAGCAATAACGATGGATGAAGTGGTAATGGCAGGAGGGAAATGGGGAACATCTAATAGCTCATACTACCTATATAATGGTGATTACTACTGGACCATGTCCCCGTATGACTTGGGCGTAGATAGCTCTGGCAGTCGTTATGCTAACGTGTTCATTGTGTGTAACAATGGCTTCCTCGGCAACGACTACGCAAACTGGACTCGTCCTGGTGTGCGCCCAGTAATAAATCTGAAAGCTGATACGCTTTTCGCAACGGGAGGTAACGGAACACAATCAAATCCATACGTAGTCTCATAGAGATACGTATGGAAGTGAAACACTAACAAGAGAGTGTAAAGAAGTTCATAGCGTGTTTTGAAAGGTACTTTACTTGTATTAAAAGTATAAAAAATTGATGGAATTATGTAACTTTTGACTTGATATGTATATTGTATTTTAATGTCGAAAGTTACATATAGCAAACATAAAAAGAGAATGTAAAAAACTTTGTGTAGAGTTAACAATCTATGATAATATAGATCTAGAGAGTGATTTTGTCATTCTCTTTTTTATAGCTTATTTTTATAATTAATTTTGATATATAAAAAAACCGCGCTTCTAATCTGAAAACGTGGTTCTTATTTTTAAGTCTTTTGTTCTGTTTATTATTAATAATATCTTGCTTCTCGTTTTAAGTCTTTTTCCTTTAGGCTTGCTCTTTTATCGTAAAGCTTTTTACCTTTGCATATACCAATAAGTATTTTTACTTTGTTTTTTTTGAAATATAGTTTTAAAGGTATAATTGTTAAGCCTTCAACTTTTATTTGTTCTTTTAATTTTTTTATTTCTTTTTTATGTAATAATAATTTTCTTGTTCTACGCTCTTCATGATTAAATATGTTTCCTTCTTCATATTTAGCTATATACATATTTAAAATAAATGCTTCATTGTTCTTAATATTTACAAAGGTGTCTTTTAAATCAATAGATCCTTTTCTTATAGATTTTATTTCAGTTCCTGTAAGGGCGATACCTGCTTCTAATTCTTCTAAGATAGAATAATCAAAATAGGCTTTTTTATTTTTTACTTCGATCATGTTTTTCTTCCTTTACAATTTCAAAGTCTATAAGAGCATTTTCTTTAGAAGCATTTATAACTTTGATTTTTACTTTATCACCAACTCTGTATGTTTTCTTGGTTGATTTTCCTATTAATGATAATAGCTCTGGAACATAGTTGTAATAATCTCCTTTTAATGAGTTTACATGAACTAATCCTTCTACTAAGTTTTCTAATTCAACAAAGAATCCAAAGTTTGTAACTGATGATATTGTTCCTTCATATTCTTCTCCAATGTGACTTTCCATGTATTCAGCCATTTTCATGTCATTTACATCTCGTTCAGCATTAATACTTGCTACTTCTCTTTCACTTGAATGTTCTGCGATAGAAATTAGGGCATTATCTAAATAATTAATAGTACTCATGCTAAAATCTTTATCAATTAAATATGTTTTTAATAATCTATGAACTGTTAAATCAGGATATCTTCTTATTGGAGATGTGAAATGAGTATAATTATCTAATGCTAAGCCAAAGTGACCGATGTTATTTTTAGAATATTCTGCTTTTTTCATACTTCTTAATAATAGAGATGAAAGAATTGTAAATTCTGGTTTGTCTTTTAAGTTATTTAATATTCTTTGCATAGATTTAGGTGTTATTTCATTAATACTTGTTTCTATTTTATAACCTAATGCATGGACTAAATTTTTAAAGTCATCTATTTTGTCTGCATTAGGAATATCATGGATACGATAAATAAATGGTAGTTCCATATTAGCTATGTGTGTTGCCACTGTAACATTGGCTTCAATCATAAAATCTTCAATTAAAGACTCACCTGCATGTTGTTCTCTTTTTTTGATGTCTATTGCTTTACCATTTTCATCTTGAATTACTTTTGCTTCGGGAATATCAAATTCTATGTAACCTTTATTTACTTTTTTCTTTCTTAATATTTTGGCTAATTCATGCATTTTTAATAAAATGTCTTTATATGGTTCATATCCAATAGGAGTAGTATTATCTTCTAATATTTTATTAACATTATCATATGTCATTTTCTTATTTGATTTTATAAAACTTGGAAATATATCATAAGATTCTATATCACCACGGTTATTTATATTCATAATGCAACTCATTGTAAGTCTTATAACTCCCTCATTTAAAGAACATATACCATTAGATAGTTTGTGAGGTATCATAGGTATTACGGTATCTGCTAAATATGAAGATGTTCCACGATTATAAGCTTCATCTCCTAAGGCAGTATTTTCTTTTACATAATGAGATACATCGGCGATATGAACTCCTAGATTATAAATTCCATCTTTATATGTTAGGCTTATTGCATCGTCTATATCTTTGGTATCAGACCCATCAATAGTAAAAATAACTTCATTTGTTAAATCTTTTCTATTTTCTAATTCTTTTGGATCAACTGAATCTGGAATAGCATCAAGCTCTTTTATTACTTCTTCGTTAAATTCATCTATAATGTTATATTTATAAGCTATGCTTAAGATATCAATTCCAGCATCGTCTTTGTGTCCTATTATCTTTATACAGTCAGCAAGATAATTTTTGTGTCCTAAGTTTTTACTTAGATGAGCTAAAATTTTGTGTCCCTCTACACAGTTTTTGGTAGTTTCTTTACTTAAATATATTGTTATGTCTAATTTTTCATCATCTGGCTTTAACATCATTTTGCTGTCTTTAATAATTATTTCACCTACAACATTATTTAAATCTCTTTTAACTATTTTTAAAACTTTACCTTCTGGTTTTAAGCCTTTTTTTATTATTTCTACTAGTACTGTATCATTATGAATGGCATTATTAAGATTTTCACTTCCTATATAAATATCGTCTTCTTTATCTAATATTAAAAATCCAAAACCTTTTTTATTGATGGCTATTTTTCCGATTTTTAAACCAGGACAATTTTTAATTAGTAAGTATTTTTCTTTTTTTGTTCGGAATAACTCATATTCTTCTACTAATTCTTCAACAGCTTTACTTAAATCTTTGTATTCTTCAACAGTATGTAAATTTAATAAATCATTTATTTCCATTAAAGTTTTCGCTTCATGGATATCTTTTAATACTTCTAATATCTGCTCTTTCATTTGTTCTGCTCCTTCTTTATTGATTTTATTTTACTTTCTATTTTGAAGTCTTTATCATATTTTTCTCTTAATTTAAAATAACAACTTGCACAAAAAGCTTCATATGTTTCTTTATCACCATCAATTGCAACTTGGTTGCCTTTAAATGTTGGAATTCCATTTCTAAATCGAATATTTTGTGTAGCTTTTTTACCACAAGAACATATATTTTTGATTTCTTCTATATCATCGGCGATTAATAAAAGACGTGGTGATCCCTCAAAACCTTGCATCCTAAAATCGCATCTTAAACCATAACATAATATAGGAATGTCCGCTATCTTAGTTATTTGATATAATTCATCAACTTGTACTTCTGTTAAAAATTGCGCTTCATCAATAAGAATAGCATCAATCTTGTTTGTTAATGGGGTAAATAGATCTATAATTTTATCATTATTCTTTATTAAATAATCAACCTTACGTGATAGACCACTTCGATTATTTATGGTATCTTGACCTTTAGTGTCAATATTTGGTTTCATTAATAAAACTTTTTTGCCTTTTTCTTCATAATTGTAAGCTACTTGAATTATAGCTGTAGATTTTCCACAATTCATTGCACCATATCTAAAATATAATTTTGCCATTTTTTCACCTCATTTTATTGTACATTTTTTTTCATTGTTAATTTTATTAATGTGAATAATTTTAGCTTTACTAACATTTTCTTTGTCTAATAGACCTTCTTTAATAAGTATATCTGTTGATATATCACAACCATTTTTATAACATTCATTTTTTATTTCTTCATTTTTGCTTAATTCAATATAAATACAAGCGGACGCCTCAATTATTTTGTTGTTATTTTCTTCTTCTTTATCATTATTATCAAATACTTTACTAATATTTATACATACCATGGTGGCTATAACTGTCATTATAGTTATAGTTGATAAAAGTTCTATTAATGTAAATCCTTTTTTATCCATATTTATCACATTTTAATTATACAATAATTATAGTAATAAAGAAAGCAAATTAAAAAGATATTGCGTAAGTTTACTAAACATGTTAGTAAACGTCAATATCATTTATTTAGCTTTTTTACTATGATTAATCTTGTATCCTAATTCTATTATATTTAACCTTAATCAAATATGTAAGTTTAAAAAGGATATTGGGCGCACACCAATGCCAGTGTTGTCCACGTTGGTAGCGTTGAGGTAGCCATCGTTACGCACATAGAACACGTTAGCATAAGGGCTATTCCAGTTAAACGGAGTTCATTTTTAGATTAACCATGTATATTATAACATTTTTAGATTATTTAAGGGGAAAATGTTTTTACAATTAGTAAAATATATTGTATAATTACATTATAGATTCGAAACTCTTAAATGTTCTCCTTTGGTCTTTTTAGAAAAATTGATTTAAAGGAGTGATGCAGATGAAAATATGGTATTTTATTGGAGCTCTCGGACTAGATGGATTATCTAGTTATCTTAGTAGTATTATTATACTTACTCAGAGAAGACAAACCAAAGAAGAAGTGGCATAGGCATGAAAAAAACGCTTAATACAGCTTAGATTTACATCTAAGAGTTAAGCGCTCAAGCTTATGCGAGACGCTTAACACGCAAAAGTTATACGTCTCTCTTTTTTATTGTATGAAGTTTCCTTCATCTGTATACAGATTAACTTATTATTTAGTTTTTGGCAAGAGCTTTAATAGATAGTATTTCAATTTGATTTGATATTAAATTGCTATTATTATTTATATCTTTAATTAAATCTGTTGTTAAATATTTTTT
>CAJUNE010000048.1 GCA_910587745.1 uncultured Bacilli bacterium
TGTACAATTAAAATATAATTAAATTGGTGCGGTTGAAATTACAATAAAGAAAAAAACAATTTCATTTATATTAAAATTGTTTTTTGCTTTTTATTAATTATTATTTTTTACTATTTCTAATGCTCCATGCATTTTCATATCGTATTTAACTATTTCGTTTGATCCGTATGCTTTTAACAATTCTTCAACTGTGATGCCATAATTTGATGCCATTTCTTCAGCTTTTTTGTTAACTTCTTCTTCAGTAAAGTCAATCTTTTCAACATCTGCGATAGCCTCTAATAAATAACGATATTTAATTCTTTTTGTAGCTTCTGGCTCCATTTGTTCGTGTAATTTTTCATGAGTCATCCCTGTTATTTGCATGTAATCGTCTATTTTAATTCCTTGCATTTTTAATTGATCTTCAAATTGGTGAATCATGCGATGTACTTCTTCAGAAATAATATCTTCTGATAATTCAACTTTCATATTTTCACTGGCTTTTTCTAAGCATTTTTCTAAATGTGCGTCTTCAATATCAGCAGTTTTGCGTTCAGTGATAACATTTTCTACTTCTTTGCGGAATTCGGTTTCGTTTTTAATATTTTCATAACCTAGATCTTTGTAAAAATCTTCATTTAGTTCTGGAACTATTCTTTCTTTAATTTCTCTTACTGTTACATTGAATTTAACATCTTTGCCTTTTAAATCAGCTACATAATCTTCTGGAAATTTTAAATTTAGTTCTTTAGTTTCTCCAATAGCCATTCCAATTACTCCATCTTCGAATCCTGGAATAAATGTGTTTGTGCCTATTTCTAATGGGTAGTTTTCACCTTTGCCACCTTCTAAAGCTTTGCCCTCAACAAAACCTTCAAAATCAATAACAGCGGTATTTCCTTTTTCTACTTTTCCTTTTTCTTTAGGAGCGATTTCTGCAAGTTGATTTTGTAATTTAGAAACTTCTTCATCAATTTCTTCTTTAGTTACTTTTACTGTTTCTTTTTTAATACCTAATTTTTTGTATTCGCCTAATGTTACTTCAGGCTTAGCAGTAATTGTAAATTTGAAAATAGCTTCTTTTTCATTTATACTTGTAATATCTAATTTTGGTTCGATTACTGGTGTGATCTTTGCTTCGTCTAATGCTTTTTTATAAGCTTCATCCATAACAAAGTCTACAGCGTCCATATATAAAGATTCAATACCAAATTTTTTAATAAATATGTTTTTTGGAGCAGTTCCTTTTCTGAAACCTTCAACTTTAACTTCTTTGTTTTTCTTTTTATATGCTTTATCAAGAGCATTTTCCCAAGTTTCACCCTCAATTTTAATTTCAATTTCTTTTACGTTTTTCATAAAACACTATTCCTTTCAAATACTTTCAATATTATACCGTATTTTTATATTTTTTACAAGCTTAAACGTATCTTAATAATAGGTCAAAAACTTAATGATAGCATAGTTAAATTTCTTTACTTAATAATCGAAATTAAAAAGTTGAATAATAAATATCCAACTTTTTTTGCTTGTTAAATTAAAAAATTGATTAAATTAGTAAATTTTTCTATAAAGATAAAAACTATGCCTAGGCTTCCTATTAAAAATGGACCATAAGGAACTTCTTTATCTTTACTTAACATCATAGCTCCAATAGCATATGGCATTGCTAAAAGTGATGATAAAATAATAGCTATTAAACCTAACTTTAAACCTAATATTATGCCTATTACAATGGCTAGTTTTATGTCTCCACCACCTAAAGCTTCTCTTTTAAAAATTAATTTTCCTATTTTTCCTATAAGAAGCATTAATACAAATAGCACAATACCGCTTAAAATACTAAAACCTACTTCTTTTATACCAAAATAACAATATTTTAAAATTAATATAAGTATGCTTGAAATAATTAAAGGGCTGTCTAGTATTATTAAATATTTAAAATCGCTGACAAATATAATTATTACTAATGCTGCGATAATTATGGAAGTAAAAAATTCATATGAAATACCATAACTATAATGGCTTATAATTATTATTAATCCATTTAATATACCAATAAATAAATTTAATATCCATGAATTATCTTCTTTGGGCCTAACTTCGGGTATGTTTAAAGGTAACCTTTCTCCTATTAGAGTATATGCTAACCCTAAAATAAAACCTATTAAAAATAATATAATAATCATATTATCCCCCTAACCTATTTGTCCGTAAAGACTAAACATTGGAATTACTACTGCAAGAATTATAATACCTACTATTAATGCTAGGGTAACTATCATTATTGGTTCTAAGAAACTTTTTAAATTAGTTACTTTTGATCTATGTAAATCACCATAATAATTTGCTACTTTTTCCATCATTAATGATAATTCTCCAGTTGATTCTCCGGTTACAATCATATAATAAGCTACATCTGGCACACACCATTTGTTTTCGAATGATAATGATATTTTTTCTCCACTAGCTATGTTGCTGATTGTTTCAATCATTATATCTTTGTAAACTTCATTATTTGTTATATTAGTTAGTATTTCCATAGAACTTGTAATATAAACGCTATTTTTTAATAAACTAGCAAAAGTTTTGGTAAATAAAGTTATTTCATGATATATAATTATTTTTCCGAAAAAAGGAAAATGCATACCAAATTTTTGAATTGCTTTTCTAAAACTTTTAGAATTTTTATATAAAATTAACATTAATATAATTGAAATTAATAATACAACTATTATTATGTTAATATTGTTTGTTATAAATTTACTAATATTTATAATTGATAGAGTAAATCCACTTATGGTTATTCCAGCATTATTATAAACTTTTATGAATTCAGGTATAACATATATCATAATAAATGCTAATACTGCAATCGCAAATACTAAAAGAATAGTTGGATAGATAATAGCACTAACCATTTCTTTTCTGGTTTTATCAATTTCTGTGTAATATTCTGCCATGTCATCTAAAGTTTTAATTAATTCTCCTGTCGCTTCAGCAGATTTAATCATATTTATTAATAAACTTGGGAATATATTTCCTTGATTGGCAAGTGCCGTACTGAAATTTTCACCTAGTGTTAATTCGTAAGATATTGCTTGATATATCTTTTTCTTATTTGGATCTTTGCTGGCTTGTTTAGTCATTAATCTAATAGTGTCATTTAAGGTAATGCCTGCTTTTAAATAAGTTGCAACTTGCGTTAACCAAAATATTAAATCTTTAGTACTTAGTTCATGCTCTCTTTCGAAACCAATCTTTTTTAAAAAATTAGCTAACGTGTTTTTCTCAACTTTATATATATTTATGCCCTCATTTGCTAAAAAATTATGTAATGTTATTTTATTTGTAGCACTCATGGTACCTTTTATTTTGCGCCCATTTTTGTCAGTTCCATAATATGTGTAGTATTCTTTATTAACTTTTCGTAATTTAGCCTCTGCTTGCATTTCTTTAATTAATTTATTCTTTTCATGGTTAATTCGCTCTTTTTCTGCATAAGTAAGAGTATGAACATTGTCCTCTTTTTTTAAAGTATCTTTACTGCTCTCTATTTTTATCATATTATTTTTTCCACGTTTTCGGAAATCGCTTTTGGCTTTTTGATAACTAAATATGCTTTTCCATACATCAAAAAATATAAATTTAATACCAATAAAAAAGTGCTTGATAAAACTTATTATAAATAAAAATGGCATTAATACTATTTTAACTACAGCCATATTTCCTTCTAATTTCATAATATCTACCCTACTTTATAATGATTATAACATAATTTTTATTATTATAAAACTATAAAACGTATTTAATTATATATTTTAAAGCAATTTTATTATCATTTTTCATATAATATATTAGGTGATTGTCTATGTTTGGTGCTCCTGTAAAAAGTGGTTTAACTTTTGCTAAAGTACTTGGTGGTATTTCTAAAACTTTAAGTGTTGCTAATCAGGTAATACCTCTTTATCAACAAGCTAAACCTATGATTCATAATGCTAAAACTATTTTATCTGTTTTAAAAGAAACTAATAAACCTAACTCAAGTTCTTCTAATAATAAAAAAACTATTAGTAATACTAATAGTAATCTTTCTAATTCTAAAAATATCAGTTCTAATATTCCATCTATAAAAAGCGGTAATCCGGTTTTCTTCTTATAAACTTTTATATCTTTTTTTACGACTTTGTAAAAGTGTTTTCTCATAATTAATTATACTTTCAAATCCTTGTACTAGTTTACTCAAATCTTCTAAACTAATAAAACCTGTTAATATATTTATTAATTGCCAATAATATTCATTTAACCAAGAAACAAAATTTTCTTTTTCATCATCATCATAATCATCTAAATCATAATAATTGAAATCTTTTTTGCTTATATTAGTTGTAGGATGTGAAGTATTTTTGGTTTGTCTTTTTGATGTAGCTTTTTTATATGTTTCTTTTCTTCTTTCTGCTAAAACCTCATCTTGTAATTTTCTTAATTCAGGGCTAATTAAATATCTATAAGCTTCATTTATGGCACACATCGTTTGATGACATAACTTAAAATCTTTATTAGGATTAACATCTGAATGCCATTCTTTTGCTTTTTTTATATAAGCATCTCTAATTTCTCTTGCGCTGGCATCTTCTCTAACTTCTAATACTTCATAAAAATTTTTATACTCCATATTGTTCCTCTACTTCTGTAATTTTTTTAATTCTTTAATTCTTATTTTATGACTTAGTCTTGTTAAAATGTGTTTTTTAGGTATATTTTTTAAAATACTTTTTTCTTTTTCTTCAAAATACTTATAGTACTCTTTATTATTACTTTTACCATATTTTAAAGATAGTTTGTTTTCTTTTTGAAATTCTTTTGTAAAAATAATAATAGGATAATATTTATCTCTTTCTTTTATGACTATTTCTTTTTTTATATAAAAGTCTTTTTTTAACATTTCTTTTCGCAATACTTCATAATCATTATTGCTACTTATAATATACTTTTCTACATTCTTGGGAGCGTTACTTATAATACTTAAAATTGTTGATGTTCCCATTCCTGATATTATAGCAGTATTTATATTATTATTCTTTATATTTTGAAAACCATCAGATAAGTATACTTCAATCTTAACATTTTTTTTCTTAATATTTTCTTTAGCAATCTTGATTACATTTTCACTGATATCAGATGCATAGACTTCTTTACATAACTTTTCTTTTTTTAAATATATTGCTAAATATGCATGATCGCAGCCTATATCTATAACAATATCCTCTGGTTCTATTAAACTTGCAATAGCAATTAATTTCTTGTTTAACATTAGTCTGATAAGAAATCCTTTAACTTTTTAGCACGAGATGGGTGTCTTAGTTTTCTTAAAGCTTTAGCCTCTATTTGACGAATACGTTCTCTTGTTACATTGAATTTTTTTCCAACTTCTTCTAATGTATGACATGTTCCATCAACTAGTCCAAAACG
>CAJUNE010000049.1 GCA_910587745.1 uncultured Bacilli bacterium
CACTTATTTGAAGCAGTGTGTATCGATCTTTTTCAAATTTATTTTCCTTTTTATTAGGTATAATTTGTAATAAAGAGTTATTAGATAAACTATCAATATCCAACTTTTCTTTTTCAATAGTAATTGGTGCAATCTTATAAAATTTACTTAGTGATTCAATATATTTGGTAATATCTTCTTTAGTCTTTTCGTTAGATAAAATAACATCTCTATCATTGATATTAACTGCCATATCAAAACAGTCATTTCTAAACATATAACCGATATTTTGAATTTCCTTTTTGTTGATATTGATTTTCTTAATAATAATTTCATCTTGCTTTTTCTCAATTTCAATAGAATCAATATATTTAGTTATTAGTTCTGCCTTTTGTTCTTTAGTTAATTTATTCCATAGTCCGTTTTTTCTAACATAGTAAGATTTATATTTCATTTTCTCTAGTTGAAATAGGTTATTATAAAGCTTTAAATCGTCTTTATGATTTAGATTTTCATCAGCATTATTTAAGTTATTTAGTTTGATTTTTGTTTCTTCAATTTGCATTTTTATACTTTTTTCTTCTTCTATAAAATCATCTTGTTCAATATTACTATTTAAATAAGCATTTTTAATCCTTTGTAGCTTTGTATTCAAGTCTTTTAATATTTTCTCGTATCTTTTTATTTCTATTGTTAAATCTTCGTTAAAAAACGATTTATAGTTATTATCAATAAGCAAGTAATAATCAAGCATATCATTTAAGAATAACATTAATGGTTGTTCAATTTTCTTCTCATTAATTCTTGTATTACAACAATTACATTTGTAATAGATTTGAGTGGGTTTATTCTTAGATGTAGTAGAAGAACCACCCATAATTTTATTACATTTAGAACATACAATTTTTTGCATATAAACATAGGTGTGTTTACGAGTATAATTCTTTAAATTCTTTTCTTTTTGCTTTTGTACTAACTCAAAATCATGCTTATCAATAATAACAGGACATACATCTTCAAGTAAAATAGTTTCTTCATTCTGTATTCGTTTTCTGTGTTGATAATTACCTGCATAGATGTAATTAGATAACATTCTATCAATAGTAGTTGTTCTCCAATTACGATTTAAAGCATTCTTTTCATTTAATCTTTTTGTAATAGTACAAACTGATTGACCACTTAAATAAGACTTAAAAATATCTTTTACAACTTCACTTTCTACTTCATCAATAACAAGTTCCTTATTGATTTTGCGATAACCAATAGGTGCTTTTCCAGAAAAGTGTCCTTTCTTGGCAGCTCCCATTAAACCAAATTTCGTTCTCTCTGAAGTTCTTTCAATTTCTAATTGAGCAAGTATAGTAGTCATTCTCATAAAGAATACGCCAGTAGGAGTAGAAGTGTTGATTTCTTCACACTCACTTTCTAAATCACATTTATATTCTTCTAATAATTTACATATTGTTTCTAAGTCTTGAATCGAACGAGTTAATCTATCTAACTTATAAACAAGTATTTTGTTAATCTTCCCATCTTTCATATCTTGAATCATTTCTTGAAACTTAGGTCGATTCATACTTTTAGCAGAAACTCCTTCTTCACGATAGACTTTATAAATCTTATATCCTTTCCATTCACACAACCTTTTAAGACTTTCTTCTTGCTCATCTAAACTAAAACCAAATCTAGACTGATCCTCTGTGCTTACTCGAGGATAAATCCCTACAACAAAGTTCTTCTTTTCTCCGTTCATATTTTTTCTTCTCCTTTCTTTGAACGACAAAAAAACACAAGAGAATTTCCTTGCGTTAAGAACTACAAAAATACATAAAATATACGAATCCTTACAATTTTCGTATATTACCATAATACCACATTTTAACCGGAAAGTAAACGGACATTAAAAATTATTCTTTGCTCGCAAACCCTTATAAATAAAGGGAAAAATAAAATTTTAAAAAATTTATTTTTTTAGAGCATTTTTAAAATCAAAAATTTTATGGATTCAATAGTAATAATTTCTAAACTATCTTTCAGATATAAATTATTATCATTTGAATAAGATAGTAGAATTATACAAGAGGATTCATTACTAATAATTATTTTATGTGGTTCATTGATTGAAAGGTTAGTTTTATCAAAATGAATATTCTTCCCATTTACAAATTCAATATGTAGTTTTGATATTTTAGGTATCTTCATAAGTTTTTCTTTAACACATAAAGGAAACTCTAAAGGTTCTATGGTTATTTTCATTTTACAAATCCTCCCTTCAAACATGAAAAAATCCCATATCAACGAGTGATATAGGATATTTTTTGTAATATAAAACTCACACGATGGTGTGAGTAATTCTCTCAATGGAGCGGATGATGGGAATCGAACCCACGTTATCAGCTTGGAAGGCTGAAGCTCTACCATTAAACTACATCCGCATTTCTTTTAGATAATATAAATTATATCATATTATCTAAATTTTTCAACTATATTTTATAAATTTTTTGATTTTTCTTAGAATAAATAACTATTCCTATTAAAGATATTATGCCTGTTGGTAAAATTATATAACCATAATCTACTCCTGTTCCTGGGTTAGTAACTTCATGAGTGGAACAATCTTTTAGCATTTCATCATAAGAAACTGATTGACCTTTAGAATTGAAATAATATTTGTTATTTACAACTGTACAAATATATTTTTCACATTCTTCATAATATTTTTCTTCACTTACAACATTACCATTTTTACCATAATATATATCATCAATTATTGCACATACTTTAGTATCTGGTGTTGGTTCTTTTTCTTTGTCTGCTAATTCTGCTATAAAGCTAGCTTCACATTCTTTATCACTTAAATCGCCTGTAAAAACAAAATCTGCAACACTAAATGAACCATTATGAGTACTTGTAGACTTAAATTCTAAATTACTACTTAAACCATTTAGACTTTTCCAATCACTACTTGTTTTGATACTTTCTAATTTAACATTTTTAAGTAATAAACTTCCTTTAACATGATTTAATTTCATATCTGAATTAATTAATAAATGACATGTCATATAAAATGTTCCATCATTTAATGGTTGTTTTGAATCACAATAATAATTAAAACGATATGAATCAGCTTTAGCTACGTTTGGTATTAATAAAATTGTTAATAATATTAAAATCCTTAATACTTTTTTCATATAAATAACCTCCTGATTTATTGGTTATTTATAATAAATGTTTTAGATAGTTTTGTCAAGCTTTTATTAACCTTTATACTCTCCTCCATTAATATGAATAACTTGGCCTGTTATATAAGATGAATCTTCACTTGCTAAAAATACAAATAATGGAGCTATTTCATATGTTTCTCCCCCTCTTTTCATGGGAGAATCAGCACCTAAGGTTGGTATTTTAGCGGATTCCCAACATGATGGTTGAAGTGGCGTCCAAAAAAAGCCTGGAGCAATAGCATTTACTCTAATATTTTTATCTGCTAAATTTGTAGCTAAACTTCTTGTAAACCCAACTATTGCACCTTTACTTGTAACATAATCAATTAATTCTGGTTCACCATAAAATGTTGTAATAGATGAAACATTTATTATAGATGCTCCACTACGCATATATTTTAATGCCTCTTTTGTTAAATAAAACATCCCATACACATTGGTCTTTAATGTTTTATCAAATTGTTCTTCTGTGATATCTAATAAACTTTTTTGTTGATATTGAACACCAGCATTATTTACTAAAATATCTATTTTACCAAATTCATTTAATGTCTCTCTAACTATCGTTTTACTAAAATTTTCATCTTTAATATCACCACATAATAATAAACATTTACCTCCTATTTTTTCAATATAATACTTTGTTTCTAAAGCATCTCTATGTTCATTATAATATGGTATTACTACACTAGCCCCTTCTTTAGCAAAAAGAATTGATACTGCTCTTCCGATTCCAGAATCTCCTCCGGTTATTATAGCTACTTTATCTTTTAGCTTTTCACTAGCTTTATATTCGGGATTATAAAATATTGGTCTTGGGTCCATTAAATATTCCATACCAGGTTGGTCTTTTTGTTCTTGAGGAGGATATTTAACTTTATACTTTTTACATTTATAGCCCATACCATCTTTATCAATATATTTTAGTCCATAATCATCTTTTTCTTTTTTGTCTTCATAAAAAAAGTCATATTTCATTTTTAGCACTCCTTTTCTAGTGTATTTTATGAAAAATGATTATTTTAGTGATTTTGCCTATTAATAAGTTGTGGTTTTTGTTAAATGATATGGTGGCATGTTTTTTATTTTACCACTTGATACCCATAAAAAATCATTTATAGCCATTCTTAATTCGGCTTTTTTAATTATTATATTTTTTGTAAAATTTAAAAATACATGATATAATATTAATATTGAGGTGTTAGAAATGGTTAATGTATTATTTATATTTGTTCCTATATTTATAGTTTGTGTTTTTATTCTTGTTATAGCTCAAATAATTAGTCCTAAATTTAGAGGTAAAATGATGAGTAGACAGATTAAAGCTGCTAAATATATGATGGATGAATCAAAAGATGATATTAGAAATATTTCTACAAATATGGCTGATGCTACTAAAGATGGTATTGAAATTACTACTCGTGCTATAAAAGATGGTCTTATAAAAGATGAACGTGTATATTGTAAACATTGTGGTAGTCTAATCAATAAAGACTCAAAATTTTGTAAAAATTGTGGTGGTGAACAGTAACATTTTTTATTATATATTACTATAATATATAATGTTTTGTTTAAATTTTTAGTATTGACTTTTTTTATTTTTTACTTTAAAATGTTTAAGTCAAAGCTTTTAAGGCGTAGGCTATTACTGGTCTCACGCCTCTTATTTTTGTCTAAATTTAAAGGAGTGTGTTGTTATGAAAAATGAAAGTAATAAATTTTTAGGCGAAGAAAAAATATCTAAATTACTCTTAAAGTTTTCTATTCCTTGTATTTTGTCTTTACTAATTAGTGCTTTATATAATATCGTGGACCAAATATTTATAGGTAATAGTAGTCTTGGTTATCTAGGAAATGCAGCGACTACGGTGGTATTTCCTCTTACTATTATTTCAATGGCTTTTGCTTGGTGTTTTGGTGATGGTTCGGCAGCTTACCTTAGCTTATGTCAGGGTAGAAAAGATACAGAAAATGCTCATAAAGCGATTGGTAATAGTTTACTTG
>CAJUNE010000050.1 GCA_910587745.1 uncultured Bacilli bacterium
ATTTTTATACTTATTATCTTTTACAAAGTTTATTTGAATCACTTGTTTAGTTAAGCTATAATCTTCTGCGAATTTTAACTGACTTGAGAATATACTTGTTACATACATCACACTTTTTATGCTTGCATTTCTATCATATTTAGTATACATCTCTAAATTTATTATTTCTCCTTTTGGCAATTCTATTAATACATCTGTCTCAAACTTTTTATCTTTCACTGTCTTTCGATCTAGCTTAACACTATTCTTTATTTTTATATTTTTTAGTATTCCATAATTATAATCAAAAAGTGTTTCTAATAAAAATTCTGTAAAAGCTACATTCTTTTGATAACCAAATATATATTTAAACATCAAATCTCCATGTAACGGATATACTTTTTGTTTGATTTTTGTCTTCATTTTTCCTCCTCTCTAATCTTAATCTAAAAGATATTTAGCTATTATAACCACTAAAAAAGAGATTGCAACAAATCTCCTATTTCTCGACAAAACTTCTTATTTTTCGACATAAAAAAAGCAATAATTATTAATTATCACTTTAACTTATGCAGTTGGATTACTTGGCATTAAATTGTTTAAATCCATAACTTTCTGTGCATTGTCATGCGCGATATTAGCAACTTGTTCGCGAGCCGCAGCATTAGCTAAATGTTCACTAGCACTATTAAGTTTTGTTTCTACTTCTAATTCTTTATTTTTAAGAGCTTGTTCTCTTCTTTCTAAATCTTCTAATTGTTTTTGATATTTAGATACCAATGCATCAAACATATTCTCACAAGCTTTTAAGAATGTCTCTTTATCTTGCATAAAAATATTAGTATCAAGATTAACAGCAGAACTATCCTCACTAACATTTTCTGGAATATTATTTGTAACTGATGGAGTTGAAACTACTGGTGTAGGATCTACCACAGAAGGTTGAGCAATTGGAGTTGGCTCAGTAACAATAGGTTCTGGCATTTGAGTAGGCTCTGCAATCGGTGTAGCTGCATAAGTTGCATTAGACTCTGCATTTGCCACTGGCATAACTGGTTCTATAGTAGGAACTCCTGCAGCTTGTATTATTGGTTCATTATCTACAACTGGACTATTTTCTATTGGCATTGGTGTAACAGACACTGGTTCTACAGGCACAGAAGTCGATGCAATTTCTTCCGCTTTATTTTGTTCTACACTAACATTTGGCACTTGCGTCTCACTAGTTGGTTGCTCTAGCACCCTAGCCTCACCTTCATCATTACCAGTTACAATATATCTGCTTTTAATTAAATCAAAAGAAGCTTGAGGCAATGTAAGAGGCGTATAAAAAGCTTCATCAGCATTAATTGTGTCATTTACTTTAACATATTCATAATTAGTACCATTAATAATACCTTTTAAAGAATTCTTAACACTTTGCCACTCATTATTATCTGTAACTTTCTCTAATTTATCAGTTAACTTCGAAATATAAATAATAGGTAACCCCATTGAACCTACTTTCTCACTATCAAAAACAACATAAGTCAAGCTTTCTGTTTTAAAAGCACTTAATAAAGAAAGCATCTCACTTCCTGTTGGCTTCATCACATTTATTTTTGCCATAACAATCCCTCTATTCTTTTATTCTCTATTACTAATATTTATTATATCAAAATGACTTACTTATTTCAAGTCTTTAACTTCACTAATCATAAACCAACGACAGCCATAAGCACATTGTTTTAGAATATATTCATTAACTTTATCTACATCATTTATTGGCTTAAAATTTTTATTAGTTTTACTATTAAACCCTTTCAAACGTAATTTATTATAAGCTATATCGCCTACAATATAATCAAAGTCATCAAAATAATCAGTCAATTTACTTTCTAATTCTTCGATATTAATCGCATCTTTATAATTATTCATAACTTGATATTTCTTATTATGAATTGTAATTACTTCCATAAACCCTCCTATATAATATTAAAGATAATAATAGCAAGTACACTAAATGAAGTTACAATAACACTCATTAAAAGCAATATATCAACATAACCATTACCACTTGTAACTTTTTTACCATACATCTTATAATAATTTAATTTTTCATTTAACTCATCTTCACTAGTTGCACTACTTGGATCAACCTCAAAATAATTATAAGCTTCATTCTTAGCTTTTTCAATATCTTTAACACTCATATTTTCTAAATTAGTTAAATTAACACCAATAGCATTTAAAGCATCTAAATTAAGTTTAGTTCTAATAGTTTTATCTAAATCTAATTCTCTTGTCATATCCATTTCATTTAATTTAGAATAATAATACTTTTCTGTATACATAACATCTTCAAGATTCAAATAAGCATAACTAATACGATAAGCATTTTTAGTATGAGTTGTATATATAAGTTCTAAAAACTTTTCTTCATCATTAAAGCTTACTTTACCATTTTTCTTTTTAGCTACAAACATATCAATTAAATATTTTAAAACATTCTTAAAATGTGGATTTTGCAATTTTATTTTTCTTTTAGCATTTACCAAATCAAATTCATAAAAAGCCAAAAGTTCTTCTTTAAACAAAGCTATATCAGCAGAGGCAACACCATATTTACTTAAATTTTGAAAAAAAACTACACTATTATCCAAATAATAAGGATTAAGTATATCTGTTTTACCATAAATAAGAGCTAAAACACGAATAGTTACTACTAAAAAGGAATTATATAATAAACTATTTGGTTTTTCTTTAGCTTCAATATAAGTTTTTATAGCCTTATTAAAAGCTTTATTAATAAACTCCTTATCCTTCATACTATTCACCTAGTCTATTATACCATACATTTCATATAATAAACAATTATCAAATTATGTAAAACTCATTTACACAATATTAACACCACAAAAATTATAAATAAAAAAACACCTGACCAACGAGGGCATTACGCCAAAAGAGAGTTTGGATTTCGGTCAAGTGCTTTTATGTACAGAAAAAATTTCCTGTACTTCTATAATTTTATATTTACTGAGAGTAATAGTCAAGTTTTTTCGTCCGACAAATTTTGCAAGTCTTAATTTTTAACTATCTAAATATCTCCACATATAATAAATTAGGTGATAATTATGTGTCCAAGACCAAACCCACGTGGAGGAATATTTACAGTCCTTGCAATATTTACTTTATCTATCTTAATATTTTATCAAGTTATAATAACTTTAATATTACCATTTAGATTTAATATATTCATATTATTATTAGAAGTAAGTTTACTATTCTTTTTATTATTTAGAATTATTTATCCTCGTTGGTAATTCTTAATTTTTGAACTAGATTTTCTGTTTTAAAAATATAATCTAGTTTTTTTCTTATATTGCTTACTACTACATATTCTCTTCCTTCTAGTTTAATCATAGGAGGTATACTAAGAACAATAAATAATAATTTTTGTTCTTCTTTATTTAAAGGATAACTTTTCATATATTTTATAAATAAAGTTTCAAAATCTAAATTCATATATTCTCTTTGATAGAAATTAATTAAATCTAAAATTGGTGAATCTATTTTAGCTTTCTCCCAACTAATTAAATAACCTTTAGAGTTTCTAATAAAATGATCTGTTTCTAAATTATTATGAATAAAAGCTACTCGTTGTTTTTTTTCTGACTTTACTAATTCATACCAATCTTCTAATTCTTGATGAGCAAAATCTAAGGCTGCAAATAGTTTATACATATTTCTAAGTAATAAATACTGACTAGGACTTGGAATTGTAATTTCTATTAATCTATAATAAAGATTATCATAATAATTTTTTGTATAATTTATATTATTATCTAATCCCTCATATATTTCTTTATATTTATCTTCAGTTATTTCCTTATAATAAGTAGTTTTATTATGTAAAAGTGCAACAATATCAATCATATCACTAGCCTTTTGTTCTTTAGGCATCGCTATATCTTCTACATATTCAAAAACATTTACATCACTACGCATTTCACTAGCAAGTTTTGGAAAATAATCAAAATTACGACTTATCAAATAATTATAAGCATCTTTAACCTTTTCATTACTTTTAGATTTTATAACAAATGTCCCTTTGGTAGAATCTAATATTGTAACATTTTTCTTTTTAGTAACTCTATAAGGTTTATATTCTTGTTTTATCTCATCAATAGAATTATTCATTTTTTTCTGGAATAATTACTTTATCCCCAGCATTTAATTCTCCTAGTTCATTATATTCTCCAAGTATATTCAAATTAGAATTATACATAGTACAAATAGTTTCTACAGTCTCTCCATCACTTACCATATGAATGTGATATGTTGTATATTCATCATCTGTATTCTTAATACTATTTATAATAGTATCTTCACTTACTTCTTTTATAGTAGATTGAACTGCTACTTGATCTCTTAAATCAGTATCTACTTCTTGAGACAAAACATCCTCATTAGCTTCCACTTTATCCTCTAAAATATCTTCCGCTACAGTTTCTAACTTTTCCTCTTTTAAGACTTCTTCTAAAGTAACAGCAGTTTCTGTTTCTATAATCTCTCGTTCTTCATTGTCATCAGAAAATAACTCACTAGCATCTTCAAAAATAGATTCTGGTTCCTCAATTATTTCTTTTTTACTAGCTAAGATATTAAAATCAATATTTACTCTCAAATCAGTATTATCAATTATCTCATAAGTAAAATCATCAATCATAAATTCAATAGTTTCTGTATCAATATCACGAGATAGTTCAATTTCAAAAGGAAGTATATAACTAAAAGGTTCTTTATTCACACTTACTTCATGACTTTTATAGTCTCCTGAAACAATAAAATTTCCTTTCAAAACACTATCTTCAACATTAATTTCATGTTCTAAACTAATACTTGTAATTTCTGATACTTTTTTCTCAAAAGTAATATCTTTTGTAAAAGGTATTTTCGTATTCATAAAATCATCTCCTAAAAAATAATATGCAATATTAAAAATTTTATACAAAA
>CAJUNE010000051.1 GCA_910587745.1 uncultured Bacilli bacterium
CGTTCTTTTTATAAAGTGTCTATTTTTTCTTGACTACTTCATAATTAGTTCTTTTCAAAAATAGAATTAAGCTAATTCTACTTCTGCACCAGCTTCTTCTAATTGTGCTTTTAATGCATCTGCTTCTTCAGCAGGAATATTTTCTTTTAAGTTACCACCGTTATCAGCGATAGCTTTAGCTTCAACTAAGCCTAAACCAGTAACTTCTTTAATGATTTTGATAACAGCAATTTTGTTACCTCCTGCATTTTTAAGAACAACAGTCTTAGTAGAAGGTCCTTCATCTGCAGCTCCGCCTGCAGGAGCAGCTGCTACAGCTACAGCACTTGGATCTACTCCAAATTCTTCTTTCATTGCATCAACTAATTCTTTTACTTCAAGAATAGTCATTTCTTTTAAAGCACTAATAAAATCTTCTTTTGTTAATTTTGCCATTTTTAATCAATCCTTTCTAATTTTCTAATTTTTCGGCATATAAGTTTAAACCAATAGATAAATTTCTTACATGTTCCATCATACCAGCAGCTAACATTGTTAGTAAGCCTTCGTAAGAAGGAATAGCAGCATATTCTTTAATTACATTAAGTTCAGCTTTTTCACCATTAATGATACCTACACGGATATTCATTTTATCATGAGACTTAGCAAACTCAGATATAACTTTAATTGGTTCAAGTAAATTTTTACCAAACATAATTGCATTTGGTCCTTCTAAGAAACCATCAAGATCAATATTTAAGTCATCTAAAGCTCTTTTTAAAAGAGTATTTTTATAAACTTTAACTTCACCTTGAACTTCTCTTAGTTTTTTTCTTAGATCACTAACTTCACTAACTGTTAGACCTTGATATTCAAATAAAATAACAGATTCACTTGTTTTTAAGCTTTCAGTTATTTCTCCAACAATAGCTTTTTTAGATTCTAATACTTTGCTACTTGCCATAATTATCCTCCTATATATATTTTAAAAAAGCTTCCATAGGGAAGCTTTCAAGGATTAACTTAAAAGTTTACTCCCCTCGGTAGGATTATTAAAGTAAGACTCCCTACTGTCTTTGGTTCGCTTTTTTAATACTTGTATTATATTACAATTTGAATTAAATGTCAAAAGTATTTTTATCAAGTCTAATACCAGGACCCATAGTCGTAGTAATAGTAATACTATTTATAAATACACCTTTAACACTAGATGGTTTAGCTTTAGCAACAGTTGTTACTACATAGCTTAAGTTTTCTGCTAACTTTTTATTATCAAAAGATACTTTACCAATAATAGAATGAACATTACCAAAACTATCATTTTTATAAGATATCATACCTTTATTAATATCATTAACAGCTTTTTCAACATCAGCTGTAACAGTACCAGTTTTAGGGTTTGGCATTAAACCTTTAGGTCCTAAAACTTTACCAATTTTACCTAACTCAGGCATCATATCTGGAGTAGCTACGATTACATCAAAATCAAACCAATTTTCATTAGCGATTTTATCGATCATATCTTTATCACCAACATATTGAGCCCCAGCTTTTTTAGCAGCTTCTGCTTGAGCACCTTTAGCTATTACTAAAACTCTTTTAGTCTTACCAGTTCCGTTAGGAAGAACAAAACTTCCTCTTAAAGCTTGATCAGACTTTTTCGCATCAATATTTAATTTAATAGCAACTTCAACAGTACTATCAAAATTAGTAACACTTGTTTCTTTAACTAAACTAATAGCTTCATCTAAACTATATAATTTATTTTTGTCTACTTTTTTTGATGCTTCCACATATTTCTTTCCGTGTTTTTTCATAAACTTTACCTCCTATTCCGTGGTTTTCTAGGATTTCTTTTTTATATTAATTATTATTCAGTTTCTTCTTGTTTTTCTTCGTCACCAATTACAGGAACTTCAACATTAGTATTTTGAGCTTCCTCTTCCATTGCTTCAAGTTCAGCTTCACGTTTTGCAGCTTCTACTTCAGCAGCCGCAGCTTCTTTAGCTTGTTCTGCAAGTTCTGCATCATTAACACCTTTAACAGCAATACCCATGTTACGAGCAGTACCTTCAACGATATTCATTGCAGCTTCTACATCATAAGCATTTAAATCAGGTAACTTAGTTTCAGCAATTTTTCTTAAATCTTCTTTTGAAATAGTAGCAACGATTTGATTAGCTCCTTTAGTAGAACCTTTCTTAACCTTAGCAGCTTTCTTAATTAAGAATGCAGCAGGTGGAGTTTTTAACACAAAGTCAAAACTTCTATCATCGTATACTGAAATTTCACATGGAACAACATCACCCATTTTATCTCTAGTCGCATCATTAAACTTAGTACAAAATTCTTGTAAGTTAACTCCAGCAGGTCCTAAAACTGTTCCAACTGGTGGAGCAGGTGTAGCTTTTCCAGCTTCAATTTGAAGTTTAATTCTCTTTACGATTTCTTTTGCCATTCGATTCACCTCCATTATTTCATTTAGTCTTCGAATGTTTTTGTGGTATCAGGCAAATCCAAATTCCCTCCCACTAAAAATATATGCAAAACTAAATTTGCATATAAGATAATACCATAAAAATCAATAAAATACAAGCATTTCTCTAATTTTTTCATATATTAAAGAAAAACAATTTATTATTAATTAATAAAGAATAACACTCTTTTATTCCTTTAAATTAATTTAACGTATAAAAACTAAAAAGTACAACTTTAAATTGCACTTTTTTGAAATCTAATTAATTTATAAAATTATAACTTCTTCTTCTTATTTATCTAACCTAATTCAAAGTTATCTATTATTGAACTATATAAGGATCAGCCAAAGTACCATTTCCACTAGAAAATGTTGTATCAGACTTAAGATTTATTACTGGGCGCACACTAGGAGTAGTCCAGTCCACGTTGTAGCTGCCGGTGAGCTGGCCACCGCTCCACACAAAGAACACGCGAACGTAAGGGCTATACCAGCAAAACGGAGACATGGTCCAGTAGTAATTACCATTATATAGGTAGTAAGAACTATTTGCTGTTCCCCATTTTCCTCCTGCCATTACTACTTCATCCATTGTTATTGCTCCTATCTTTAATGTGTATACATCTCCTGATGGACATGACAATGTTGGACTTACACTTGATGCGCTTTTAGCTCCCGAACGATCATACCCTGCATAGTAGAATGTACTACTTGGTTGCGAACTCCAACTATACCCTGCTCCTGTATTTCTATCATTACAATACTTTCCATCTGCTATCTTTGAGGCATAGCTAGCTAGATTACTATTATACCATGTTTCATTTTGTGTTTTTAGATTCGATGCTGTTCCACTTGTTGTTCTTTGACTTCCTGTTGTATACGTATATCCTACATATTCTGATCTATTGTAATTTGGATTATATGCTTGACCTGTTACTGCTAAGCTTTCTGTTGTGCTTGTTCCATTTGCATGACATGTTGTTCCATCATATATCAATCGCATTGATCCATCACCATTGATTCGAATAATTCTCCAACAGAAATTAGCAAACTTTACATAGTTGTTTGTTACTGCTCCTCTCCAATAGTAGCTATATCCACCATACATTCCATCTTCTACTTTATATACCCCTTCATCTGTTGTTGCTATATTTGCAAAGTTTGGTGTTCCACTATTTACTGTTATATTTCCTAGTATTGTCTCACTTCCTGTTGGTTGCTTATCAAAATACAAATAACATTTATCATTCTTTTTTATATTTGTTACTATTGTATTTCCTTCTATAGATTTTACTTTCCCTTTTATTTGAGTTTTATTATCCATAGTACAATATGTTCTCTCCTCATTTATTATATATCCTTCACTTGGCATTTCAGTTATTTCTGTATAATTTGTTCCCTCTTCACTTTTATACATTGCTAAAGTATTATTTCTTATATCTATATTATCTTTAACTATAATATTTTTCTCATTATCATTATTAATTATTATAATACTTATTACTCCTAGTAATACTAATACACTTAATACTTTATTCTTCACTTTTAAATACTCCCTTTCTATTTTGCTATTATAGTACTAATACGTTTTATTTTCATTAGCTTCGACAAAACATGTCAAAACTTATCACGAATTCTATTGTATAATTATATTGTATATTTCTAATATACATCTAGTATATAATATTATTGAGTATTTTTCAACATAATAATTAGTATTAATGTAAATAAAAGAAAAAATCTTTTAACAAAAGACAGTTCTAAAAATAATAAGAAGATGGTATAATTTCTTATTGGTGATAATCATGTCTAAAATTAGAATTCCTAAATACAGCCTAAGTGAAGAACTAATAAATAGTATATCCCATGGATTAGGAGGTATATTCGCTATAGTAGCTTTAATACTTATGCTAGTTAAAGCAAATAGACCTTTAGAATATGTAACAGTATCTATATTTGGTACAACCATGATATTACTTTATATAATAAGTTGTATATATCACGCTTTATCTCCAAAGCTAACTGGTAAAAAAGTATTAAGAGTATTAGATCATTGTAATGTTTACTTACTAGTATTAGGCACATATATTCCTATATCTTTATTAGGAGTTACAGGCTCACTTGGTTGGATATTATTTGGAATAGTAACAACAATAACATTAGTTGGAATTATATTATGTTCTGTAGCCATAGATAAATTCCAAATATTCGAAGTAATATGTCATTTAATCAATGGTTGGAGTATATTAATAGCACTTAAAACTTTATACCATAATATAACATTTATGGGTATTTTGTTCCTATTATTAGGAGGAATAATGTACTCTTTAGGAGCTATTCTTTATGGTA
>CAJUNE010000052.1 GCA_910587745.1 uncultured Bacilli bacterium
TTTTCAAAGCGTTCTTTTTTTTCTTTTAATTTTATGCCCTTAGTAAGAGGGTACTTTTGGTCAAGCATTTCATTTAATTTAACTCCTAAATAATAATTTGCTAGACCTATTAACAATAATAATAAACTTACCCATGCCAGCCAAGAAAGTGTAGTATTATAGCCAGATGCTAATTCATTAATTTCAACACCTAAAATTGACATAACCAAAAGTATAGCTGCTATAACCAATAAAGTAATTGAGACGGTTATAGTTTGTCTATATTTCAGTTGAATAAGCTGTTCTTTAGACATATCCATGATTTCTACCTCTTTTGCTTCTTCCTCAATGCTTTCAAATAGTTCACTTACTGGAACTAAAAGAGCATTAGATATTGAGGCTAAAGTATCTAAACTAACATCCGTTCCATTTTCTATTCTCTGAACCGTTCTAACAGTTATATTTGCTTTTTCAGCCAGTACTTCTTGCGTCCAACCTCTTTTTTTTCTTAACTCAGCAACTCTATATTTATTCATGAATATATAATAAACTATTTTTTTAAACATGTACACGACAGATAGACGACAAAAGAACGACAATCTACCGACACAAAGGTAAAACAACAGTTTTGGAGGAAATAATAAAAGCAGTAATCATACTAAAAACTGCTTTTATTATTGTTTTATTTTTCATGCTGCTCTGTTTTGGACTTTTTATTCTTTATTGATATCAGTCCAAATTTTATTATCTTCTTTTGAAAAATTGGCTTGTAATTTTTCTATTTGCTTAAAAAAGTTATCATTTGAAGGAGGTGGAGTAGGTGTTGGTGTCACAATTCCCATAATATTATACTTACACTTTTTAAAAGTGCCCTTTCTTTAAAAAATTATGATTTAAACATTTTTTAATAAACCATTTATAAATCCAACAATAAAATCATAAACTATTGGAAATGCAAGGCCTAAAGCTA
The DNA here is from genome assembly GCA_910587745.1 of uncultured Bacilli bacterium. Classification (GTDB taxonomy): domain Bacteria; phylum Bacillota_I; class Bacilli_A; order RF39; family UBA660; genus Caccenecus. The sequence goes on from CAJUNE010000052.1 coordinate 950, forward strand.
AAAAGATAAAGCCAAAACGACTCCATTTATTCATTTGTGAATAAAAACTTTTAAAACCGAACATCATAATGACTAATCCTATAACAGCAATGTAATAACCAATTGTATAAATCATTTAAGTTCTCCCAGTTCTTTATTAATCATTCTGACTTTTTGAATTTTTTATCCATAAAAAATTTAAAGGAAGATAAATGATGAGGACAACAAAAAGTCCAATAATACGACCTATCCAAATATTGATATTAGACTCGTCACTTAGTACATCTAAAACCAAATTACCAAGATAAACAGAAATAAAAACTGTTATCATGATTTTCAGTCCCTTGCTCATTTTATATTTCATTGTTATCATCCTCTCTTAAAAATTTTATAGTATTTAAATTAAAATCCCTATCGTAAAAATAAAAATATTGTAGTGATAGAATCGACTAAAGTATCAAAAATTGATTTGATTGTCTTCTTCTGTCCATAGGTCTTTTTTCTTTTCAAAACACACCTCCATTATTTATAAATTAGATATAGTGCCATTGACTTTAATTTACGCTTTGATTAATAAGTCTATTTTAGTTTAAAATGAGATAAAAAGAAAGTGAATAGAGAAGGGCAGAGTGTTTTAAGTGGGAAACAACTCTAAAAAGATACTGCATTAGTAAAATTTATATCTCTTATTTTATTTTGGAAATAGATTGATTTTTTTGGTTTGTAGTTAAAACTTTGATTTCCGTAGATATTCAAAATCCGAAAGACGTGCAAGCCTTCGGATTTTTGCTTGTATGCTAGTTAAAAGCTCCAGATAAATACAATAAGATTAATCCAAAGATAGTTATAATACCCCCAAAAAATATTTGAGAAAACATACTTCTATCACCAAAAACTAAGCGTAAAACAATCCATTTTTTTCCAAAGCAAAAAATACTCATTCCGATTAAAAAAACAACTACTCCCACTATAGTTAGTGGATTATCTACATAATTATCCATGATTTTACCCTTTTTCTCTTTTCTTTATTCTATCATTCTTAGTTTTAAACTATCCAAAATCTGTTTGGTCTAACATATTCTCTCGGCTGGCTTGATCTAAACCGAGATAAGTTAAAGTCATTGCTTCGCTTGAATGGTTTAGTAAATGCATCACTAAACCAATATTATAATTTGACTGCGTATAAACACGGTAAGCGCCTGTTTTACGCATGGTATGTGTTCCTAAATAGTTGATACCTAAAAGATCTCCAACGTGCGCCATGACCTTATAAAATTGCTTTTCAGTGATATGACGCTTTGGGCGAGAGGTTGACGGAAATAACCATTCAGAATTAAGATTTTGTTGGACCAGCCAATCATGATAAATCAATAAATCTTGTTTTACTGGTTTCAAATATAACGTATTCGCTTTTCCTGTTTTTTATCATGAATAAAAGCCGTGCTTTTGATAGAACCATCTGGGTTAAAGACATCGGATTTTTTTAATGTCATGACATCACTCACACGGAGTAGTGTGGCCTTACCGACTTGGAAGATCGTATAGTTACGACGGCCAGCCCGAAAACTATCAAGTAACGTATCTTGCACCATTTTTAGAACGTTCGAATCTTTGATGGGAAGAACGATTTGTTGAACCATATAATTAGATATCCTTTCTCAATCATATCATAATTTTTTTCAGCTATAATAGCATAGCTAGACATCCAAGGGCCAGTCCACCAACCAATAATTCCATAAGTCTTAGCATATTTAATACGATAACCTAAAGCGATCAGGTAACTGAGATATTCTTTTTTATGATTTCCAGTATCTAATATTATTAATAGCCCCTCTGTTTTTAGTACACGTGTAGCTTCATCTAAGGCTTTGTATCGGTTCTGTTTTGATTTAATATTATGAATTGCCATACTTGCGGTTACAAAGTCGTATTTCTTATTTTCAAAAGGTAGCTCTATCATATCCGCAGTTTTTAAATCAGATCTATTTTCTAGATTTTTTTCCTGTAAAAGCTGTTGTGTGCTTTTAAAACTATTATTGGATTGATCCCTATTTTTCCATAGATCTATTCCGGTCACATGTCCTTCGCTTGATATTTTAGAGGCGAACTTTATCAGTACAAGTCCATGTCCGGTCCCTAAATCTAGTATAATACTATCTTCTGGGATCACTAAAACAATATCCATTAGATAAGGGAATGTGAAATAATTAATAATGTAATTGACCTTTTTAAATTGTTTGAAAATTCTTGTATTTTTTTTTTTTTGGAGTATACTGATATTATCCAAAATATAAGAAAGGACGTAAGAACTATGTACATCAATCTTATTAATCTAAAACGTTGGTGTCTGCTCATCTATTCAATCTTTTCTGCGGTTGTTACAGTAATTTATATCATGTTTAATTCCACTTTTTATAAATTAGATTTGGTTAGATATAGTAATGATATTAATTACTATAATAAGATGAGTGCAATTTTACCAAAAGGGTTACTTCAACTTAATGGTAATTTCTCTCAACTCAATTCACCTTTGTTAATTATCGTCTACCTATTAGGAGTTTTGATTTGTTTGATTTCTTTAATATTAAATTGGGAGCCTTATTACAAAAGAACATATACACCATTAATATCTATGATAGGATTTCTTCTTCCTCTGCTAATTCGCAATGGAGAAAATATTATTTGGATGTTATTACTGGGGTTAATAGTTGCATTTATTGGTAGTATTTTTTATGTTCTTGCAATTGGTAAAGTATATAGGTGAACAATATATTATAGATACACTAACTTATTATTCAATTTTACACTAAAATTTTGGAACTTGGAAATTTCGCAACAGAGCCAATTTTATTATGTTAGAATATAAATATAATAAATTTTTTAAGGAAAGTCTTTTAAGTATGACTAATAAAAATCTCGATCATCAATTAATTAATTTAAATTTTCTCGTAACCCTACTTTATATAATAGGAATGTTAGGAGTTGTAGTTACTTCTATTTATCATTTGTTTTTTGAGAAATTTCAAGTTGGCATCTCTCCAACAATGTTTTTAGCTTTTATATTTCTATGTTTCATTCTAAGTGCAGTGATAATAGCTAAGTTTTCTAAAGATACTAAGTCTGACTCAACTAATACTATTATTTTAGGTGCTTTTAGTATAGCTATAGTATTTATTTTATTCATTCTAACCACAGTAAGCAAATAAAATAAACATATATCTTATGTGACCTCCAAAATTTAAACTTTTGGAGGTTTTTTATTATGATATTAAGTCAAGTTCTTAAATTCGGAATAGTAATGCATTAATCAAGATATAATCAGTTAGGACTTTTATACTATATTTGAAAAGTTTATCAATACTTGTATTTAGTTTAAAATTTTAAAAAAAGCAATTGAAGACAGTAAATATGAATCATTTTAAAGGTAAAAAAATTCCAATCAACTTTAACCAATTCACTTTCAAAATATCACCTCCATTTTTAAGAACTATTATATCAATAAACAGAAAAACAACCCCTGTAATATGAACTAAAGATTATAGGGGGTGTTTTAATGGTATTTCCTAGGGGCCATTATCTAATTATAGACCCTGAGCTAAGGAATGTACTGATGTTTTCTAGTATAGTCCCTAG
>CAJUNE010000053.1 GCA_910587745.1 uncultured Bacilli bacterium
CTTTTAAATTTTCTACTAAATAATTTAAAATTTGTTTATTCCATTTGAATCTTTTAACATCACTATATAAACAATAACCAGTTCCACAATCTTCTAATTCAATCTCTAAATTTAAATCATTAATGTCAGGATAACTATATTCTATTTTTATAGTATCTTTTAGATTATTATCTATTATTATATTATCATAATAATAAATTGGCATATTACTACTTTTAATAGGTAACTCTTTAGTTATTGTTTTCATCTCTTTATATGAACTATCATATATTATTTCTGTATTGCTTATTTCTATGGCACTCATAGTAAGACCTATTCCTAAAACTATAATACAAGATATTAACCCTGCAAAAACACGATAAGCTTTTATTTTTTTATTAAATATAAAGTTTATTAAAAGTTCTAATATAAATGCTCCACCCATAAAGAAAGCGATTAATAATATTAATATTCCTATGTATGTAACTCCTCTACATATTAAATATATTGCAAATCCTAAAGCAATAGATATTCCTATTTGATATCCTATAACTCCTATTATAAAGATAATTGCAAAGAATTTTAATATTAATATACATATATCTGTTAAAGTATCTACAAATGTGCGTTCTTTTATTACTACTTTGTTCACTTTCTTAGTTTCATAATTTTTGGTTTCTTTGGTTTCATCTATTATTTCTTTTTTCTTGTTCTTTGTTTCTTTTTCTTCTTTACTACTTTTTTTACTTTTTTCTTTTTGATAATCATCTTCTACTTCTTCAACTATTTTAATACTCATATTTTTAAAATATCTTTTTTCAAAAGTTTTAAAGAAAAATATAATGGCTACAATAATATAACTAAATTCAATTACTATCCACCATATACTTCCTAAAATATTGCCGATTGGTCCATGTAATTCGTAGAATATGCTCTCTCCTAAATTTCTGATAAGAGCGAATGGTATCTTTAATAACCATATAGCAAGTAAAATTATTATTACTTCTATTAATATTCTTATTATATCTTTAGCACTCTTGTTATCAAGTGAACTCATAAAATTATCAATGGCATTGCAAAATTTATTGATTATACTATTGAAGTTGTCGCTTTTAGGTTCTTTTACTTTATAGGCTGCTAGTAAATCACTTACTATTTCATCAATATCGCCTAGTTCTTTTACTGCTTCACTCTCACTTAAGCCAACATTTACTTTTTCTTCAATATAACCTTCATATTCACTGATTATATCTTCTATTTCACTATCTTCTAGAATACTTAATCTTTTTCTCAATGTTTTTAGGAATTCTTCTTTACTCATTTTTTGTTCCCTCTTTCTAAAAATTTGTTTACTTCTTTCGAAAACTTTTTCCATTCCTCTAATGCATTATCTTTATATAATTTACCACTCGCTGTTATATGATAATACTTTCTGATAGGACCTTCAGTAGAAACTTTGGTGTAGTTCTCAAAATATTTCTCATTTGTTAAACGCTTTAAAATTGGATATATCGTTCCTTCATTAACATCTACTATTTTACTTACTGCTTCAACTAATTCATAACCATACATATCCTGTTTTTCAACCATTACTAGGATTAATAATTCTAAAACACCTTTTTTATATTGTGTATTCGTAATATCCCCTCCTACTTGCTATTATTTTATCTCTAGTACTTGGCTTTGTCAAGTACTAAATATTACATATTATTTATATTTATGCTTTTTTATGCTAAAATATGAATATATGGGTTGATGAAAATGAAAGTAAAAAACTATTTTATTATTTTAGCTGTTTTATTTATTTTGCTCTTTTATAATTTGTTTGCTTATAAATTTGCTAATAATAGAATTGAAGAACAAACTAAATATGCGATAGCTAATTATTTTAAAAGTTTAAATGTTAATAATTTAGATTATGAATATATTAAAGCTACTTTAAAAGAAAATGCTACTATAAATGTGTTTATTAAATATAATAATAAATATTATAGATTTATATTTGAAAATAATGGTGGTTATAAATTATTAAGTGTTAATGCTGATATTCCTGTTTATATAAAATAAAGGCTTGTATTTTTACAAACCTTTTTATTGTTTTACTGGTAAATTCTTAGAGAATTCTTTATATATTTTAACTATTCTTATTAATATTTCCTTATTATCTATTGTAAGTTCATTAGAAGCGATTAATGTTGCTAAACCATTGGCATATATCCAAACATTCATAAATAAATTTTTAGCATTATCAAAACTTAAACTATGTTTATTAACTAAATTAATTATCGTAGATTGATTCCATTTTTCATTTAAAACATCATTTACACTTTGCCATTTTAAATTGTTAGATAAAAACATGGAACGAAAATAGTTTTTGTGCATTTGTGCAAATTCAATGTAGGCCACACATACTGTTATTAGAGCATTTTTGTTATCTACTCGCTTCATAATAAATTCATCATATTCTTTTTTTATTATTTCGTTCGCATCTTTTTTTAAATCTTCTAAACTATTATATAAACGATATATGGGTTTTGTTGATATGCCAGCTTCTTTAGCTAAATCTCTCGCATTTATACACTCTGCACCATTTTTTTCAATCATACTCATTGCAACTTTTAATAGTTCTTCTTTGGTTATAATACTTTTTCCTGCCATTTTTTTCACTCCCTTTATCTATTAGGTAACTTATGTTATCATTATATCATATTCCCATTTTTTGTCAAATATTTTACTCTTAGTAATAATAAAAAAATGTTAATAATCTTTTATTTACTAACATTTAATTCTTTTTAATTTTTATTGTAAATTGATAACAATCATTTAAGTCTGTTTCTTCTAATGATATATTAAATCCTTTCATACTTAATGTATCTTTGGCATCACGGATTTCATTGATTGCAGTTTTTAAATCTATTCCCATTTTTTCTTCAACCTTGTTGTGATATGCTGGGTCTAATGTATCAATTAGATTAACTGGGTCAAAGTTATCATCATTTAAATTTATTTCTGGTTTAGTTTCAATTACTGGATTTGTCCCAAAATTAGAATTGAAGTTTAATGCTGCCTCTTCATTTGATGTTAATTCTTGTTTTGGTTCTGTTATATCAATATTAATTGCAGGTTCATTTTTTATAGGATTATCTTTTACTTTTGGCATTACCATCTCCGGCATAGGTTCTGGCTTATTGAAATTTTCATTTATTTTAGGCATGTCTAAATTTATAGCTGGTGCTTGTAAATTTATTTCTTCCATATTCATGTTTACTTTTTCATTTTCTAAAAAGTTAAAGAAATTACCTTTTGATTCATTTGTCGCTTGCTCAACTGGAATAACTTCTGGGTTAAACATTCTTTCTCTTTCAATTTCCTGAAGCTTTTTGGCGATGTCACTATCTTCATTTATTTTTGGCAATTCTGTCGCTTCTTTTCTAATCGCCTCAATATCTAAAGATCTTACTAATGGTATATCTGTATCATCATCTTCATTATTTGACGAGTTATCACTCGTTTGTGATTTAAGAGCATCATCTAATTGTCTTACTGTTAAACGTTCAGCGATGATTTTTTGTAACCACTTTTTTTGGTCTTCGGGATTTGATAATACTAATAATGACCTGGCATGTCTTTCACTGATTTGATTGTTTAATAAAGCTTGTTGCACTTCTTCATCTAAATTTAATAGTCTTAGTTTATTTGCAATAGCACTTTGGGATATGCCCATTTTTTTAGCAAGTTCACTTTGGGTTAAATATCCTTTATCTAATAAGTTTTTGTAACTTCTCGCTTCTTCAATAGGAGTTAGATTTCGTCTTTGGACATTTTCAACTATTGCTACTTCAGCGCTTTGGTTATCATCTATGTTTGATACGATAGCTGGAACTGTACTTAAACCTGCCATTGTAGCGGCTTTATATCTTCTTTCACCAGCGATTATTTCATACTTATCATTTACACGACGTAATACTAATGGTTGAATAATACCATGTTGCTTAATAGAAGATGCTAGTTCCTCTAATCCACGGTCGTCAAAAGTTAATCGTGGTTGAAAACGATTGGGAATTATGTCCTCAATAGGTACTTGTAGTACTCTTTCCTCTAAATTCATTTATAATCAGCCCCTATTTTTACTTATACTTTATTGTAGCATTTTTTGTTAGGTTTTGCAATTCTTAATATAGTTTTTA
>CAJUNE010000054.1 GCA_910587745.1 uncultured Bacilli bacterium
TATAGTAAGATTAAAACTGGTGATTTTACTTGTAAAATCAATTTTATTATAACATTTTTTATGTAAATTACTATATATTTTGACGCTTTTTATTAAATTTTTCTGTCGATCTCCTACAGTTTTTACATTTTTATAGGTCGACAGATTTAATTATTAAAAAACTTCTAAGTATTTAGAAGCTAATATTTTATTTTATATGTAGGTTCTGGCATCTTGCTTGTAGAAATAAATCCTGGTTCTGCATTAATAACATCTGGTATTCTATTTACTATGTCTGCACAGGTAAGTTCTACTGTTGATGGTTTATTAATTGTTACAGTTGTATTTGGCTCGCCATATATTGTCCATTCATTTTTGTCAAAATCTTCTTCACTATAAACTTTTCCTATACATTCAGCTTCAATTGTTATTCCCTCTTCTGTTTCCATAGTAACTACGGCGCTCATCCCAGTTGCTAAACCTGCTTTGATATCCATATTTAATGTATCACTATGAATGTCTATTTCAGATGTAGTTGGAATGCACTTTTGGTTTATTGTTGTAGGGTTTAATTTTAATTTATCTGCTAACCAACCTACGGTATTCCACATATAAGAAGGATTGAACTTTCGATTATTTATTAGTTCTTTTCTTTCATCTTCACTAATATTATCAGCGCTTGCAATATCTTTTTCAAATTCTTCTAGAGTTAATCCTGCTCCATGAGCTCTTGCTAAAGCTATACCATAATCTTCAACATTATAAGAACTACTGCCTTTAATTCCTGTTATTTTATGAGTTGAAGATGCTATTGTGGAAATCATATTGCCCCAAAATATATCTTGATAACCACAGCCAGTGATTGTTACATTATGACTTTTAGCTAGAATATCTAATTCTTTATATAGAGTGGGATTGGAATTTTCGGCATAAAAACATTCTTCTGATGTTGTTATAACATTTACATTTTTAGTTATACAAGTTCTTATCGCATCTTCAATATCATTTAAAAAACTTAAAGTTGTTATAACGGCAATATCTGGTTTTGTATCTTCTAAAACTTCACTTAATCTAGAAATATCATTAATAGATATTCCTTTGGCTTCTGTTTCCATAATAGTTCCGATGTCTTTTCCTATTATATCCTCAGAAATATCTACCGCGCCGACTACTTTTCCGCCTAAATTGTAAATATAGCGCATAATATATTTACTCATTTTGCCACAACCTATTTGGACTACTTTAATTTGTTTCATTTAAATCAACTCCTTCTTCTCTTATTATATCTTGAAATTCAATTTTAAATCTTTCTATTTCTTTAAGTTTTGCATCTTCATATATGTTCTTAGCATTACATATCGCTTTATAAAAATGCTTTAATGTTACATTCTTTTTATTATCATATAAGGCATATGTTAAGGCATTTGATACTATTGTTAAACATATATCTGGGTAACGAGATGCTATTTCATATACTCTTTTATATTCATCAGTCATTTCAACTATAAAACGCATTATTCTTTCTTTTATAAATTCTGTGTATGTACAACTAACGCCTATTTTCTTTTCTAACTTTGGTAATGTTCCTAATAGTATTTGAACAGTAGTATCTTTGTCTGCTTCTAATACTTCAATCTTTTGGAAACGTCTTAAAAAGGCTCTATCTCTTAATATGTAATGCTCATATTCTTCAGTTGTAGTTGCTCCAATCATTTTAATTGTTCCTCTATCAAGCCCTGCTTTTAACATATTAGCAAAGTCCATACCACCATCTTTGTTTATTAATAAATGAGTTTCATCAATGAATACTATTACATTTTCTTTAGTAGCTAATTCTCTTACTAGTAAATCCATTCTGTTTTCTGTTTCGCCATTTATATTAGCTGAACCTATTAAACTACTAACATTAATTTTAATTATACGACAATTAAGTAATACATCGGGAACATATCCTTTAATAATTCTATATGCTAAGCCTTCAACTATAGCCGTTTTACCTATACCAGGTTTACCTACTAATAATGCACTTTTTTCTGGTGTTAAAAGCGTTAGTATCATTTGCTTTATTTCAGAGTCTCTTCCTATGGCAGGGTCAGTTATATATTCTTTATCAGTTAAATCTTCTCCATAGCGTTCCAACATCCCTATATTATCCATAAATTTTCACCTTATTTTCTATTATTATTATAACAAATATTTAGGAAAATAAAAAGTAAAGTGTTTTTTACTTTACTAATTTTTGTCTTTTTTAGGATGCTTGTACTCACCATCTTTTCTTATGATTTTATAAGGATGTGTTTTTCGCCAAGCTTTTCTCTCTTCTTTTTCCATTTGTAAGATTTCATTTGCAATATCTATATGTAATATGCCATCTAAATGATCTATTTCGTGTGATAAAACAGTAGAGGCAAAACCTTCAAATACTTCTTTGTATTTTTTTCCTTCTATATCAAAATACTCCAATTCAATTTTGTAAGGTCGTTCTACTAAACCTGTATTTGTAAGACAACTAGCACAGGCTTCCCAATAAGTGGTTAAACCATAACTATTAATAACTTTAGGATTTATCATAATTTTTTCTTCGTTATAATCTTCCTCTAGTCGGTTTAAATCAGTTTTCTTTAAATAAATCATCCTTAAAGGTATTCCTAGTTGAACCGATGCCATTGCTAAACAATTATCATAGCTTTTACAAAACTCATCTAATTTTTTGGCAGCTTCTTGCCAATCATTTTTATTAAAATCCACAGGCTTAGATATTTGTCTTAAATACTCTTCATCACTTGCAATTGTTTTTCTTTCTAATTCCATTTATAACTCTTTTTTCCATAAACTATGTAAATTGCAATAAGCATATGCACTAATTACTTTTTCGTCCTTTAATAATTTAAATTCACATTTAGGTTCATCATTAGGTTTTAAATTTTTTCTTCTGATGCCTTTATTTGTTTCTAAATAAATCCAAGGTATAAAATGTTCTTCGGTCATTGGATGAAGTGTTTCTCCAATAGTAACAGTAGCAATATCTTCATTTATTTCTATAACAGGAATATGTTTTTCAGTTGCAGTTTCAGTAGTATTTGCAATTAATTCTACCATTTCATTATTACAACACTTAGGTGTTACTCCACTATCAATTAGCATTTCAATTAAGTTGCCACAAGTCTTACATATTAAAAATTTTCTTTGCATTTTTATTCACTTCTTTCTAATTTAAGTTTATCATATTTTAACTAAAAAAAGAAGTGTTCTATTTTTTATTTAAGTCGAATAATGTTATATTTTGTCGTGGATGAGTCAAATCTTACCCTAAATTAATAGATTGCTTGATTATTTCTGTTTTTTAAGATAAAGTAAAACTTGCGTTAGGACTGATGTCTGCTAATTTAAGACATTTATTATCTCCCTTAATCCAGAGGGGTTTTGGTTGGAAAGTAGGTGTTTCTTTATTAGTGATTAAGAAAGTAATTTCGAAAATCATAAGTTTACTCTTTAGAGAAAACAAAAAGACATCAACGATTATTTTGATTAACAAAGGTAACATAGTTATCAATGTTAAAGAAATAAAAGTTAATGTCCATTACACAAAGTAGTAGGCATTTATGTCCTAACGCACTACTAAATTGATTTTAACATATTTTTCATGTAATTTCAATTAAATGATTTGACTCTATTCATTAAAAGTTGGATTTACATCAGTTATATTTAATAAATGACATTTTTTAAATAATTCATATATATCATCATCTAAATCATAGCCATAATATGTAAATGCAAAATTATAGGTTTTGTTTATTTCAATATTAGGTACTAAATCTCTTCTGATTTCAACTGTTTCTATTTCGTTATCTTCTATGTCTTTTACTGTTAAATATAAATAATTATGTTTATTACCTTCATTTATATTTAAAACACTTAGTGTTTTGGTAACAGTATGATGCCTTCTTTCTTCATCATAATGATTGTAATATTTGTTTCCCTTTATTTTATTTATGTCTTGTTCATTTACATATATATTCTTGATAACTCTAAAATCATATGAATATATTTTTTTGTCTTTTAAATTTTCTACTAAATAATTTAAAATTTGTTTATTCCATTTGAATCTTTT
>CAJUNE010000055.1 GCA_910587745.1 uncultured Bacilli bacterium
TAAACTTAAGATTTATGAGTATTCTTTCTTTTATCTAAATCAAATAAAAGAATATATCTTATATTTATGAACCTCTATTTAACCTATAAGCAAATTAGATAGAAGCTTGCTATCTACTTATTATTAAGCAGCGAATGCCATATTGGCATTGAAAGCAAAAGAATTTTCATTCTTGTCATTTAATTTTAATTGGAGACTTAAGGCGTCACTTCCACTTGCAGTCTTATCTAGTTATACATGTCGAAACCTAGGCTACCCCATGTGGGTATATTATAACATATGTTTTAGAAAAATAAAAGTCAACCTTGAATAGTTGACTATTTTAATAAAGCTAAAGCTAATATTATTCCTATATTAAGTGTTCCATATAGAAGAATAGCTATATTTATATATCCCGCTCTTGGTAATGATAGAGGAGCTTCTTCTTTTTTTACTAAAGCAAGTTTTGGTCCATTGCCATGGATTGCTTGCATTTCAGCTGTTCTGGTTAAATCTGTTGATGTTTGTTCTTTGTTTGGATGTTCAGCACGATACATTTCTTCGCCAGTTTTAATAGCACTTGCAAAGTTTTCGTTTAATTTACCATCAGCATAGGGAACCATAACTCCTAATTCAAATTTTTTAACATTTGCTTGAGCAGCTTCTGTTAAATCAGTTGGGACTTCTTTATTATCAATATTGTTAATTCCTTCAAAATAAAGTCTAGTACTATTAGCTATTTCGCTATTTGTGTAAATTCTTGAACTCATGCTATATCACCACTTTCTAAATTTCTAGGAGTAAAGATATTATCAAAGGCATGCTCATTTATAAAGTCTGCAACATCTCCTAAACTCATACAATCTTTGTTAAATTTTATTACTTCCATAAATTTTTTACTATCATAATTCCAAACATGACCAGGCAATGTACGTAAATCAAATGTTATTGTTTCTTGAGCTATAACTGCATCATTAATTTTATATGTTAAAACATTATCTTCGCATGTTAGTCCCTGTAAGTTAGGATAAAATTCTTGATTTTGACGGAAGATAAAATCATTTATATTAATTATTTTACTTTTATTTAAATCTGTATCATACATAGTATTTAATCGCCTCTCTATACTTTATTTAATTGTATCAAAAAACTTTCAAAAAAACAACACTAAACAAACTAAAAATTATGTAGTATAATGAATTTGGGGATTATTATGAAAAAAATAGATAGAAAATATGTAATAGAGCTTAGCAAAAAGAAAAATGAACCTGAATGGATGCTAGATTTTAGACTTAATTCTTTAGAAACTTTTAATGATTTTGAAAATCCTAACTTTGGTCCGAAATTAGATATAGATTTTGATAAAATTATTTATTATAAAGATAATAAAAATAAAATGACAGATAATTGGGATAAAGTTGAAGAAAATGTACGAGATACTTTTTGTGATTTGGGTGTTATTAAAGCAGAACAAGATTATTTATATGGTGTGACTAATCAGTATGAAAGTGAAGTTGTATATCATAGTATTAAAGATAAAAATAGTGATGTGATATTTACTAGTACAGATGATGCTTTAAAAAAATATCCCGATTTGTTTCAAAAATATTTTAATAATTTAGTTAAATATAATGAGAATAAATATACTGCTTTAAATGGAGCTTTTTGGAGTGGAGGTTCTTTTATTTATATTTCAAAACACACAAAACTTGATAGACCTTTACAAAGTTATTTTCGAATTGATACCGAAAATCTAGGCCAGTTTGAAAGAACTATTATTATTGTTGATGATTATGCAGAAGTAGAATATATTGAAGGATGCACTGCGAAGAGTTATTCTTCTACAAGTTTACATGCAGGAGTTGTAGAAATATACGTTGGTAAACATGCTAAATGTAAATATTCAACTATTCAAAATTGGAGTACTGATGTTTATAATTTAGTTACTAAAAGAGCTATTGTGGAAGAAAATGGCACAATGGAGTGGATAGATGGTAATGTGGGATCAGGCATCACAATGAAATATCCAGCGTGTATTTTAAAAGGAGATAATGCAGTAGGTAATTCTATTAGTATTGCGTATGCTAATAAAGGACAAGTGTTAGATGCGGGTGCTAAAATGATTCATTTAGGAAAAAATACTAAAAGTAATATTGTTTCTAAATCTATCGCTTTAAATGGAGGAGTTAGCAATTATAGGGGAATAACTAAGATTACTAAAAATGCAACTAATTCTAAAGCAACAATTAAATGCGATACAATTATTTTAGATGGTAAAAGTAAAAGTGATACAATACCTAATAATATTGTAAGTAATAATAGTTCAACAATAGAACATGAAGCAACAATCTCAAAGGTAAGTAAGGAAAAATTATTTTATTTAATGAGTAAAGGGCTTAGTGAAGATATAGCTAAAGAATTATTAATTATGGGCTTTATAAGTGATTTTAAAAAAGAACTTCCTTTAGAATATGCGGTGGAACTTAATAGATTATTAAAAAGTTATTAATTTAAAAAAAATTTTAATTTTACAGATTTTAGTTATTTGGCTAGACAGATTTTAATTGTTTGGCTTAGCAGATTTTAGCTTTTTAGCTAGACAGATTTTGATAGTTTGGTTTTTGACAAGTAAAAAAAATGGTGTTATGTTCTTCCTGGAAAGGAGGAATTATACGCATGAATAATGTTACTTTAGTTGGTAGATTAACTGGAGAACCAGAAATAAAAGAATTAAATGATGGTACATTTAGAACATTAATTACAGTTGCAGTATCTCGTGATTATCGTAATCTTGAAGGTGAGAGAGAAGCGGATTTTGTTAAATGTGTTTTATGGAATGGTATTGCGAGTGCTACTAAAGATTATTGTCATAAAGGTGATATAGTTGGTATTAAAGGTAAGCTTCAATCTAGAACTTATGAAAATAATGATAATGAAAAAAAGCATATTTTAGAAGTTTTAGTAGAAAAAATTACCTTTATTAGTTCAAATCAACCTAAAAATGCTTGAAATTTTACTCAACATCCTTGATAATTAATAAAAATTAGTTGGTAATTTTTACCATAGGTGGAAAAATAACAAATGATTAGCAACAGAAGTTATAATCTTATCTTAGAGAACGAGGGTGATGGGATGTTAAACGGCAGCAGGCTAAGAGAGGTTAGAAAAGCTAAAGGTTTAACTCAAGGAGAGTTGGGAGATTTGATTGGCGTTGGAAAATCAGCGATATGCTGTTATGAAAAGGAAACAAGAAATCCAACTCTAGAGGCAGTACTTGAAATGATACATGTTTTTGGAGTGTCTGCTGATTATCTTTTGGGTGCAGATTTTTTGGTCCAAACTATCGATAAAGATGGTAATGAAATTTATGTTGCTATGACAAAAGAGGAAATTGTGTTTATTGAAGAGCTCAAGAAAAACAAAATGGTTTATGATATTTTACTTCATGATCCTAAACGAGGAGCAGATTTAGTAAAAAAGGAAATTGGCTAACAAATGTGTTAGTGAATTTTTTTTTGCATATATATTTTTTAGGTGGAAAAATTTTATGAAAAAATATTATGGTTATTTTGGTTTAGCTCTTATTATGGTTTTTAGTTTTTATTATACGGAACAAATATCAACTTTAGTACTGAATAAAAATCCTCTTATGGTAACAATAAAAGAACAGGCAGATAATTATAATGTGAAAAGTGTTAATGCAGAAATTAGGGGAGAAAATATTATACCAGGAATAAATGGATTATATGTTAATTCCAGAGAATCTTTTTATGCTATGCAAAGTGAAGATATTTTTAATGAATATTATTTAGTTTTTGAACAAAAAAAACCAGATGTTACTTTAGAAGATAATAAAGATAAATTAATTATTTCAGGAAATCCTAATATTAGACAAGTAACTTTAATCTTAGAGGTTGAAAACGAAGTAAGTGAATATTTGAAACTTAATGAATTTAGGGCTTCACTTTTAGTTGATATGAATACTTATAAAGATAAAAATTATTTTGAGAGTTTAAATAATGATACTATTGGATTTAAATCTTTAGAGAATAATTTAACTTTAAATAAAGAAAATAAACATATTTGTGTAGTTAATACTGA
>CAJUNE010000056.1 GCA_910587745.1 uncultured Bacilli bacterium
TTAGTAAATTGGAACTTGCTATGTTCATTTTAGGTGTAATTATTATGTTATTATTTAAAAAATAGTTTTCAACACTAGTTCTGGAATTAGCAGGGTTTTCTTGCAGTATTATTGGTAGCTTTTCTAAATCAGAGGGTTTTAATGTTTTATTTTTTAAATCAAAATAGTTTGGGTTAGCACTAAATATATATTTTGTTTGACCTAATTCTTTGTAAGATAAGTCATTATCTAAGTTGTGAGGAAGTTTACTTATAATCATGTCAATATTTCCGTTTTTTAGTTTTTTAATTAAGTCTTTTGTAGGATCGGTATATATATCTAAAATAATATTTGGATAGTTGTGATGAAATTTTTCTAAATGTTTAAGTAAATAATTTTTCATTAAAGAGGTGCTTGTACCGATTTTTATTGTTCCTGTATTACAATTATTATAATCTGTGGTCATATATTCAATTTCATTTAATAAAGTTAATCCTTGTTTAACATTGAGTAATATTTTTTCTCCACAATCATTTAATTTTACTCCTTTATTAGTTCTTATAAACAGTGGAGTTCCTAATTCATTTTCTAAGTTTTTGATTTGTTTTGTGATAGCAGGTTGTGATATATGTAATTGTTCACTAGCTTTTGTTATATTACCTGTTTCAGCTACTGCATAGAAAACTTTATATAATTCTAAATTAATCATTATAACCTCCAGTTATGCCGCGTATAAATAATATGTATTTTTATTATATCAATAACTAGATTATAATACAAGTAGAAAGAAGAGATATTATGAAATTAAATGATATTAAAAGAAAATTATTTGAAGGAAATAATGGAAAATATTCTCACATGCTAGTTGTTGAAGATAGTTGGGATTATTCTTATTATGTTAAATATGTATACTATGGTTCTGATGTAAATACAATTATTGATGAGATAAATGGTAAAAATTTAGAGAGAGTTAAAGAAGTATATAGTTATAATTTAGACTTAGATTCACAATTAAAGGAATTTAGAGCATATCACGTTGAACCATTAACTGTGAAAAGCAGAGTAAAAGCTAATTTTGAAAATATAATTAATGGTGAAACTTTAAGTAAAGCTGTTGCTTTCGCATCTGAAATGCACGATGGAGTGTTTAGAATTACTGGAGAACCTTATATTAATCATCCGTTAAATGTAGCGAGAAGAGTTTGTGAATTTAAGGATTCTAAAAATTTGGAAGATCTTTTATCAGCAGCTTTCTTACATGATGTTGTTGAAGATACTGATGTAGATTATGTTGATATTGTTACAAGATTTGGAGCTTCTATTGGTGCATTAGTTATGGAATTAACTACTGATGAAGATATGAAAGATGCCCTTGGAAAGACAAGATATTTAAGTATTAAAATGAAGAATATGAGTAGTTGGGCATTGGTAATAAAACTTTGTGATGTTTTAGATAATTTAAGTACTTTATCTGGATGTCCAATTGATTTTAAACATAAATGTATTGACGAAAAAACAGAAATATTAATATTTTTGTTGCAAAATCGTGATTTGTCAGATACGCACATAAAAATAGTAGATGCTATTATTAAAAAATTAGCTGAGCTATGTTGGGAAGATAATGAGAGATTAAACAAAATTAATTTGCTTTATAGTTTGCTTAGTGAGCAAAAAAACTCTAAGATTAATAATGTTTCGTGTTTAGAACGTAAAAAGTAAATAATGATTAAAGCAAGCGACTGATAATCGTTTGTTTTTTTGTTTGGCAAAAAGTCATACTTTAAAAATATATTTACTTTTGATATAATTAAAATTAATTAAGATGTTATGGAGGACATTTATGAATAAAGAAATAAGTCAAGAATTACATAAATTAAAAACAAGATTAATAGATATCGGGAGGTCTCTTTGACATAGATAAATTATCTATAGAAAAAACTGAACTTGAAAAAGAGGTAAATAAAGATGACTTTTGGAGTAACATGTCCCATGCTAATTCTACTTATCAACATTTAAAACATATCAATAAAATAATAAATGAATATCAAGATCTTTTAGATAGAATTGATATAGGATTAGAAATACTTGACATAGAAAATATTAGTGAAGATGAATTATTAAGTTTAACTAATGATATTTCAAGGCTAGAGTTAGATACTTTACTTTCAGAAGAATATGATGGTAACGCTTGTTATTTAGAAATACATCCTGGAGCTGGTGGTACAGAATCTTGCGATTGGGCGAGTATGTTACTTAGAATGTATGAAAGATTTTTAGATAGAAATAATTATAATTATAAAATTGTGGATAAACAAGATGGTGATGAAGCAGGGATTAAAAGTGTAACTTTATTTATAGAGGGTAATTATCCTTATGGTTACCTTAAAAATGAAAAGGGAGTTCACCGTTTAGTTAGAATATCTCCTTTTGATTCTAATAAAAGACGCCATACTTCTTTTGCTTCTGTGAATGTGACGCCAGAATTTCAACAAGACATAGATGTAGAAATAAAAGAAGATGACTTAAAAATTGATGTATATCACTCAAGTGGAGCAGGAGGACAATCGGTAAACACTTCTAACTCAGCAGTACGTATTACTCATTTACCAACTAAACTAGTTGTTACTTGTCAAACAGAAAGAAGTCAATTAAGAAATAAGGAAACTGCTATTAAAATGTTAAAGAATAAAATTTACCAACAAAAATTAGAAGAACAAGAAGCAGAAATCAAAAAAATCAATGGTGATATTAGTAACATTGATTTTGGTAGTCAAATAAGAAGTTATGTTCTAGAACCTTATAAACTTGTTAAAGATCATAGAAGTAATTTTGAAAGTACTGATCCTTTAAAAGTTTTAGATGGCGAAATTAAGCCTTTTATGGAAAGCGTTTTAAAAATTAAATAGTTTCATTAAGAAACTATTTTTTTATGGCATTTGGGACAAGTTAATTTAATCTTTTTGTTAGTAATGTCATTAATGCTCTCCATAAGTTTTATTAATTCAATAGGGATTTCCGTATTATATTTGCAATATTCACATTTTATATTGGTATTTATTTTATATTTTTTTAATTCTACATCTTTAGGTATTAAATTTAAGATAGTAGTATTTAGAGCGTTTGCAATATTATTTAGAGCAGTTATTGAAAAAGTTTGGTAGGTTTTACTTTCTATGTTAGCAATGAACGACAAAGAATAATGGGTTATTTCAGCCAATTTTTCTTGTGTTATTCCTAAACTTTTGCGGCGATTTTTTATTTTTTCACCGATTAAATTATATAGTTCTTCATCACTGTACATATTGCATCACAGTTAAATAATAACATATTCTTCTGTCAAGCTTTGTCATATTTTGAAATTATCAACATTTTGTGGAATTAATTTTCCTCCGCACTTTGGACAAGTAAATGTTGGATACAATTCTTTAGACTTACCAACAGCATAAATAAATTCAAAAACATCTATTACTTCCATTGGCATATCTAACTTGTTAGAGCAATCTTTGCATATGTATTCCATACTTTTCAAATTTCTTTCACTCCCTAAACTCGTGTTATCATAACAGATTTCGTGGAGACCAACACCTAATGCGGAAGCTATTCGCCATAAAGCACCTAATGAAAAAGTTTGGTGGGTGGAAGATTCAATGTTAGCAATAAATGAAGGTGAATAATTAACTATTGTTGCTAATTCATCTTGAGTTAAGCCACGCATTTTACGGTATTTTTTGATATTTTTCCCTACAAAACCATAAACGTAGTTTTCGTCGTTCCTATTATACCTCATGATACTACCACCTACTACAATAATAATTATAATATCCAATGGTTTAGAAGTTACTAACACAAATAATAGAAGTTTTAAAAAAAGTTCTACAAATGGTAGACTTTTTTGTTGATATGTGATATATTTGAAAAGAATAAAGGAAGTAGATGTTGATGGAAGGAGAAAAAATATGAAATTTGAGACATTGAAAACAGGAAAATTTGCAACAAAAAAACAAATAATCATAGGTAGTACCGCGGTTGTTGTTGTTCTTGTTGCTACTCTGACCTTCTTTCAC
>CAJUNE010000057.1 GCA_910587745.1 uncultured Bacilli bacterium
AAGGTTATAAATTAAATTATAAATATCATATTGGTTTAGATTATTTAAAAGGAATTGAAGATATATATTTTAAAGGAGTGGTAATTAATGAAAATACCTAAATTAAAGAAAAATAAAACTATTAAAGAAAAGAAACCTAGAAAGAAAAAAAGTAAAAAGAATATTATCCTTATATTTTTAATAAGTATGGGTATTATTTGCGCTTCGGCAGTTTTAGCTTTTGCATTATATATTATTATGACTTCACCAGATTTTGTTCCAAATAAATTATATAATAAAGAAGCAACAGTTATTTATGCTAAAGATGGTACAACAGAACTAGCACGTTATGGGAAACAAAATGTGGAACTTGTTACTTATCAAGATATGCCTCAAGTTTTAATCGATGCTTTAGTGGCAACAGAAGATTCAAGATTCTTTCAACATAATGGTGTTGATGCGGCGCGTTTTATTAAAGCTTCTCTAGGTCAGCTTGCTGGTAAAAATGCAGGTGGTGCTTCTACCCTTTCGATGCAAGTTATAAAAAATACTTACACTAAGGGTACAAAGAATGAAAATAAAATTGAAAGTTTCCTTCGTAAATTTAGAGATATCTATATGTCAGTTTTTAAATTAGAATCTGTTTATACTAAAGAAGAAATTATTGAATTTTATTTAAATAGTCAATGGCTTGGTAGTGGTTCTGGTATGTATGAATCAATAAATGGTGTAGAACAAGGAAGCCAATATTTCTTTGGTAAATCTGTTTCTGATTTAACTTTACCAGAAGCTAGTTTACTCGTTGGTTTATTTAATAATCCTTATGCTTTTAATCCTTATAGTTTCCCTGAAAAGGCTACTCAAAGAAGAAGTATTGTTTTAAGTCTAATGGTTAGACACGGTTATATTACAGAAGAAGAGAAAGAATTTGCAGAATCTATTTCCGTAGAAAGTTTACTTACTGAACATACATTAAATGATACCGGTAGTGAATATAGAGCATTTTTAGATTTCTTATTATATCAAGTTAAAGAAGAAACTGGTGATAATCCTTACGATGTGCCAATGGCTATATATACTACTTTAGATATTGAACAACAAAAAGTAGTAAGACAATTAGAAAAAGGTGAATCCTACAAATTCCGTGATGAAACTGTTCAATTCGGTTTAGCTGTCACAGATTTAAAAGATGGTTCTATTACTGCTTTATCAGGTGGTAGAAATTATGGACCTAATGGTACTAATAGAGGTGTTGGAAAAGATAACTATTATTCAGATAAAGGAATTAAAAGATCTCCAGGTTCTACTGCTAAACCAATATTTGATTACGGACCTCATATAGAATATTTACATAGTAGTCCTAGTACAATATTTATCGATCAACCATGGAGTTACAGTAATGGAACAGGTTTCCAAAATTATGACCATGGATATAAAGGCGCTATTACAATGCGTTATGCGCTGCAAGATTCAAGAAACATTCCTGCCGTTCAAGCCTTTCAACAGGTAGTAGATAAAGTTGGTCTTGATAAAATAGCTGACTTTGTACACGCTTTAGGTGTTGATTATGGAAATACTTTACACGAATCTGCCGCTATAGGTGGTGTGGATTGTGCTGATCCTCTTACTATGAGTGCTGCTTATGCTGCTTTTGGTAGAGGTGGCTATTATATAAAACCATATTCTTTTACAAAAATTGTTTATTTAGAAAGTGACTCTAGCGAACCTTATATTCATAAAGTTGAAAAAACTAAAGTTATGAGCGAACAAACTGCTTATTTAATTACTGATATGTTAGTCTCTGTTACTACTAGTGGCGGCGCTGGTAATATAGGTGTAAGTGGAACACAAATTGCTTCTAAAACAGGTACTTCTACTTATGATTCAAAGCAAGCTGCTGCTAATGGTTTAAATAAACCCCAACCAGATCACTGGCTAATTACCTACTCCCCTGATTATTCTATAGCTTTGTGGTGTGGATATGACACGTTAGGTAAAGGAAAACCTTATTTACAAAGTTCTAGCGGTAATGCAATGAAAAAGACTATGATGGGTATTTTAACAAGAGGTATTTATAAGAAAAATTCAAAATTTGATAGACCCTCGGGCTTAGTGTCCGTAACAACAGAGAAAGATACTTATCCAGTAATGCTTGCTAGCGCTAATACTCCTGAAAATATGAGACTTGCTGATATTTATATGAGTGGTTATGAACCAAGTGAGGTATCACCAAGATTTGATAATTTAGCTAATCCTACTAATGGTAAATATAATTATAATGGCGGAGCTCTTACTTTAACTTGGGATAGTATTAAAACACCTGATATGATTAATACTTCTTACTTAGAATCATACTTTAATAAAGCAGATTATTGGAAAACTTATGAAAGATATAAAGAAAAGTATTATAATGAATATATAAATTACAATAATACAAATATTGGTACTATTGGATATCAAGTTTATCTTAAAGATAGTAATGGTGAACTAATAAGTTTGGGCTATACTAATAATACTAATTATACTTATACTCCTACTGGTACTAATACTAATTACACTTTTGTTATTAAGTCTGCTTATAGTATATTTAAAAATAATATGAGTTCAGGGCTTGAAATAAATGCTAGTGTAACCCTAGATACTAATATTGGAAATAACGGTGGACCTACCGAAACCCCAGATAATCCTGATGATAATCCATTAGAATAAAAAGAGTGATATCTATTAAGATATTACTTTTTTATTATTTTTAAAATCATTATTGCTAACCAAATTAAAAAGCAAACTATATTTTCATAGTCTGCTTTAATCTTTTAATTACTTTCTTTTCAATACGAGAAATGTAGCTTTGAGAGATGCCTAACTTTTCTGCAACTTCTTTTTGGGTAAATTCTTCAGTATTATTAAGACCATATCTTAAAGTCATTATTTCTTTTTCACGTATATCTAAGGAGTTTATCTCCCTTTCTAATATTTGCTTATTTAATATTTTCTCATATTCATTAGGAACATAATCTATTTCTGTGCCTAATATGTCTTCTAAATGTAATTCATTTCCTTCTGAATCATAATTTAAGGCATCTTCAAAGCTTATTTCCCCTCTTCTTTTTTTGTTTTTTCTAAGAAACATTAATATTTCATTTGATATACAACGAGAAGCATAAGTAGCTAGTTTTATATTTTTGTCTAGTTTATAAGTATTTATCCCTTTTATTAATCCGATTGATCCTATACTAACTAGATCTTCAACGTCATATCCTGTATTTTCATATTTTTTAGCTAAAAATACAACAAGTCTCAAGTTATGTTCAATTAATTTATTCTTAGCATTTTCATCTCCTTTTCCAGCTTTTATTATCGCTTCTCTTTCTTCTATTTCATTTAGTGGTGGGGGTAATTTATCTGTTGCTCCCACAAAAAAACATTCATTATATTTTCTTTTTAACCATAATATTATCTTTTTAATCATAAGTCCTCCAATATTTTATAATTTAGTAAGCATTCAATACCATTTAATTTAAATGATGTATCACTAAGACCAATTAAATAATTTTTTAATTCTTTATTATTTATTTCTAAATGTTTGGGTTTGATACATTCAAGTAAACCATGATGATTTAAACTGTTGAATGGGATATACATAGGACTTCTAATTGGAACCTTACCTTTTGTTTTCTTTTTATTTATTAGAATTATAGGCTTATTGGTTACAGGATCTATTAGTTTATTACCTGTATCTAAAAAACCTGATAAGGTTATTTCATAATTGTTAGAAAATACAATTTTTACTTTGTAATAATAGTTTTTTATCTCTTTTAAAGCTCTAATGCTTTTTATAAATACATATAAAATTAACGGTGAAATAATTAGCAAGAATATATAATTTATTGCTAGTCCTTCATAATAAAAAACAAAACCCTCATTACTATAACTAAACTCTATTTTTAAATAATATAAAAAACCTCCTAAAATTATACTTGTCATATATAAATAAATTATATTATAAATAGTATATT
>CAJUNE010000058.1 GCA_910587745.1 uncultured Bacilli bacterium
GTATGAAAAAACAGTTGTCAAGCTAAACTTCTTGTACAACTGCTATGATCATTGGTTTACACTCAGTTTCCTCATATAAGTACTTAGATAACTCATCTCTAATCTCAGTTTTTATCTTATTATAATCAACATAATTAGGGGTAATATTTCTCTCAATTACTGTAGCACTTATCTTTTTTATTTCTCTGATAATTTCACCACTATCTTTAATATAAATAAAACCTCTAGTAGTTACTTCTGGTCCTACAAGCAGTACTTTTTCTTGTTTAGAAACAGTAGCACTTATTAAAACGATACCATTTTCACTTAACATTTCTCTATCTTTAATAACAAGTTCTCCAACATCATCACTAGATTTACCATCAATTAAACAATCATTAACTTTAATTTTTTCTTGTTTTTTTGTAAGTTCCCCATCAATAAATTCTACAACTTCACCATTTTGTTTTAAAATAATATTATCACGAGGAATACCAAGGCTATAAGCTAAATCAGCATTACCCACCATATAACGATATTCTCCTTTAACAGGCATATAGTATTTTGGTCTCATAAGTTTAATCATTTGCATTAAATCTTCACTTGAAGCATGATGTAAAATCATTTTATCACTTGGAATATTAACTATTTCACAACCAAACTCTGCTAAATCATTTTCCAGTCTTACCAGTAACTTTTCATTACTATCATATCTTGGTTCTGCAAAAACAACAGTATCATTTTTTCTTAACTTAATAAACTTATCATAACCATTATAAATTTTAGATATTGCGGCATAAGGACTAGCTTTATCATCACAGATTAATAAAATTGTATTATTATCATTTAAATTAGATAAGTCACCTAATATACCATCTTGAATAGATAAATAACCTTCTTTCAAACCAAAACTAATCATATTTTGTAATCTCTTACCCATAATAACTAATTTACGATGCGAGTTTTCTGCTGATTTAAATATTTCTTGAATAGTATATAGATGAGTTGGTAAAACCATAAACATAATTCTACCTTGAGCATTTTTAATTGTTTTTTTAAATATTTCTTCCAATTTATGATTAGGACTAGTATGTCCAATATTTTCACTAAATACAGATTCACTAAGTAAACATAGAACTCCTTGTTTCCCAACATATGCTATTTTTCCTAAATCCATATCATAAGCACCCATCATAGAAGGATCAAAAATAAAATCACCTGTATAACAAATTGCGCCATCTTTTGTATTAATAACATACATAACTGAATCTGGACTACTATGTGAAACACTTATTGGAAAAATACTATTTGGACCAAAGTTCATTTTCTTATGAGCTTTTATTTCAAAGATATTATCTTTATTTACACCCATATCCATTAAAACATACTTTGTAAATTTAGTCGCATATACTTTTAAATTAGGAATAACAGATAATAAATCATTAACTGCTCCCATATTTTCATAGTGTCCATGTGTAATAAATAATCCTTTAATTCTCTTTCTATTGTTAACTAGGTAAGTAAAATCTGGAATAATATAATCTATCCCTAGCATATTACCACTTGCATATTTAAGACCACAATCAAAAATAAAAATATCTTTATCTATTTCTACACAATAAATATTTTTTCCATTTTCATCTAATCCACCCAAACTAAAAAGTTTTATTTTACTCATAATATCAACTCCATTTCTAAATAATTAAAATAAAAAAGTTTTAAGGCAAACTAATTATACCAAAAAACTTTTTATATTACAAGTCATTACCAAATTATAATAATAATTTATACAGCACAGTTAATAGTCTGTTTTATACCATATTTATCTAAATAACTACAAGTACATACATTACTTAGGCATTCACAATCAGTAGCTATATCACAAAAATTTTGTTCTTCATTATCTTTAAATAAATCTTTAAACGGTAATTTAGATAAAATATCATTAAATTTATTTTCTATATTTCTTTTTTCTTCTTCACTTAAATTTTCATAATTAATAATGTTATTTTTTGGAATATTTTGAATAGTACCTCCAACTTGAGTAATATTATTAAATTTTAAATTTATATCAAAATCATCTTTATCATTTTTTCCCTTAACATCCAATAAAATACTAGTTGATATTTTTTTATTAGCCACTCTTTTAACTTCTACTTCTAAATTTCCTTCTACTTCTAATTTATCTATTTCTATATTAAAATTATAATTAGTTTTATCTTCATCTTTAGTAACAACTATTGATATTAAATTATTATTTTCTATTGCAAAATTAATCTTTATTTCTTTATTATCTTTTTTTATATCAATATTTTTATTTTCTTTTTCTGTTTTAATATTTAAAATATCATTATAATTAGTATAATTTACAATTTCTACATTATCAAATAAAATTCTACCACCAACAACTTTATTAGTAATTCCAGTTGTATACAAATTAAATTCCAAGTTCTTAAATAAATTTAAAACTTTTTCATTAGATTTTAAACTATTTAAAATATCTTTTATTTCAGCTTTACGAAGATTAAAAGTATCCGCCAAATTACTTATTATATTATTATCATTTAATAATGAATCTAAAATATTTTGATATAATTTTTTTACTTCTTCACTATCTAATTTATAAATATTATTAATTGCACTAACATTTTTATTTTGAACTTTTATCTTAACTTTTTTTGTACTCATATTATTCTTATTTAAATTTTTAATTATAGTAGACTTCGTAACATCCAAAATATTATTTAAAATATTTGTATCAAAAGTTATATTATCAAAATCGAGATCTAAGTCTTCAATACTTTTTACTTCTAAATATTTACTATAAATATCTTTTGAATTAATAAGAATTTTTTTATCTCTTAAAAGTCCTTCAATATCTAAAACTTTTTGATTATTTTTATTAATTACAAAATTAGTATCAATCATTTTTTTATTTAAATCCATAGTTAATTTATATTTAAAATTATATTCTTTAAAATCTTCTAATAAATTTGAATCAATACTAAAATCACCAGAAGTAGATAGAATATCTCTATTAATATTATAATCAAGTTTTTTATCATTAAAACTATTCACTTTTGAATTCAAATAATTAAATCCAGAATTAATAGAAATTTGATAAATTCGATAAGGATTATAATAAAAACTTTTATAAAATAAATATCCACCAACTATAAAAAAGCTTAATATAACAATAATCAATAATAAAACTAAAAGCTTTTTCTTATTAAGCTTAATTTCTCTATTTTCTTTCACCTGTTTACGAACTACAGGTTGCTCTCCAAAGTTTAAATTATCATTTCCATCTCGTAAGCCTGTATTATTAGGCATAAAAAAACTATTAGAATTATCTTCATTATCATTTTTAAATCTTTTATCTTCAAACATGATAAACACCCTTTACTATAAAAGTATTATATCACATAATAA
>CAJUNE010000059.1 GCA_910587745.1 uncultured Bacilli bacterium
CACATACTAATATCAAACCTCCTATTATAATTTTTCTTTTATGACTTTTTCTTATCCTCTCAAATTGCATTATTTATCCCTACTTTCTAGTTCTAAATAACGAGCGCTCAATTATATTAGATTTTTATCATTTACATTTATATAATACACGCATTACGCGTATATGTCAATACTCATTTTACGGATATAGTAAAATTAAGTTGGTGATTATAGTGGAAAGATTAAAAGAAATTCGTGAAGATAAAGATTTATATCAAAAAGATATTGCTAAAATTTTAAATGTTAGTCAACAAACATACTCTAGGTATGAATCTGGAGAAATTAGTATAGATAAAAACTCTTTAATTAAGTTAGCTGATTATTATAATACTTCGATTGATTATTTACTTTGTAGGACTGATGAGCGTAAACCTTATCCTAAAAGTATTTTAAAATAAAAAAACATCAGCTTTATAGTTAATGTTTTTAATACCAATTTAAACGTCTAGAGATAATACGACGTTCTTTTTTATTCTCTACTACTCTATCAGTTATTTTAGTATAAGCATTTTTGCTAAAAACTTCATATGTACTTAAAACTTTATCTACTAAACATACTATAATACTCTCTTTATATTTAGGAGGCGTGAAAGTAAGAGGAAACATATGACGTGCAATTATATCTGCTTCTAACTCATTAATATCATAATCTTTTCTAGCATTAAATAAGGCAATTTTGGGATGGATCCTTCCATGCAAACCGACATTTCTAGTTGGTTTATATTTTGCGTGCCAATCATAAAGAAAATAATCGTGTAATAAGGCTCCTCTAATTAACTCTTTTTCGTGAATATTTAATCTTAAAAATTTAGCTAAGCGATAACTATAGTATGATACTGCAATACTATGAAGCAAACATGATGTGTTACCATGTTGAATATATCTATTCATTTTTAAAAATTTCTTTTTTTTCATTACTTCTTCTAAATAACTTTTAAAAATCAAATCTTCTACTTCTTTTTGCCTTATTTTCATAGTAACCCCTCCTTTTATCTATTATATTATAAACTTTTGAAAATTACTAATAAAAGTTTTCTTCTACCTAAATAAAAGGCTTTTTAAGCCTTATTTTCTTTTTCAGGTAAAAATGTATCTTTTGTATTGTAATAATATTGTACTCCACTAATTACAGATAAAACTGTAGCAATAATTATTAGAGCATAACCAATATTGATACCTATTAACTCAAATGGTAAATTATAAAATAGTGTTAAAGCCATTCCAGTCATCATACACATTGTCTTTGCTTTTCCAGCTATGGATGCACCTACTACTTTGCCTTTATTGCCACTAGCCATTTTAAATGAATCAACAAATATATCTCTAGTTATAATAATTACAGGTATAGCAATACTTATAAATCCATCATATGCCATAATAATTAATAAGCCATTTACTAAAACTTTATCAGCAATGGCATCCATTACTTTGCCGAAGTCTGTAACTAGATTTTTACTTCTAGCTATACGTCCATCTAAAAAATCAGTTAAAGCTGCAATAACAAATAAAACTCCTGCGATTATATATTTTAAATCTATTGTTATTTTTCCGGCGATTAAAAATGTAGGAAATGTTATTCCCATGTTATGCCATGGTATCATTAGCATTATTAGTATTATAATTGCCGTTATTATTCTTGTTATTGTTATTTTATTTGGTAAATTCATTATTTATTCCTCCTACCTGGTATACTTAATATAACTAATTTCTTTAGTTACTGAATTATCAATAGTAATTTGTTTAATACTCCATATTATAGCTAGAATTACTAAGGCAATAATTACTAAATATATTGTTAAATAATAATTTCGACTATATTTTCTTGATTTTCTAGTATATGGAGAAGCTACTTTGCCTGATTCCTCTTTAGCTTCGGCTTGAGCTTTTTTTTCTATTTCTTTAACTGGTATTTTTGAAGTATATTCAAACATGTACTCATTAAATTCATCAATTAGTTTATCACTATCAATTCCTAAATATTTAGCATAATTGGTAAGATAATCTTTTAAAGCAAAAATATCCTTAAAACACCCTATTTTTCCTTCTTCAATATTTAAGAGATAATTCTCATCAATACTTAAATCGGTACTTGCTTCTTTTATACTAACCCCTGAAGACTCTCTGGTTTGCCTTAGCAAACTACCTATGTTATCCAAGTGTTATTTCACTCCTTTTTTAAAAATTAAATAATATTCATAAGCCATGTTCTGTTCCCTTATGGGCGACAAATATTTATCTACTAATATATAGTCCCTTACGCCATTCGTTTCTTTTGTAAGAGTTCTCCTACCAAATTTGGATTTCTCACTCGTGGGGTTTACCGCGTTCCATTTCCTAGGTTTCCCTATTCTTCGTCACTATGGCACTTTACACTTACTTAATTCATGAGCATATGCTTTTAGAATTTTTCAGCGCCGTTAGCATTTTGCTACCTAAGGTTATTTTTTCCCTTAGCACGAACACTACAGACATCACAGTACTGTGTGAGCATGGACTTTCCTCTACATACTTAAAAATTATGCAGCATTTGCCCGAATATTATTCGTATTTTCCAAAAACCACTTTTTCTAATTGACTGATTCTTTTTAATAAATCGACATTATTAACGCCACTTCCTTCATTTGATGAAGCAGTGACTAATTGTTCTCTTAAGGAACGGATTTCTGCTTTTAATTTAGCATTATCTTCTCTTAAGTCTTTCATTTCCTTTTCATTTCTTTTAATGATACCTATAAATTCAGTATAATCACG
Organism: uncultured Bacilli bacterium; assembly: GCA_910587745.1. Classification (GTDB taxonomy): domain Bacteria; phylum Bacillota_I; class Bacilli_A; order RF39; family UBA660; genus Caccenecus. Next base: position 2,791 of record CAJUNE010000059.1, read on the forward strand.
TATAACCATATCTAAATATTTATCTACTTCTTGAGGACGATAACCTCTGGCATCAATTTTAAACTCTTTGTCTAATATTTCCTGAGGAGTTAAATAAATTTTATCATTGTACACATTCTTCACTTCCTTTAACTTA
>CAJUNE010000060.1 GCA_910587745.1 uncultured Bacilli bacterium
TTATATCAAAAAAACCACACCTAGTGGTGCGGTTGAAATTTCAATTTAGGAAAAACTCTAGTAAATACTAGAAGTTTTTTTATACCCAAAATTCAAATATTTTTCTAAAATAGAAGAACAAATTAGATTTCATAAATACATCATCATTAAAAACTAATAATAGATTAAATATTAGACCAAATATAAAGCAAGCAAATAATATTTTAGTTAAGAATCTTTTTTTATTATCATCTAATTTAGTAAAAAGATGGAATATAACTATCGCTGTTGCAAAATACATTAGAAAGCCAAAATCACAAATATAACGAGGAAGTATCCCTGCCATTTCTGTATCCGCTATAATAATAATTAAGCTAAATATAACAGAGAGTAGACCAAGTTTATATAACGTTTTATTTTCAAGTTTATTTTTAAATTTAAATATAAGTAATCCGAATATAGTAAGAAGATTAACAAATATAAAACCACCAGTCATAGCTTCATAAATAGTTGTCCCAAGATAATTAGTACTAACACTAAATCTAGACACAAAAGGAAACTTTAAAATAAATTGAAAAGGAGCAAGAAGATAATAATATATACCAAGAGGAATTCTACCAAGAACAAAACCTCTTTTAGTCATATCATTAGTAGTTAAATTATAATTAGCGCCAAAATCAAATGGTGAGGCAAATCTTATATAGTTATACCACATTAAAAGTAGAGCAATAACTATATAAGGCATAGCAAAGGCTATAGTTTTCTTGTAAGATTTCAAACTTAATAATTCGCGTTTTTTAACATCTTCCCAAAATAGAGGAATAGCAAAAAAACTAGTTAATAAAAGTTGAGGTCGTGAGGCGGCAACACAAGCCATACATAAACTTCCTAAGAATAAATATTTAGAATTCAAATCATTTTCTTTAGCTTTTAACCACCAAAACAACCCGTAAATACTAAACATAACAGCCATTATGATAGGTAAAGAATAGTGATCTGGTCTACCGGTAATATATAATATTCCACAAGCATTAACAAATAATAATGTAAAAGCAAGATATACCCCAAGACTAACTTTTGGATAATACTTTTTACATAAATGATATAATAGTAAGAATACTCCAATTACTGTAGCTATCATAGTTATATTAATACAAACCGCAGTATTTATATGAGTACCAGTGATTGCATAATAAGGCAGATAATAAAGAATAACAGGAGCTACTCCAAAATAAACATAATATTTATTATTATAGAAAGCTACATCCCAAATATAATCTTCATCTGAATCTTTAAAGGCTTCTTCACGAACTCTTTTGTCATATGGATTTTTAAGATTTTTCAAAATATCACTAGGTTCTTCATTTAGATAAGGATGACCATCCATAAATGCTTCAGTTAAAAGCTGGTATTGCATTCTTTGTTTATCTTGTGATTCATTAAATTGTTCTTGGGAAAAATAAGTATTAAGCTGACCAACACCTAACATAAATAGAAGTTGCAGCGTTAGAGCTAAACCAATTTTTTTTCTAGCTTCTTTAGTCGATAAAGAAGTATTATAAATAGAAGATTTAGGTCTAAAAATATAAGCGACTAGTAATAAAGAAAATATTAAAAGAGGTCTAATAAGAGAAATAGTAAAAGGAACTACAACATTAAATTTAATATCTTTAACAATGAAAGTATCTTCTTCTTCAGGAGTATTTACATAAATCCTAATCCAACTTGTATTACCAGAAGCATGATATCGAAGTATTTCACCAGAATTATTTTTACGAGCATTAAACACTCTTTCTTGAGGATAAATAGGAAGGCGAGAAGAAGCATCTGTAAATCCAAGTGTCGCATAGATAACTTCTGAAGTTTCTTCACTATTAACAATTTCAAAATTAATATAAATATTTTCTAAATGTCCCCAGAAGTTGTCTATTTGCACATAATTAAGTTCACTATCTATAACTTTAAGACTACCATCAGGCATTTTTTCGATACCTTTACCAATAACAAGATTATCGGTATTAGCATTTATATCTTTAAAAAATAAAGATTCATAAAATCTAAAATTAAATAAAGTAAGTTCTAAGATAATTAATATACTAAGAGAGATAAAACCAAATTTAAAAAAATTTTTATAAGTTTCGCTTTTTTTATAACTTATTCCAAATAGAATTAATATAAATAATAAAATTAAAATAAAAATAAGTAATTTCATTCCCATCACCTTTATTAATTATAACATAATAAGCTATACATAACAAATGACAAATAAGTAATATTTATTTACATGACATTATATTTATGCTAAAATCTATGTAAGAAACGAGGTAAATATGAATAAAATAGCAGTTTTAATCCCATGTTACAATGAAGCTAAGACTATAGAGAAGGTAGTAAAGGATTTTAAGAAAGAATTACCCAATGCAGATATATATGTATATGATAATAATTCTAAAGATAATACTGCTGAAATAGCTAAGAAAGCAGGAGCAATAGTTAAGCATGAATATATGCAAGGAAAAGGTAATGTTATCAGAAGAATGTTTAGAGAAATAGACGCTGATTGTTATTTAATGGCAGATGGCGATGATACCTACCCAGCAGAACATGCTAAAGAAATGTGTGATTTAATTCTTGAAGGAAAAGCTGAAATGGTAGTAGGAGACCGCCTATCAAGTACTTATTTCACTGAAAATAAAAGAATGTTTCATAACTTTGGCAATGTATTAGTAAGATTTTTAGTTAATCGTACTTTTAAAAGTAATGTAAGAGATATTATGACAGG
>CAJUNE010000061.1 GCA_910587745.1 uncultured Bacilli bacterium
TAGAATTAAGTAATATAGATCGTGGAAATACTGAGTGCTTTCTATACTTTGATAAATAAAAAAGGAACATCGCGAGATGTTCTTTTTAAAGTACAATAGCAATTAAATTATTAGCACCTTTATTAACTATTTTGGTAACTGTTTGACTAAGTTTATATCTAGTAGCATCTGGCATCATAGATAGTTTTGCTTGAATACCTTCTTGAACTATATTTTCTAGACTTCTACCAAATATTTCACTTTGCCAAATAGAATTAGGATCTTTTTCATAATCTTTCATTAAATAATTAATTAACTCTTTAGATTGTTGTTCGCTACCTATAATAGGTTCAAAAGTAGATTGTACTTCAACTTTCATTAAATGAACTGAAGAAGCTGTAGCTTTTAATTTAACACCATATCTAGTACCTTGTTTAACTATTTCTGGAGTTTCTAATTTCATATCTTTAATAGTTGGATATACAATACCATAACCAGAATTTCTAGCAACTTTAAGTGCTGATTTAATTGAATCCATTTCTTCTTTAGATTCTTTATAAGTAGTAAATATTTTTATAAGTCCTGCTTTAGAAGTAGCAGAATCTCCCATAATGCTTGATAATACTTCATTATAAAGTTCTTCCCTAGATTCTAAATTAATAGTAACAGTACCAGTGGCAGCATCAAGTTCACTTATATAAGATTTAGAAATATATTCACTATCTTCAAAATGATTTAAAATAAAATCGATATCTTTAATTTTTTCAACACTTATAACACTTTCTTTAATTTTATCTAAATAGTGTTGTTTAATTTCATGTGTTTTAGGAAGTGCATCAATCCAAGCTGGAATTTTAACTTGAATATCTAAGACAGGGAATTCGTATAAAGCTTTTTTTAGAATTTCCATAATTTCCATTTCGTTCATTTTTTCAGCGCTTATAGGAAGAACTGGAACATCATATGTTGCTTCTATATCTTGTGCTATACGAACAGTTTCTGTGTTTGTTGGATGCACACTATTTAAGATAACGATAAAAGGTTTACCAATTTCTTTTAATTCTGATATAACTTTATTCTCAGCATCTAAATAACTATTACGTGGAATTTCTCCAAAAGAACCATCACTAGTTACAACAATACCAATAGTTGCATGATCTCTAATTACTTTTTCTGTCCCAATTTCAGCGGCTTCTATAAAAGGAATAGAATCTTCAAACCAAGGAGTTTTAACCATTCTAGGATTTCCATCTTCATCTTCATATCCACTAGAACCTGGAATAACAAAACCAACACAATCAACTAATTTGATATTAGTTTTAAATTCATTAACAGTAACTTCTGCACCATTAGAAGGGACAAATTTAGGCTCTGTAGTCATAATAGTTTTTCCTTGTGCACTTTGAGGTATTTCATCTAGACAATGTTTTTTTTCATACTCATCGGTGATATTAGGAACAACTAAGTTTTCGATAAATCTTTTAATAAAAGTAGATTTACCAGTTCTAACCGCACCTACAACTCCTAAATAAATACTCCCATTTCCTCTTTTGGCAATAGATTCAATAATCTCTTTTTTTTCCAAAATTTCACCATCTTTCAAACTTTCTAATTAAAACTATGATAATTACTTTAAAAATATAACTAATAAATTTGATATCCGTTTATTATTTATGCTATAATTAGTTTAATAAAAAGAAATAGGAGGTATTTATATGTTACTTGATAAATTAAAAATAGAGTTAATAGAACAAAAAAAGTCCAAGTTTAAAGGAAATATCTATCATTATTCTCAAGTTAATTTTGCTTATAATTCAAATAAAATAGAAGGTAGTAAATTAACAGAAAATGAAACAGAAGAAATATTTGAAACTAATTCATACATCCCGAAAAGTGACAATATAGTTAAATTAGATGATTTAACTGAAATGAAAAATCATTTTAGACTTTTTGATTATTGTTTAGATATTATTGATATTCCATTATCTAAAGAAATTATAATAAATATGAATAAAATTTTAAAAAGAAATACCACTGATGAAGAAAATCCTAGATATAATGTTGGAGGTTTTAAAATCGTTCCTAATAAGATTGGTTTAATAAATGTTATAAATACTTCTGCACCGGATGAAGTTGAAAAAGATTTAGATTTACTGCTTTCTGAATATAATAATTTACCTAATGTTACTATCGAAGATATTATTGAATTCCATTATCGTTTTGAATGTATCCATCCTTTCGGCGATGGTAATGGTAGAGTTGGACGTATGATAATGTTTAAAGAATGTTTAAAGAATAATATAATACCTTTTATAGTTCTTGATAGCGATAAACCATATTATATGAGAGGTTTAAAAAATTATAAAGAAGATAAAATGTTTTTAATTGATACTATAAAACATGAACAAGATTTATATAAAAGCATTGTTAAAGAATTATTAAATTTCGAATTAAATGAGGAATAA
>CAJUNE010000062.1 GCA_910587745.1 uncultured Bacilli bacterium
TCTATCATACAGGTTTGCTCCAGTTTTGTATAGGTACTCACTATCTACCGTTTACTACCTTTCTGATACCTAAAAGCTTAGTGGCTCATTAATAAAAACTTGTTAGAGGTAACTATTTGAAAATCATTGCCATAGTTTGCATAGTCAGCATCATTAGTAATTAATATGGCTTTGTGCTGTCGTGCAATTTCGACAAGAAGCGAATCATTAAAATCGTATGAGAAACCATATATGAAAATATTTTGACAATTCATTTTACTAAAACCATCATCAATAAATGTAAAATTATCTACTATATCTGTTTTGATTATGTCTAAAATTGCATTCATTTTTTCACGGTAATCATCTGTGGAACGATAATCCTTTTTGAATTCTAATGCAGGATTCTTAATTGCGTTTTGATATAATTTAAATTGAATCCTTATACATCTATTAATAAATTCCGATACTTGAATTGAAGAAATTAATAGATGTGATTTTTCCTTTATTAAATTATTAAATAGAGTTTCATATTTGTTACTCGTTGATTCAAAATCTAAAGGATAAAACAAATCCAATAAAATGTTAGTATCTAGTAAAATATTGTCTGATTGTTTTGGCTTAAAAGAGTCTAAAAGTATGGTATTATTTTTCATTGATTATTTATTACATCCTCCACTACTTTGGTAAATGCATTTTTATTGGAATAGTATTGCTTTGCATTTGCTATGACCATTTGAAACTTAGCATTTGTTCCCTCAGGGGGATTTTTGATTTCTAACTGAGCATTTAATTGAGTACTATTGTATGTTTCATATAATTTACCAATAGATACATTTAAAAAAGGTGTTATTAAGCTTTCGATATCTATAAAATCTAAAATTACTTTATTTCCAGAAATTAAATTTGTTATAATCTGATTATAAATTACTGCACCTTGTTCTCGAGTGAGTGCAGAAGGACTTTCAATTAAAGATGCAACATTTAAGGTTACTATAGCCATTTTCTATACCTCCTAAAAAATTATTAAATCGTTATTATTTTTATCGAAGAAATACCATTGTTTATCTCTTAAATTTATGGTTATTGTTACAATTGTGCCAGGAAAAGGTAGCGTTAGCGTATTAAAACATTCTTTACTTGCTCGCAATTCATATATTTCTTTATCAGAAATAAGGATAAAAGAGCCATTATTATGTTTAAGAAAATCTAATAGTGTGCTAAAACCAAGTCCTCCAGGTGCTTCTAATGCTTTGGTAGAATTTCCTGGAATAATTGCCCATTTTAAAGTATTGCTAGGAATACTCATGGAAGCAGTTCTCAAATAAGAAGTTACATTTTCTGCAATCGTTTTCCCAATATCAACAATGGAAAAACACAAATTCATACTTTTAGGAAAAAATTGTCCGCATACATAAACATAAGAACTATTGGCATGATCAATCACATTATTAAACATTTCCAGAAAGTTATCTATAATGCTATTTTTGTAAGCAGAATTCATGATTGGTAAATTATTACGAGAAAAAACATTTAATAAAAGGTAACGTTCAAAATCAACTAAATGCTCAGTAGTAGACTCGAAAATATCATAATTCATTGTATTATGATACTTATCGTCTAGATTATCCCAAGTAAAATACCGATTAAAGCCGTTTTTCTGCATTACTGCTTTTATTTTAGGATGTAAATTCCGTAAAGCAATTTTATGATTTCTTTTTGTCATTGTGCTATCTACACAACAGCCGAGTAAGGCTAACAAATTAGCAGATAAGAAAGTTATATTTGAAAGGTCTAATATAACTTTTTGTTGCTCAAGTGCATTGAGAGTGTGATATAGTTCAATAAGTTTACTGTATGTGTCTATGTTGTTGTTCAAATTTTTCTCAAAAGAAAAAATAATTTCGTGTTGTTCAGTCATTAATTTTACCCTATTATTTTACATTCTACTCTCATATATATAAATATGCTAGTTTTTTTTGTGTGTGTTATAAGCTTGACGCCAACAAAAAGAACACTTACCGTCATCATTACCTTCAAAATCAACCTTACTACTCGTAGCAGGCCAGTTGATTTTCCACTCAAAATACTCGTCCTCTGAAATCTCTCCGCTTTTCAACTGCTCTTTCCGCAGACACCACTCCCGCATGAAATCATTAACTAAACCGTACTCTAGCCATATACCCACTGGGGCATGAGCAGGCCAGTCATCATTGTCATAGTAACGCACCGATTTATCATCAGAAGCATTGCATTTGCCGGGATTACGGACAAGCTGAAATAAATGGATCGTGCTACGGTCATCTTCATCAAGCCAAAGGAATGTAAGCATAATATCTTCGGCGCAGCCGGGGGTAACGCCAATAAAATGGATATAATTGACGTTCAGTATCTTTGCCATTTCCATTAAAGTGTTGT
>CAJUNE010000063.1:0-1902 GCA_910587745.1 uncultured Bacilli bacterium
TTCGTTGTATTAAACCAATTATTCTTCGCTGGTGCTAAGAGTACAATGATGTCTGTAGGAGGAGTTATTGTAACTCTTATAGGTTTACCTGTTTATTCTTACATGACTAAGAAGTATGCTGATTCTAAAGATGGAATAGATAAAGCTGCTTAATATAAATAAAAAAACTACTCACAAAAGTGAGTAGTTTCAGAGCGTAGACAAAGTCTACGTTCTTTTATTTTTGTCAATACTCTTTATGAGGTGATAAATATGTTAACTATAAGAAAAGAAGATTTTAGAGAAAATGAAATAAATGTTATATTAGATAGATTAGTTCCTAAAAATCATCTAGTAAGAAAAATAGAAAATGCAATCGATTTTAGTTTTATTTATGATAAAGTAAAAGACTTATACTCTCCGCTAGGAGCTCCAAGCATAGATCCAGTTGTTTTAATAAAAATAGTTTTAATTCAATATTTATTTGGCATACCTTCAATGAGGCAAACAATTAGAGAAATAGAAGTAAATGTAGCGTATAGATGGTTTTTAGGTTACTCATTGACCGAAAAAATTCCTCATTTCTCAACATTTAATAAAAACTACGAAAGACGATTTAAAAATACAGATTTATTTGAATCTATATTTAAAGAAATTCTAGCGAGAGCTACAAAATGTGGATTTGTAGATTCTTCTAATATCTATATAGATTCAACACATATAAAAGCTAGCGCTAATAAGAAAAAATATACTAAAGTAGAGGTAGATATTCAAGCTAAGCATTATCAAGAAAAACTAGAAAAAGAGATAAATGAAGATAGAGTAAAACATGGAAAAAGTCCATTAGGTGAAGTAAAAAATGAAGAGGTAAAAAAAAAGAAAAAATAGAGAGTAATACAGATAAGGATAGTGGTATGTTCTTCAAAAATGAAAAAGAGAAATGCTTCGCATATCTAGCACATACAGCTTGTGATAACAATAATTTTATATTAGATTTTCATATTACACCTGGAAATATACATGATAGCGTAGCCTTTTCCGATTTATATAAGAAGTTAAGAAGTAATAGTAAACAACATACAACAGCGATAGCTATAGATGCAGGATATATAACTCCTTATATTTGTAAAACTCTTTTAGATGATGGTATAATTCCTGCTATTCCATATAAAAGACCTATGACTAAAAAAGGATTTTTTAAGAAATATGAATATGTATATGATGAATATTATGACTGTTATATTTGTCCTAATAATAAGATTTTAAAATATTCAACTACTAATAGAGATGGATATAGAGAGTATAAATCTAACCCAAGTGATTGTAAATGTTGTAATTACTTAAGTATTTGTACTAATAGTAAAAATACACAAAAGTTAGTTACAAGGCATATATGGCAAAATTATTTAGAAGAAGCAGATCATCTTAGGCATAAACCATATGTGAAAAAAGTTTACAGTAAACGTAAAGAAACAATTGAACGAGTTTTTGCTGATGCAAAAGAGAAACACGGTATGAGATATACTAAATTAAGAGGTTTGTCGAAAATTGAGATGGAGGTAAGCCTTATTTTCTCATGCATGAATCTTAAAAAATTAGCCAATTGGATGTGGAAAGATACATCCAATAATCTAAGGCTTACGCCTAGTTTTAGTATATTATCACTAAAAATCTTTATAAAAAAGAAAATAGCCATTTTACATAAATTAAAAATGGCTATTTTGTCTACAATCTGAGGTGAACTATAATAATATAGTTCACCTTTTTATTTAACATCCGCAGCCTTTATTTAAATTACATCCACATTCGTTATTATGCTTATTGCATTCGCATTGATTGTGATGATTACATCCACATTCATCATAGAAATCACAATCATCTTCATCATATCCAAAATCATCTAAGTTGCATCCAACATCATCT
>CAJUNE010000063.1:1912-2297 GCA_910587745.1 uncultured Bacilli bacterium
TCTATGTATGTTTTTGCAGCATCTAATCCTCCTGTTGTATATGGCTCTACTTTTATACTTATATTTTTCTTATCAGATGTATTTCCATATATTTTAGAAGTTATTACACCGTTACTTACTGTATTTTTTATATATACTGGATGAGAGTATGGGTTTTTAAATCTAAAATCACTACCACCATCACTAACCATTGCATCTCTTCCTATTGAGACATAACTTGACTTTAATGAGTGATTTCTTCTTGATGTTACATCAAGACCAGAATATAATACTGAATTAAATAAAGTACTAGATACTTGACACACTCCTCCACCTACATCTTGTTCTAATTTTCCATTTATTATAACAGGAGCATCTTTGTATCCATTTGATGCAGTTCTTTTAC
>CAJUNE010000064.1 GCA_910587745.1 uncultured Bacilli bacterium
GGCCACACTATACTCTTGATACTCTCTCCCGCCCACCGGAAAAATCCGCTGACCCTAAATAATTTCGATGTCATACCTAATGGATAATTAATTTTTTGTTACTTACTTACAATAAAAATCCGTATATTTGCAACAGAAGTAATATTGCCTAAAATGTGACTACTAACTATGCTTACGTTTAACAGAAAATTGCTGCTCACACTTACAAGCATCATTGCCATTACAATAATGCCTGCCTGTAAACATGACTCTAAAGAGATAAACGAATTGCTAAAAATTGAAAAACTCAACGAAAGCGATCCAAAGGCGGCATTAGAGCTTATCGATTCAATCCAACCGGAAAAATACAACACTCCTAAATTAAAGGCATTATATAGCCTTGTAAAATCACAAGCTTTAGACAAGAATTTAATTCTGCTTAACAGCGACTCCATAATTTCCGTCGCTCGTCAATATTATGAAGATTCACCCGATAAGTACCACAGGATGAAATCTGAATATTATTATGGAATGATCAATCTAAACAGTGAAAAACTTGACACCGCACTTTTAGCTTTCCTGAAGGCATATGACCTTGGTGAAGAAATCAAGGATTATTTCTGGCAAGGAATGGCAGCATCCCGGATTGCCGAAATATTCAATAATAATAAAGATGGACAACAAGAACTCGAATTCTCAAAAATTGCTTTAAATTGTTTAAATAAAACACATAAAGAACAATACATAAATTATGCAATATTAGATTTGGGAACGGCTTATCACAATGTTAATTATACAGACTCTTGTATACTTATAATAAAAAATTTACTTGAAACGAGCAGACGAAATCAAGATCATGCACTTGAGTCTGCAGCTCAAGAGCTATTGGGTGCGGCCTACCTAAAATGTAATAAATATCAATCTGTGTTAGACATATTACAAAACAATTCACGACATGAAAATGTATCACCACTTATAATAGCCTATATGGCAATAGCACATTTAGGACTTGGAAATTTTGAAGAAGGAAAACATTTAATACTTAAACTTGAAAATGATAGCACATTAATTTCAGACTATTTGAAATACGATTTATATAGGAAACTTAATGATAAAGATAAAGCATTAACAGCATTAGAGGAAGCATATGGCAAAATTGACGATAAATTTGATTCTCATGTCACATCCAAGCTATCGCTTTCTATATTAAAATATCATAGGACACAACAGCTACTTGATAAGGCAAATGTTGTTCGATATAAATCAAGAGTAATATTCATAGCAATTGCATCTGTTTTACTCATAACAATAATAATTCTTACTTTTCTATATTATTCACAAAAACAAAAATTTAAGAATCAAGAATTAGCAACAAGTGCAAAAAATTTAAATGATAGATTATTAACAATAAACGAAAGTAACAAGAAATTAGCTAAATCAATCTTCTCTCTACTTTCAACACAGTTTATTGGAATAAACGAGGCATGCCAAACCTTATTTGAATCAGAAAACGAAGATAAAGCAAAAAAGCAAATAGCTTCAAACATGCTTAAGCTTATACAATCAATTTCAGAAGATGAGTCAACAATCATAGAATTAGAGAAACTTATTGATCATCATTGTGATAATATATTAAGCAAATTCAAATCAGACTTTTCAGATCTGAAAACGGATGATCACAGGTTATTCCTTTATAGTGCTTTAGGGTTTGACAATGTTGCTATATCCAGATTCTTCAATACAACGGTAAAAGGTATTTATAACAGACGTGACAAAATAAAAAATAGTGTCTAGTCCGGAAAAGTGTTGACCGTCAGATTCAACATTTTTTAGTAAAATG
>CAJUNE010000065.1 GCA_910587745.1 uncultured Bacilli bacterium
TTCTATATCTTTTTTATTATTTTTTCATTACCTTCGACATAACTTGCCAAAACTTTTCAAAATACTTCCAAATTTTATATTGTATTTTTCTATTATATCTAATATACAACATACTTGATAAAATTACAATAATTTTGTGATTATTTTTAACAAAAGATTGGTTGCTTAAAGGAAATATGAAAAAATAACTATGAAAGAAGAGAGTCGAATAGAAAAATATGGATATAAAAGAAGATTTAACGATTGTTGAAATTCGTATTAAAAGTTTGAGACAGCAATTTAATTATACGCAAAATGAAATTGCTAAGCTAATGCATGTATCAAGAAGTCTTATTTGTTTATGGGAACAAGGATATGCTAATATCTCTTTAAAACAGATTATAAAACTAGCTTCAGTTTATAAAGTTCCTTTAGATTATGTTTTAGGTATTATTGATAATATTGATCTTAAAGTAAATTATGAATATATATCTACTCTTGATTTAAAATTTCTTGGAAATAAACTAAAAGAAACTAGAAAGAGTTTGGGTTTAACTCAAGATAAATTCGCTAAAAAACTTGATACCAAAAGAAGTAGTATTAGTTATTATGAGTTAGGTAAAATGATGATGTCTACAGCTGATTTGAAACAAATATGTGAAACTTTTGGGGTTAGCTCTGATTACTTAATTGGTAATACTGATACATTTATTGTACGCACAAAATTAAATAAAATAAAAGTTAAAGAAATTAAAGAATTAATTGCAAATTAAAAGAAAATGCTACTTTGAAACATTTTCTTTTTTTATTTTTTGTATTTCTTCTAAAGGTAAATCTGTTGTTCTAGAAATAAAAGCTAAATCTGAAGTTTCTAAAAGTAATTTTTTTGCGATTTCTAATTTACCTTTTGCAATACCTTTTTCAAAACCTTCTTCATGACCTTCATCAAATCCTTCAGCATGGCCTTCTATTTTAGCCCATCTTTTAGCATCAAAAAACTCTCTTAGACCCTCATCACTTTTATATTCTTCTAACCAAGCATTTAAATCCATAAGTATTTCATCCCCTTTAGCAATCATTTTTCTTTCTTCATAAGATTTTGCCCTTAAAAACTTAAGATGTCTTTTAAATTTCTCACTTAAATTATAACCCTTTTTATCAATTAAATCAAGTCTTGCTATATCTAACTCAAAGTCATCACTTAATTCTTTATTAATTAAATAATGCTCTGTTATTACTTCTTCATCAATCTTAATCTTAACATTATCAACAAAATTAATTTGGGTTACTTTTTTTATTTTATTATAATTGTCACCACGATTAAGTTGAGTTGAATAAATACGCATTATATAATATTTACTCTTTTTTAAACTATTTTTTGTAAATACTGAATACATCTCTAAATTAACAAATAAAGTATTGTCAATTATAACTACTAAATCACTACGAACCGATTTATCTTTAAGTCTATTCTTATCTAATATAGATTCATAACTAACTGCTAGCTTATCTTTTAAATAACCATCCGGAAAATTAAAATATGCTTCTAATAAGTATTCTAATGCTCTTCTATTATGCGGATTAGAATATGTTTCTTTAAACAATAAATCATTAGTTAAGCTGTCAAGATTTGTATAATCTTTGGTATGCATAGATTCTCCTTTCTATAATATTTTTTCTTAAAACTTAAAGAAAATGACTCTATCATAGCAAAAAGTTATATAATATTTTGTCGAACTATGGAAAAAGTATAAAAAAACTACTAAAATTAGTAGTTTCTTTATTGTAATTTCAACCGCACCAATTTAATTATATTTTAATTGTACATCA
>CAJUNE010000066.1 GCA_910587745.1 uncultured Bacilli bacterium
CTCATAGGCTGATAAAACACTTAAATCTCTATATGCTAAAACACCACCTAAATCAAAAGCAACAAGTTTTATTTCATCTGATTCTAAACCACTAAAATTAGGCATTTATAATCTCTCCTTTTCCATCATTTTAATACCTCAAAGTATTTTATATCGTTAGTGTAAAGAGTTTTGGGGTAAAAAGATAAAAAAGTCGAATTATAATAAATTTGATTTTTTTTAATTAAATATAATTATATCCATAAAATTTTCTTTTTATAGAATTTTCATGCGTTAAATCAATAAAATTTCTTTTGTTATTAGTTGTTTTAATTTTAATATTGATATTATCAGTTTCATTGGAAGGATTAAAATTAACATTGTCTAAATAAAGTTGTTTTAAATCTGCGCCATTAATTTTTAATAATCTTATCTCAAGCAGCTTATTTAGTCCTTTTTTAGAATAAGATTTAGGTCTAGAAGTGAATAAATCAGCAAAAATATGAGATATATGAGATTCCATAGAACATTTAAGGTAAGGTTTGTTTTGATATAATTGTCGTTCTTTCCAATTATTTAAGATATATTGCATTTTAGAAGTGATAGTAATTTCTCTATCCTTGTTGTCTTCAATAAATTTTGAACATAAGCTTTTAAATAAAGTGATATTATTCTTTTTAACAGCAAATAAGAGGGCATTATACCAATGAGGATTATTATTAGTGACAAGTTGTTTCAAAGCTTGAGAAAAATGAAAGCCATCCATTGAAAAAGAGTTTTTAATATCTTTATTAAACTTAAACCAACAAGATTTAGGGAAATTCTTAATCCAAGGAGCACAGTCTCCCATAAAACATATTTCTTTTAAATAATCAGTATCATAATGATTATAAATATAATTAACGACTTTTAGAATCAAATCATTATTGATAGAAGCTTCAGTATGAGAGCCAATAAGTTGATAACGGTCAATTGAATCAATTTTTCTTTTTGATTTGTAAACTAACTTAGTATTTTCAAAAATAACTGCAGCCTTAATCATATGGTCTTTACCATTGTTAAATTGTGAGCCGACAAACTTTTCGTCAAGCATAATAAATAACCTTTCTATTTTTCTAATTTGAGAAGTATGGTTAATATCGTAATTAAAATTCATAACAATGTTTCTAGCAGTAGCCCGAGAAATATAAATATTATTAGAAGTTCTTTTACCAATTTTATTAGATACTAAATATCCTGCTTTAGAATAGCTTGTTGAAGCAGAAGCATCAACAATTTCAGAACAAACAAATGGGTCAAAGTGTTTTCTTTTAGGAAGACTTAAAAAGAAGTCAGTAAAAAAGAATCTTTCATTGGTTATTTTATCATAGTAGTATCTTCTTTTAAAGGTTATTTCACCAAACAAAGTAACATAATTTTTTCTTTCATAAAATCCTTTAGAAATACAATAATTTTTACGATAAGAAGAGTTAAAAAATATTTCGTCAATATATTCAAAATAGGCTTTGATTATATTTTTCATAAAAGAATCCGAAAAACTATCTAAATCATTTATGAAATCAAAATAATTATTAAAATTAGATGTTTTAGTATAATAATTACCTTCTTCAAAATATTTTTTTAAAAAATTATTAAAATTGTCTTTTAAAAATTGGTTAAAATATGTTATTATATTCATAAGAAATCATTCCTTTGTTATTTTGTTCAAATTTATTATAACACGTAATGATTTCTTTTTTTATGTCTTCCCCCAAATTATTTTACACTATCTTTATATCAAAAAATTTGCAACTTTGTTACCTTTATGCTATAATACAACATTATG
>CAJUNE010000067.1 GCA_910587745.1 uncultured Bacilli bacterium
AATTAAAATGGACCCTTTGTCAAGGACACTAGAAAAAAAGGGTTATTAAGAAGTTGCTAAAAGCTGATTTCTGTATTGTACAGGAGTCAGCTTTTTTAAATTCCACTGACAACGGTCATTATTATAATAATCCATATAATCATCTATCAATATTTTAAGTTCTTCTATTGTTCTACAACTTTTGTAATCAATTTCATCTTTCATATGTCCAAAGAACGATTCTTGTGGAGCATTATCCCAACAATTGCCTCTACGAGACATAGATTGACCTAATTTATTTTTCTTAAGTAATTTTTGAAAAATTGGGCTTGTGTAATGAGAACCTTGGTCAGAGTGGATAAATGCATCTTTATGTAGTTTAAATGATTTTAATTTAACTAATTTATTTATAGTTTCAGTTACAATATCTATAGCTAAGCTATTAGAAAGATTATATGCTAATATTTCATTTGTTGAAGAATCTTTTATCGTAGATAAGTATGCTATTTTATTATTGCCGTACGGCATATATGTAATATCAGTTAACATTACCTTACCAGGTGTATTTTGTTTAAATTCTCTATTTAGCCTATTAGGAACTACTCTGTGTTCCTTTGTAGCTTTAGCGATACGTTTATATGGATTAGCTTTACGTATAGGACAAGTAATGTTATATTTTCGCATAATTCTTTGGATTTTCTTCCTATTCATTATTATATGAAATTTATTTTCTAATATCATTTTTATAGACCTAGAACCTTTCTTGTATCCACGATAGTTAAATGCTTTTAAAATAATTTCTTTAGATTTAAGATCTTTATGCTCCTTTATTCTTCGAGCTCTAAAATTACTTAGAAATTTATAGTAACCAGAAGCAGAGACATTAGCAATTTTGCATAAATGTCTCGTCATATTCTTAAGATTGAAATTTTTAATCAAATTTTGTATTAAATTAAATATTATAGATGACGGTATTTTTTTACTTATCACCTGCCTTTCTTGCAGCTCGAGCTTTTTTATTAATTCAAGCTCCGCTTTAAGGTACGCTATTTCAGCATCTTTCTTAGCAAGAATTTCTTCAACAGTTAAATCTCTATTAAGTGTTCTTCCTGAATTTAATGTTCTAGTATCTTCTAAACCTAAAACCCCTTTATCTTTATATGCTGCTCTCCATCTTAAACTAGCAGACTCTATGCGTTTAATTCCAATTACATCAACATCAAATCCCGCATCTTCAAAAATTTTTCTTGAAGTTTTTCCGTTCTCATATTCAGCAATAAACTGTAACTTAAATTCATTAGTATAAGTTATACCTTTCGAGGTTACATTTTTTACATATTTATTTTTAGATAAATCTAGCATTTCTAAATCTGTAAATGTCTTTTTACTCATATTATAATCACTCCTTGTTTAATATTTTATACAAAAAATCCTATATAGATAGACACTCTTTTTCTAGTGTCCACTATATAGGATCCATTTTATGATTTTATGACACTTTTATTTTACTATACTATTTTAAACGGATTTAAATTAATATTACTTTTTATTACCTCTATGCCTTTAATATCATCTAAATAGATACTGATTGCATCTTTAAATATATCTTCTGTGTCAAAATGTCCACAGTCAATTACATTCATTCCTATATCTAGGGCATCTTGAGCATCATGATATTTCATATCTCCAGTTATTAATACATCTGCTCCACTTCTTTTAGCCTTTTTAAACAGATCGGAAGAGCGTCGTGTAGGGAAAGAGTGT
>CAJUNE010000068.1 GCA_910587745.1 uncultured Bacilli bacterium
CAGCATGCAATAAACAACTGAAAAATAATACATTGTTTTGGATGATAGTTGGTTCTAATGTTCCATTTGGTACTCGTAATTCAATTGTACTTTTAACTTCATGTATTGTCTTAGTAGTGCTTGCATTCATAAAGTTAATTCCATGATGTCTTCCAATTTTTAATTTTTGAATTAATAAGTCTAATGAGTCAATATCTTTAATTTCTCTTTTTAGTCTTCTTAAATATTCTATTCTAACTGGCTTAGCATATTTAGCTATTTCCTTTCTTCCATTTGTATATTCTCCAAATAAAAATCTATAAATAACTTCCTCATAAATAATCCATAACTTTATAAAATTAATCCACGTTTCAACTCTATTTCCTAGTATGCCTTGATCAACATGAATATGCGAAGAAGTAGATTCTGTTGCGATAGCCCCATATTCTATTAATTCACTACAAATACAGTTTATCTCTCTCCAAGAGTTTCTATCATTTATCAATATAGGTGAAACCACTTCACCACCAATAATATCTTTTCCTACTATTTGGTGAACTGTTTTGTCATCCTTGTTTGTCCAAAAGGTACCATTTTGATTAGTTAATTCTCTACATCTATATAACCTTTTTAACATTTTTGTAATTTCTTTTTGATTTGCTTCTTCATATTCTAATTCAACTCCAAATTTAAAATTAAAATCTATATTTAAAAATGGTTCATATTCTATATAAGAGTTTTCAACTTCCCATAATAAAGCATTAATATCCGCTACAGATAACCTACTTACTAGCGTATTAAAATTTAATTTATTATTCCTATTCATAGTTAGCCCCTTTATAGCTATGCTATTCTATAACTTTTTATTGCTATTGTCAATTATTAATAAAAAGAAGCTATTTAGTTATCCTCCATATTATCAAGAGCATATTTTATAGCTTCTATAACAAACTTAGTAAAACTATTATTACCTTTTACTTTATTTATTTTATCAAATATTTCTTTACTAAATCTTATATTTCTAAATGTATATTCTTCTTTTTCTTCTATCTTAAATTTATTCATTACCAAAACCTCTATCTATTCTACTGAACTATATATGGATTGTTTAATGTACCTTCTCCACTAGAAAATGTTATATCAGAATGCAAATTTATTACTGGACGCAAACCTGGCCCAGTCCAGTTCACGTGGTAGCTGCTGCTGAGGTAGCCACTCGTACCCACGACGAACACGAGAGCATTACTAGTCCAGTGATATGGAGACATGGTCCAGTAGTTCTGTCCGTTGTATAGATAGTATACAGTGTTATTTACTCCTCTTCCTCCTGCGTATATTACTTCGTCTGATGTGATTAATCCTACCTTAAGTGTATATACATCTCCTGAATTGCACGCTAAACTTGGACTATTACTATCTCTTCTTGTTAATGGCGCATAATAGAATGACCTTCCACCTGCACTCCAACTTGAACTAGATCCTCCTGTTCCTACATTTCTATCATTACAGTACTTTCCATCTGCTATCTTTGATGCTTGACTTGCTAGATTACTATTATACCAACTCTCTAGTTGTGTTTTTGCATTTGAAGATGTTCCACTTGTTGTTCTTTGACTTCCTGCTGTATAAGTCCATCCTACATATGAACTATTATTATAGCTTGAATTGTATGCTACACTTGTTTTCGCAATACTCTCTGCTGTTGAAGTTCCATTTGCATGACATGTTGTTCCATCATATATCAAACGCATACTTCCATCAC
>CAJUNE010000069.1 GCA_910587745.1 uncultured Bacilli bacterium
GATGAAAACATCACCAGTAAAGAGCATGATTTTAATCGAGCAATATATAGTGAACTAAAAACTTCTAAACAAGAAGAAACTAATAATTAACACTTTAAAAGTGTTTTTATTTTGCCAAAATAAAAAAGTGATATTACTACCACTTAATGGTTCTATAATAAATAGTGTTGGTGAAAAAAACTGACACTATTTTTTTAATTCATAAAAAATGAGTCATTAATCAGAAACTATGATACAATGAATTTGACTATAAACACTGAAAGGTTCTGATTTATATGACTCATACTGATTATACTAAAGATATTCTAAATATTAAAGATAAAAATGTTTATTTTTATGATAATTGTTTAGAAACCATTAAAATTAAAGATACTGAAACCAAAATTTTTCATGGCTATTTAACTTATATTCCTTCCTCTTGTCCTAAATGTGGATGCATCAATGAAGGATTTGATGATATTATTAAATGGAATTGGAAACGTAATTGTAAAATTAAAATTCCTAAAGTTTCTAATTATAATACTATTCTTCTTTTAGATAAACAAAGATTTCTTTGTAAACATTGCAATAAAACATTTATCGCTTCTACTTCTTTAGTTAATCCTCATAAACAAATCTCTAATAATACTAGAATTTCTGTTATTTTAGATTTAATGCAAAAAGGCAGTGAAAAAGATATGGCTTTAAGAAATAATATTTCTACTAATTCCGTTAATCGTATTTTAGATGATATTTCCCATGATAAATATGTTAAAAATAATGGTACTCTACCTACTTCTTTTGGCATTGATGAATTTGATGCCACTAAAGATACTAAATCTAAGATGGCTTTTATTATTGTTAATCAAGATAAAAAGAATATTTTTGATATTAATAATTCTCGTCTTTCTAAAGATATTGATAATTATTTTAGAAGATATTCTAAACAACAAAGAGATAACGTTAAATACATTACAATGGATTTATATAAACCTTATTATATCTTAATGAAAAAATTATTTAAAAATGCTGTTTTAATCCCTGATAGATTTCATATTGTTATTCAATTTCGTAATGCTTTAGATAAAACTAGAATTATGCTTTGTAAGAAATCTAATCCTAATTACAATAAGCTTAAAAAATATTGGAAACTCATTCTTAAAAATGAAGATGATTTATCCAATAGATTATTTTACTCTAAACATTTTAGAAAAGAAGTTTCAGAAAAATATATTGTTACTTATCTTCTTAATACTAATACTGAACTTAAAGTTACTTACAATTATTATCAAGGATTACTTAAATCTTTAAAAAACAGAAATAAACAAAAATTTCTTAATATTATTCATCATCCTAATTCTTCAATTTCTATTCATGCAAAAAAATGTAATAAAACTTTATTAGAATTTGAAAAATACATTGTTAATGCCTTTGATTATGATTTATCTAATGGTATTGTTGAAGGCACTAACAATATTATTAAACAAGTTAAACACAATGCTTGTGGTTATCGTAAATTCTCTCATTTAAAAGCTAGAATTATGCTTATTAAAGGTTTATACAACCCTTTAATATCAC